>NZ_JAUCDY010000001.1:0-410001 GCF_030362935.1 Thiopseudomonas acetoxidans
GTAGATACCGGTTGCCTCCATCAACACGGTAATCTCATCAGGCTCAGCCTTTGTCTGTGCTTTTAGCCATGTATTCAACGCGTTACAGTCTGTGGCACTGTTCTTAAATACTTTGGTTTTGAACTTATTTTTTTCTACATCACGTAGCCAGCAACAATCGAGCTTCGCTTTACTGACATCAATACCGATATAATGCATCTCTCACTCCCCTTGTACATACAGCATCACTGAAAACAGGTGCTTGGATACCATTCAATGTATGAGAATAAAAGAGTCTGGGCGTTCATCTACAGGACAGCATCAAGTGCTAAGGTCGGAATCAACATCACCAGACTCACCGGAACAGAGGTAGCTAACCTCAGCTCCAAGAGAGATACAAGGTCTGCCTTCAGGCTGACATGTCGCCCTGAAGGGCGACCCTTACAGAAGAAGCTGACACAATGCCGGCAACCCTAACATGTCGCCCTAAAGTGGAACCTACAGGAGCATGTCTTGTGGGTTGGCTCAGCTAAGGCTGTAGCGGTTAAGCAATTGCATCAACACAGAACCTTCAATCTGTACTAAAATGGTCAACATTAAAGCCAGTTAAACCATAGGTGTTGCCGTGTCAGTGAGCCAAAACCCGTTGTTGCAAGATTTTGATTTACCACCTTTTTCAGAAATTAAACCCGAGCATGTTGAGCCAGCGATTGACCAGCTGCTGGCAGACAGCCGTGCGCGAATTGCTGAGTTACTGGCGCAGCAAGACAGGCTCAACTGGGACAACTTAATTTTACCCATGGATGAAATATCAGCACGCTTAAGCAAGGCGTGGGGTCCGGTAAGTCATTTAAACTCAGTGTGTAATAGTCCTGAACTTCGCCTCGCTTACGAAGCCTGCTTGCCCAAGCTGTCCGAGTTCTGGACAGAGCTGGGGCAAAATAAACAGCTTTTTACCGCCTATCAAAAAATCGCTAACAACGCTCAAGCACAGCAATTGAGTGATGCCCAGCGTAAAGTGCTAGAAAATGAGTTAAGAGACTTCCGTTTGTCGGGGATTGATTTACCTGTCGATAAACAGCAACGTTACGCCGAGATTCAAAAGCAGCTGTCTGAATTATCCAGTAAGTTTTCCAATAATCTGCTCGACGCTACGCAGGCTTGGACCAAGCACATTACCGATGCGCAGGATCTGGCTGGTGTGCCTGAATCAGCCATGGCGCAATTGGCACAGGCCGCGCAAGAAAAAAATCTACCCGGCTGGCTGGTTAATCTAGAGTTTCCCAGCTATTACGCCATCATGACCTATGCTGATCAGCGCGAGCTGCGCGAAGAGGTCTATACCGCTTACAGCACGCGCGCTTCTGAGCAAGGCCCCAATGCCAGCCAGTTCGACAACACCGAGGTGATGACGCAAACGCTGAACTTGCGTCAGGAATTAGCCCAGCTACTGGGCTACGCCAACTATAGCGAGTTGTCACTGGCCACCAAAATGGCCGAGTCCACCGAGCAGGTGTTGACGTTTTTAGAGGATTTGGCGCAGCGCAGCAAGCCGTTTGCCGAGCGTGATTTAAACGAGTTGCGTGCCTATGCGGCTGAGCAGGGCTGTGCGGACTTGCAGAGCTGGGATCTGGGTTATTACAGCGAAAAATTACGCGAGCAGCGCTACAGCATCAGCGAAGAAGTTATTCGCCAGTATTTCCCGATCAACAAAGTGCTAGGCGGTCTGTTTGAACTGGTAGAGCGCTTATTTGCCATTCAAATTCACGAAGAGCAAGCGTTTGAGCGCTGGCATCCGGATGTACGCCTGTTTACCATCAGCGAGTATGGACAGCCCATTGGGCGCTTTTACTTTGATCTCTATGCCCGTGCCAATAAGCGCGGCGGTGCTTGGATGGACGGTGCTCGGGATCGGTTCCGTAACAGCGAAAATGAGCTGGTATTGCCCGTTGCTTATTTGGTGTGTAATTTCACGCCAGCGGTAGGGGAGCATCCAGCGTTGTTGACCCACGACGAAGTGACCACATTATTCCATGAGTTTGGTCACGGTCTGCATCATATGCTCACGCGTGTTGAACAGTTGGGCGTATCCGGTATCAATGGTGTGCCTTGGGATGCGGTGGAGTTGCCGAGTCAATTTATGGAAAACTGGTGCTGGGAACCTGAGGGTTTGGCATTAATTGCTGAGCATTATCAAACCCAAGAGCCCTTACCACAGGATATGCTGGAGAAAATGCTGGCTGCGCGTAATTTCCAGTCGGGCATGCTGATGGTGCGCCAGCTGGAGTTTTCCCTGTTTGATTTTGAGCTGCATAGCAGTCATGGTGATGGTCGCAGCGTGCTTGAAGTGCTGGACAGCGTGCGTCAGCGCGTAGCGGTGATAACGCCACCGGCGTGGAACCGTTTTGCTAATAGTTTTAGCCATATTTTTGCCGGTGGCTATGCGGCCGGCTATTACAGCTATAAGTGGGCAGAGGTGTTGTCAGCCGATGCCTTTGCGCGCTTTGAGGAAGAAGGCATTTTAAACCCCGAAGTAGGTCAAGCATTTCGTAACAGCGTGTTGGCCAAGGGCGGATCTTATGAGCCGCTGGAGTTGTTTATCGAGTTTAGAGGGCGCGCGCCAGAAACTGATGCGTTATTGCGCCACAGTGGTTTAACCGGACAAGTTGCCTAATCGGCGAGGTGGAACGCATGAGCGAAAAAGTACAGCCTAAAAAACAGTTTATTGCCGGAGCGGTTTGCCCTGCTTGTGAAGCTATGGATACCATTCGGATGTGGCGCATTGATGAAGTGCCATATCGTGACTGTATCAACTGCGGCTTTAGTGACAAGTTAAATGCACAGGGCAATTCGGTGCCGTTAGAGTTACCTACGCGAGTGAATCCACAAGATAAAAAACCAGTGGTAAAGCAGGGAAAGACAGTGCAGTTTTTTCCTAATCCTAAGTTAAAAAAGAAAACAGGAGAGAACGAGTGAGAATCCCTGCACTAATAACCCTTTGTTTTATGCTGGTGTTTGGTTCTGCATGGGCTAACGAACCTGTGACTACTGCCTATGTTAGTCTGCAGCCTGCCGTGATAGGTAACTACAACGCCAGTGGTGGCAAGCTCAAATTTTATAAGGCGGATATAGCGTTACGCGTCAAAAGCAACAATGTAGCGCGCGTTGAATACCATCTACCTTTGATAAGAGATCAGTTGGTGATGCAGTTTGCTCGGCAGACTGATGAAGATTTTGCCAGCGTTGAAGCTAAGGAAGCAGTACGTCGAGCCGCTTTGATGCGTGTCCAGAGTGTGCTGGAGCGCGAAGAAGGCGAAACCTTGGTTGAAGACTTGCTGTTTAACAACCTAGTGGTACAGAAGTAACGAGCAGCTGTGATTGGGTCAGCTTTTGGGGTTGACACAGCTTTTTTAGGCTGGCTTCGAGCTTGTGGGTTGGCCCAGATCTTGTGGGAGCGCAACTTTTGCGCGATTGGTGGTTGTCCATGTAGATCATGCCTTTAGGCTGACATGTCGCCCTAAAAGGGCGACCTATAGGAGCATGTCTTGTGGGATGGCACGGCTCTTTTGATTGACAGAACGGGGTGGTGCCAGCCCGTACTAGTGCCGGTGAAATGCTGTGAGCTGCTTTTATTGCAGCAGCTCGCGTAGTTCATCCATGGCTTTTTGGGCTTTAAATTCTTCATACAGCGCTTCGGTCGACATGGGGTCGAGTTTGCGGTTAGAGCCGTCGACCAGCGTATCAAACACTTCGCGGGTGTTTTCCAGCACTACTAATGCACAGAGATACTTTTTGCTGTCGATGGTGGCAAAGGAAATTTGCTCGGGTTTGCTACCGGCCAGTGTTTCATTAGAGATTTGCTGGCTGACCTGCTCAAAGGTTCCACCCACATGCTCGCTGTCACCACTGGTGGTTTTGCGGCTGTAAAGTTTATCCAACACACTGGCTTTGACCTGAATCTGTTGCGCCAAATCCGCCCGTGCGGCAGCGATAGCTTGGGCGCGATCAGCGGTCATTGAGCCGGACCAGTTAACACAGGCGGATGAGGCCAAACCCTTGTTGGACTTAGGCAGAAATACCCAATCAGGTGCATTATCGTTTGTGCTATGGGCGATAGGTCCGGTGTTGCTTGGCGCGACCGGCGCTTGTTGATTCGAGGCGCAAGCGCTTAATGCTAAAGCGGCTGCAAGAGTGAGTACTTTTTTCATTATTGGCTCTCCATGTACTTGGCGTAAGAGTGTTGGCGTTCGGTGACTTTCTTTAGATAATTTTTGGTTTCTGCATAGGGTAAATGTTGCAACAAGCGTTGATATACCTGCTCCGGTGTCATGCTGTTCGCTTTGCGTGCTGCCGCATCCAGCGAGGTGGTTCCGGTTAAGGCGCGTGATACGTTACCGGGGCCGGTGTTGTACGCAGCAATGCTCATTAACAAGCGGTTATGGTCGTTGGTAACCTTTTTGAAATAACGGCTGTTGAGCAGGTGCAAATACACACTGCCGGCCTTGATGTTGTTTTCCGAGTTATACAGCTGTTGCGGAGTAAGCAGATAAGCGCGTCCGGTTAGATATTCCGTAATATCCTTGCCAGCGGACTGAGGCACAATTTGCATCAGGCCAAAAGCTGGGATGTGTGAGCGTGCCATCGGGTTAAAGCTGGATTCAGTATGGATAACAGCTAACACCAATTCAGTCGGTAAACCATATTCACTGGCATGACGTGCGGCGGGCTCGACAAACTCTTGGGCGCGCTTATGCGTGGCACCGGCTGGCAGCTTAATAGTAATGCTAGTTTTTTTACCGGCGCGCTGAATCTGTGGCTGTGCTTTTTTTGACTCAGCAGCTTCGTTGCGTGACAGTAAGGTTTGCATGGCGTTGAAGGAGTGCTGCTCAAAACTGACACCAGCGTTTATATGAATAGGGTCGTTTTTAGCGGCCTCATACACTGTTTTCTTGCTCAGTTGCTCAATGCGCTGGCGCATTAAATCAATGCCTTGCTGATCGGAAAGCTGGTGATCGAGTAACTCAAGCTCTATTTGGTTGTTTTCATAATCAATAATTAACCGTTGCAGCCTGTCATCTGAGTATTCAATCCAGTGCTGCTGATCGGGCAGCTTGACGTCTGGCCAGTGCTGGCTTATTTCATTTTTAAAGCTTAGCTCGGCATCTTTCCATTGTTTTACAAATTGGGCGAATTCACGTTCATTTTGCTGTTGAAAAGCTTGGAATTCGCTGCGTGAGGCTTGTTTAAACTTCTCGAACTCGGCATCCATGTCTGCGGCATTAGCGTAGGTATTCCAACCAAGCAAGCTACAGGTAACTAGAGAGATCATCTGCTTTTTCAGCATCTTCTTGCTCCTTTTCTTGTTCTGCTTGCTGCAACCAGCGGCGACATTCAACAGAGTTACAGTTTTGCGCTAAATCAATCATGGCCTGCCAGCGCTGCTCTTTAGCCCATATGGCTAAAACAGCTTCTTGTGCTTGGGTTAGGGTTAACGAATTAACGCGTAAATTATTATCCAGATAACGTAGCTGTTGTTCAGGGTTGGCGAGTTTGGCAATCAGCGGGACGGCATCAGCAGAGCTGAACGGATGCTGCATGGCAAACTTAACCAGCGCATTCACACTTTTTTTGTCTTGCTCATAATCCATCATCCAAGCCGCACGCACCGCTAAAGCAGCGAGGTTTTTTTCTTCATCAATGATGCTGACATCGGCCTTGCAGTGCAGCCAAGTGCCTTGGCTCCATGATTTGTAGTTATCGATATGCGCTTCGATAAAGCTGACTTGATCGGGAACCTTGGCTTGTAGTTTAGCCGCAAGCTTTTCTCTAAGCTGCTGCTGTAACGGCAAGGTTAGTGCTTCGCGGCAGGCAATATTCCATGCGCTGGTGGGCAGGTCTTTCTTCGTGGTAACGCGCGCGGAGTCGCCTAGCAGTTCTTTTTCAAACACACTGCTAGGCGTTTGCGCGTAGAGACTAAGCGGCGGTACACAGAGTACCGCAGCAAGTAACGTGCGCTTAAGCATTATAAATCGCCTGAATTAGACACGGCGCCTGAAGCTCCCTTGGGGTTGCTAGACTGTTGATTTTGTCCGCCGAGGGTATTGATGCGCTTGGTGTTGCCTTGACTGGCACCGCTTTGACCACGGCTAGTTTCGCGTGCAGCTTGCTTGGCGGTCGCTTCGAGGCTCGGTGCATATACGGCAATACTGTAGGACCAGTAGCCATCGTCACTATTAAAGGAACGGGTGTTTACGCCTGCTGGTACTTGGCCTTGAGAAACATCATAGTAGGCATCTGAAGCGCTAAACTGGTTCACAAAAGAGGTACGTTCTTCGCCCAGTTTGTTGGCTTGCTGCGGGTCTTCTAAGGCTGGGTCTTCATATTCAAACTGCTGGGTAAATTCAGCCTGCTTTTCGTCAAATGCACCTTTCCAATACACTTCGCTGCCTTGCAGGGTGCTGATCAGTGCCGAGCGGGCTAGAGTTTGTGACTGTTTTTTAGCTTGGTCACCCAGTTTTCGCTGGATGTTGGCATTAGAGTTTTGGCGTTTAATGGCCGAGCCGTAACCTAAAACAATCACTTCACCGGTTTCTGCATGGGTGATTACCTTAGCGCCTACTGGTGGCAGAACACCGCTTTTAACATCGGCTACGACTTGCTTGAATAACGCGTTAGGATCGCTAGTTAATGCGGTTGCGCCGGCATTGCCACGAATCTGTGCGCGGGTTTTAGGGGTGGAAATCAGACTGACACGCACGGTTTTGTCGTCGGTATTGTCAAGTACATCAAAGGTGACATAACCCGCTAGGGAGCCTTGTACGGACTCTAAACAGGCTTGTTTGCTTTCTTCTTTGATATTGGCAAGGCTTTCTGTGCCGCTATCAATACCGCTCAGTGTGCTGTCGGCCAACGTATCGCAGCGCAGCTCTGAGCCTTGCATGTTTTCTACTAGCTGCTTTTTTGACACCAAGAAAGCGCGGTTGTAAGCGGCACGCTTGGAGAGCAGGGTGGCGTTAAGATTGTCGTAGGTTTGGTAAGATGCTGTGCCAATAGACAAAATACCCGTGCCGCTGCCGACTTGGATCATACGCACGCCGTCCTCATCGTCTTCGATCAAGCTGTAGTGAGCGACCTGTACACCATCTTTATCGTTTTCAGCAATGACCAAATTGTCTGTTATTGTTACGTTGGCTTGGGCGGCAGCAATATTGCTGTCAGCACGTGCGGGTACTAAGTCGGTCAGATCAAAGTCTTCTGCATGGGCAGCCTGAGCGGAAAAAGCAATGAGTGCTGCTAGTAGTGTTTTTTTCATGAGTAACATCCTAAATGTTGTTTATTGAAAGACAATTTCATATTCGTTGCGCACCTGCGCTGTGGGCAAATCGGTGCTAAGTATGGGTTGTAAGCTTTGGCTAACGGCGGCAGCTAAATTACTCGTGCTGTCTGGATAACGCAGTGATACGGTGACAGCGCGGCTATTGGCATGGGTAACCACGTTGGATGCACCGCCAATGGTTGCCATCAGCGCCTGAACTTTTTCAGGGCTGGCTAGATAGCGCTGGCTAATGATCACTTTATGAACCAAACCACCCTGAGAGACGATATTGGTAAAGCCTTTTTGCAGACTTTGCTTCAGTGCTTGTGCTTGTTCAGGTACAGCAAGGTGCACATCGACCAAATTACGCTCTGCGTCTGGTCCGTTGGGTAGGGCAATAATGCTGCTGTCATTTTCCCAATACGAATATTGATTGCCGGACAGGTCTTTAACAATGGTGGTGAGCGCTAGGCGGCTGTTGTTGTCCCGAGCCATGAGCTTAGCTTCGGCGTGCAATACTAAATTAGCCTGATTATCAACTTCAATTCCTTGTGAGCTAAGCCAATCCATCAATGTGTTTTTGATACTCTCGGGCGCATCGACTCGTACTCGTGGCGAACCAATGGCCGCCAGAATATCACGGCTGGCGCCAATGACTTGTTGACGCTCAACTACCGCCTGAATGGTTACTTCCACACCATTATTAGCTAGGTCTTTGCTGCTAAGCAGCGTCCATTCTTTGACCATGCCTGAAGAGCGGGTATGTAATTGCTGGGAGATGATTTCTTGTAGGTTTTCTTTGTCTTGACCGTTGAACAAGCCAAATTCAGAGGAATTAAACTGGCTGCGCTGTTGGTTAATCCACACCCCTACTACTTGTGATACCGCACGCTTGAGGGCATCTAACTCAGCAGCATTGCGGGCAGAAAGGTTGTTTTTTCGATCTGGCCAGCCTTCACCGGTTACAACGACCGTCGCGGTTTGTTCGGCTTGCGACCAGTCAACACCATCCGTGTCTGCGCCGGAATCTAGGCTGGCAGAGCGCGCTAAGGTAACTTCCAAGCAGGTGTCGCTGCCTTGCAAACGAGGGCGTGAATAGGTCACGGGCAGTGATTGCGTAAACAGTCCTTCTTGTTGCATAGAGCGCAGGCGCGATAACCAGTTGATGGTGTCTTGGTTACCAGCTAGCTGTTCTTGGCTCATGCTGTCAGCGTAGAGTGTGCTGCCGCGGATAAATTCTAGAATTTCCACGCTGCCTTCTGCCAGAGCCGAGGTGACAGCGGTTTCTCCGCGCCCGTAGACGCACACGTCAGCGACGATGTCACCTTGTTTAGAGATGGAAACATCCGCCAGCGCTGAGCAGGATAAGCTAAGCAGCAGGGCTAGACTTGTTTTTCTCATGTGCGCGTATCCAAGAATTTTTCAGGCGTGCCAACGGATACAGCAAAAATCTTGGTACCGGGTGCTGGACGGTAAATGGCATTTTGGCTTTTCTTGCGCACATCACGTGCAGTACTGCTTTGCTTCCAACGGGTAATTTGTCCAGTGGCGCTATTGCGCGATGGGTTAACATGGGCCACGCCAATGGGCTCAACAAAGCCTGCTTCGTATTGGAAAATAATCATAGTTTCGCCGGGTAATACGCCAGCGTCTTGTCCGCGATCTAAGCTTACTTGTCCGTCACGAATTCCTAGCACCTGTGCTGTGGCCGGCATTTCCGAGAGCATGCGTGTGAGTAAAATATCGATACCGCGTGAGCCCATATCGTTAATTACGCTGTTGACGTGGGCGCTATCAAAGTAGCGAAAGCCAGTCACGTGGCGGTTATTGGCCATGACGTACTTAAGCTCGTTACGGTCGCGCACGTCTTCTGATTTAACACGAATTTTGCCCAAGTTCGGGTGTGACATCAGCTCGCGCGTAAAGGGGTTGAGTGTCGCTGCTGTCAGTTCTAGGGTGTAGTCCATCCAGCCGCTGATACTGCCTTCGTTTTTTACGGTACGTAGGGTATCAATTTTGACGATAAAGTCAGGCTGTAATACACGTTGCTGAACTGCGCGCGTAGCTAAGGCAGTGGCACCTTGTTGTTCAAGGAATGTTTGTTGTTCTTGTGCGATAACATCATCATCGCGCGTAATAATGCGGAAGCGGTTAATGCCAGCAAACTGATTTTCCAGCATTAATAATAATTGTTTGTCGTCATACTTTCGCAGTGCATCAACGCCTAGACCCTCACCGCCAACATCAGTGCCAGAAAAGTACATACGTACAATGGGTTTGCGCAGTGGACAGTTCTCGTTTTCGTTGGCTGGATTAAAGGTGCAGTTATCCAGCCCCTGTGTATTAAAGAAAGCTGGCACCTGAATGTCGTTATCAGTAAATGTATGCGCCCCTTTGGCGACTACAGCGCTAGAGGCGCGATTACTTGGCTGCGAGGTTGAGGTTTGCGAGGCAGGTTGAACTGTTTTACAACCTGCTACGCTTGCGATGACTACTAGCACGGTCGCTAGCATAAATGTATTGCGCATGGTGTTTCCTTAATCAAAAAACCAGACTGATAAGTCTTGGCTAACATAGTCTAGAAGTTTTCTTTGGGCATCTTGGGCGGCAGCATCAGCTGTGTTACCAGCACCAATCACCGTAACTTCTTGGTTTAAGTAGGGGCTAAAGGGTTGTTGAGCATCCAGCAGGCTCAGATTAACCACTAAGCGGTGCAGTAGGTTCTGCGAAGATTTGGCGGTGAAGGAGCGTTGCTCAACCTTGAGCCAGAAGTGCTCGTCTGTGGAGCTGGGAAACTGTTTGGCTAGAGCAGCCGCGAGTGATTGCAGATCGTGTGGGTGAATAATACGAATCCCTGCATTTTGCAGTGCGCGATTAGCGAGTTGGCTTTGTTGCTGCAGCTGTTGGCGTTGTGTGCGGGTGTCGTATTTAAGTCCAGCCAGTGCGCGCTCGTAACGCTGCGCCTGCGCAATTCTGTTTTTGTTTTGCAGCGCCCAAAGGATAGTGCTTTTAGGTTGCGGGTGGGGCGCTGCGAGCTGGGTTTGCTCGGTGATACGATCGAGCAAAGTACGTTCCAAGGCCTGACGGGTAACGCTCAACTGAATTGCAAACTCACCCGCATGCTGGTATTGCTGCACAACCTCCAAACCATTGATATCCAGAGTAAGCGTTTGTACGGCTGTGTGCTCGGTAAAGCTGTGTTGGCTTTGCCCGGCTTGTTTGCTGAGCGTTAAGTCTTGTTTGGTTTGCACCTGGCTGCTGAGCTGAGTCATCAGGGTTGCCAGAGCATTGAGCTGTGCTGCTTCATAAGACTCGCCAGCACCTGCAAACACCACATGGCTGGTGTTGAGCTGGATTGGGGCGAATACCCAGTCAGGCATGTTGGCAGCGAACAGACCTGTATGAGTGAACAGCAGAGCAGCAAGTAAGCTCTGCATACACCAGTGCATGAAGTACTGCGCGCGGTATCTTGGTAGCGCAGCATCACCATCTAGGCTGTTATGTTGAGAATCCAGAGTGCATTTTTTCATCAAGCTGAGGCTAATCCTTATGTCCTAGTGCGTGCTTTTTACTTAGCAGCCAGTTCGCGTTCGAGGTTCTCGATAGCGGCAATGGTCTTTTTGTCCACGTCAATCAGTCGGTTAGCTTTGTTAGCCAGTTGGATTTGTTTTTTGGCTTTTAATAACGCTTGGCCAATGTCTGCAGGCTCTAGGGTTGGCTCTGTTTCCTGATTTGTGTTGTTGCTGTTAGCGTTATTGGAGAGGCTGTTGGCGTTCAGTCCGGAGAGGAAATTGTTATTTTTAGAGAAACTGCTTAGCATGCTTAATCCAGTGGCGGCTGCCACTTCGTTGGAATGTTCTGACAAGATGATTGCGCTCTGAGCCAGCTCGAACAGAATCTCGGTAGTCATTTTAGCGTTGGCTTCACTGATTTTGCTGGTGGCTTGTTTGTATTCTTTAATTTTGGGGCCGATTTTTTCATCCTGATTTTGCGCTCCAGCATCAAACTCATCGATAGCTTGTTGCAGGCGTTGGGGGTCGTTAGCAATGATTCGGTTGGCACTAAGGAAGGCTTGTACGTCGGTGTGGCTATCAGTGACGGTGCGATATTCAGCCATTACTGCAGCTTGGCGTTCGAGCAGTGAGGCGGCCGTATTTAAAAAACCATCTATGCCGGGAATGAGTTCTTGACGATCATAGCCTATGGTGGAGATTTCTTCGGACAACTCACTAATTGCTTTGTCGCGATCAAAGTGGGCTGCTGTGCTGTCGTCAAACTTTTCCATTAGCACGCAGCCTTGCAAAATGAGCGCGCAGCCGAGTAAAAAACACGTGTTCTTCACTATATATTTCCTTTGCTAGCATTTTTATCGGTTTTGATATTACTTTAATATTTAGATGCTGCAAGTGATTTTTTCTGTGAAAAAAAATGCTTTCCCGTTAGGAGTCATTTGCTTAGGTCGGAGGGTGCTGGTGTTGTGAGTTGTGCGTGAGCACTATAAGTGAGGTGTCATGTTGCGGTTAGGCGTAACTTGGCTGCAAAAAACCATTGCCCAGCTTGTCAGATAAAGAGTAATACATCTGACAAGCTGGGTGTGGTGGGCTTATAAAAAGTTAAATTTAGGCTCTTTTGTGGGTGATGCGACCATTGACCAAAGTATAGTGCACAGCGCCCGGGAGGCAGTGGCCTATAAAAGGACAGTTTGCACCCTTGGAGTACCAGTCCTCACCGACGAGAGTTTGCCCCTGCGGGTCAAAAATAACGATGTCCGCATTAGCGCCAACGTTCAGTGTGCCGGCGTTGAGGCGCATGGCAGAGGCGGGGCCGTTGGTGAGTCGCGCCAGGGCTGTTGGCAAATCGAAAACGCCTTCCTCGACCAGACTTAATGCCAGTGGTAGCAGTAACTCAATGCTGCTAATTCCGGGCTCTGTGTCAGCAAAGGGGTTTTGTTTGGCGTCCGCTTCGTGAGGTTGGTGGTGGCTGGCAATGGCACTAATCACGCCAGAGCGTACGGCTTCACGCAGGCCTTCGCGGTCAGCGACTGAACGCAAGGGTGGTTGCACATGATAAAGGCTGGAGAAGTCCATCAAAGCTTCGTCAGTGAGAATCAGCTGGTACATGGCCACGTCTGCGGTAACCGGCACGCCACGGGCCTGTGCTTTAGCAATCAGTCGGGCACCGCGCACGGTAGTGATTTGACTGAAGTGCGCACGTACACCGCTTTGTTCGACGAGCAGCAAATCACGCGCTAAAGCTATGGTTTCAGCGGTTTCTGGTATGCCGGCTAAACCACGGAAGCTGGCCATGGGGCCTTCGTGTGCGATTCCGCCTTCAGCAAGATCGCGATCCTGCGGGTGGAAAATAACGGTTAGGTCAAAGGTGGCAGCGTACTCTAAGGCGTGGCGCAAGGAGCGGTTATTGGTGAAGCTGTTTAGGCCGTTAGTGAAAGCCACACAGCCCGCATCACGCAGGGTAACCAGCTCAGCAAGTTGCTCGCCGGCTAAACCTTGGCTAAATGCACCGAGAGGAAAAACTTTGCACGAACCATGGTCGCGCGTCTGATCTAAAATCAGCTCAGCGACTGCTGGGGTGTCTAAAATAGGCTTGGTGTTGGGAGTGCAGCATAGGCTCGTCACACCGCCAGCCGCCGCCGCGCGAGTTTCGCTTGCGATATTGCCTTTACGTCCATAGCCGGGCTCACGTAGAGCTGCGTTGATATCTACCAAACCTGGAGCAGCAACCCAGCCTTGTGCATTAATAAGGCGCTCGGTTGAGAAGCCGCGCGGCATTTGTCCAATGGCGATGATTTTTCCTTGCTCAATGAATAGGTCACTAACCTGATCCAGACCGCTGCTAGGATCAATGAGGCGTGCACCGCTTATTTGTATACGCATTAGTTAGCCTCCTGTTTTTCAGCATTGAGTTGACGCTGTTCGTTTTGCCCGCTCATGGCCATTGATAAGACGGCCATGCGTATAGCGATGCCGTAGGTAACCTGGTTAAGAATGACCGCTCTAGGGCAATCAGCCACTGATGACTCAATCTCTACGCCACGATTAATGGGGCCCGGGTGCATGATGATGGACTCTGGGTGAGCTAAGCTTAGGCGTTGTTCGGTTAGGCCGAACAAACGATAAAACTCGCTTTCGCTGGGTAGCAAGCCTGAGCGCATACGTTCACGTTGCAGGCGCAACATAATGATGACATCGACGTCTTTTAGACCCTGCTCAATATTGGTGTAGACATTAACGCCATATTGCTCAATACCAATAGGCAGCAGTGTTTTAGGGGCAATAACACGGATATCTGGGCAGCCAAGAGTTTTTAACGCCAGCATATTGGAGCGGGCAACCCGCGAATGCAGGATATCACCGACGATCGCTACTTTTAGCTGGCTAAAGTCACCTTTGTGTCGGCGAATCGTGAGCATGTCCAGCATGCCCTGTGTCGGGTGCGCGTGCCGTCCATCACCACCGTTAATAATGGCTACATTGGGGCTAACGTGTTCGGCGATAAAATGTGTCGCGCCTGAGTCAGCATGGCGAATCACAAACATATCAGCCGCCATGGCTTCGAGCGTGCGCAAGGTATCGGTTAGGGTTTCGCCTTTGCTGGTGGAGGATGTGGAGACATTAAGGGTGATTACGTCGGCTGATAAGCGTTTAGCAGCCAGCTCAAAGGTGGTGCGGGTGCGGGTCGAGTTTTCAAAAAAAACGTTACACACCGTCATCCCACGCATTAAAGGGACTTTCTTCACAGCGCGGGCGCCCACTTCTAAAAACGAATCAGCGGTGTCTAATATTTCAGTGAGCAGTTCGGCGGATAAACTATCAAGAGAAAGGAAGTGGCGCAGGCGACCATGTTCATTGAGTTGCAGCGGGCATTTTGTTGAGGGGGTCATTGGCTGTGTCTCGTGGTTTAGAAGTCTATTCAGTGCTTCCTAGAGTTTTCAGTTCTATGGCTAAGGGCTCGGGGCCGGTTAATTTTACCCGCTGATTTTGCGCAAGGGAAAGAGTTTCTCCAACAATATCTGGACGTATGGGGAGCTCGCGCGCATTTAAATCTAACAGGCACACCAGCGTTACTGAGGCGGGACGGCCATAGTCAAACAGCTCGTTCAGTGCTGCGCGTATGGTGCGACCACTCATCAATACGTCATCAATTAGCACCAGATGTTGGTTTTCGATTTCAAAAGGCAGCTGGGAGGGGCGCACTTGTGGGTGCAGACCGGTACGGCTGAAATCATCACGATAGAATGACACATTAAGCTCGCCCAGTGGGTTGTCTGCGCCTAGCGCTTTTAGCAGTGCTTTGGCTACCCAGACACCGCCGGTATGGATGCCAATAAACTGTGGGTTCTCAATTCCTTTTTCAGCCAGTTGCTGCTGCAGTTGTTGCGCAATAGAGCTGATCAGTAGGTCGGGTTGCGGGAGCATAAGGCAGGACTCCTTAAATGGTTGAAAATACGTCTTTATGCTGCTGGCAACTATAACCTGTTAATTCAGGTTTTGCTCTAGCCAGCCTTGCAAAAGTAATGTAGCGGCTAATGCGTCGACAGGGTTTTCGCGGTAATTGGTTTGCGTGCCATGCGTGCGCATCTGTTCACCTTTGGCCGCATAGGTGGTCAGTCGTTCATCATGAGTGTAAACGGGGAGGTTAAAGCGGCCATTTAAACGCCGAGAAAACTTTTGCGCACGTGTGCACATAGCGTTGGTAGTGCCGTCCATGTTGAGTGGCAGACCAATGACCAAAGCATCGGGCTGCCACTCTTTAATAAGAGCCGCAATTTCTTCCCAGTTCGGGATGCCATCGCGTGCTTTTAAAGTGGTTAAGGGGCGAGCCTGTTGCGTGAGTGCCTGACCTACAGCAACGCCAATTTGCTTGGTGCCGTAATCAAAACCCAGCAGCAATTTAAAGGACTTAAGCGTTTCCGGCATGATGGCTTAACTGGCTCAGTTGAATACCTAGGGTAGCAGCTGCGGCTGCGCGTTTCTCATCGGCAGGTGTATCGAAAATAATGGACGGCTGGGCTGGGCAGGATAACCAGACATTATCCTTGAGCTCGCCTTCAAGTTGACCTGCGCCCCAGCCAGAATAGCCTAGCGCAATCAGGTGTTTTTCTGGGCCTGTACCCTCCGCAATACTGGATAAAATGTCGCGGGAGGTGGTTAGACTGAAGGCGCCTATAGTAGCTGTTTGCTGGTAATTATGTCCATTAGGGTGGAGCACAAAGCCGTGCTCCATTTGTACGGGCCCGCCAGTATAAATAGGGATGTCTCGGGTATGAGCTGCGGCGAGTTGTTCAGGGTGCAGCTGTTCCAAAACCTCGGCAAGACTTAAGCCGCTGACTTGGTTGATAACGATACCCATGGCGCCTTCTGCGCTGTGTTCAAACAAATAAATTAGCGACTCACCAAAAAAGGAGTTGGCTAGGCTGGGCATGGCGATCAAGAAATGATCGGATAAGTAGCTGTGAACTGACATAACAAATACTCAAAAAATAAGTGAAAGACTGCGAGACTGGCTAATGTTGAATTACCTGAAACAGCTTTGGACACGCCGGGCTTAGCTTGCAAACCCTTTGATGGCAAACTAGCGGCAGCTATATTAATGACTGGTGAGGTAGTCGTCGCGACCAAAGCGCCAAGTACGAATAATCTCTATTTGATCAAATTTAGAGGCCATCTCACCAGTAAATGGAGCAAATGGAGCTGAAAGACGTACTATTCTTTGCGCTGCCTCATCAAGAACGGGTTCGCCCGATGATTGCATAACTGCCAACTCAGCGATTGTGCCATCACTGCGAATCACGACAAGTAAACGTAGACTACCATAGATACCTTTACGACGAGCTTCATCGGGGTAGTTTAGATTGCCGATGCGTTCGACTTTTTTGCGCCAAGTATCTCGGTACCAAGCACTGATATCACGCTTAGTAGCAGCAGTGTTTTGCCGGCTGATCCGCGGGCGTTTAGTGCTTTCTTGGCGTACTCGATGGTATTCGGCTTCAAGGCTGGCGATATCCATGGCCAGTTGTTCGCGGTCAAGCAGGGGGGCCGCTCGGGTGGGCTGCATTTTTTCTTGCACCTTGGTTTCTTGGACGACTTTTTCTGGACGTTCGTGCAGGGTGCTGATTACAGGGTCCGCAACAACGACAGGCTCAGGTGGCTCAAGCGTGCTATCAATGCTGACTTCATTAAACTGGTTGTCCTGGATGATGGGTTTGATGTCGGTGGTGGGTGTGGCTTCGTGCTCTAAAGTTCCGCTGCCTTGTTGGCTGACTTGAGCAATGTAGTCTGCTTCCTGGGGAGCCTTTTCATTCGCTATGATTGCCAAGGTTACTTCCAACCCTTTGCTCATGGATGGCAAATCTTCGACGGTAAAGTTCACGCCTAAAATAACGGCCAGATGCAGTAAAGCAGCGATGGCGAGGGTAAAACTAAGCCGCCCAGTGGCTTCAGTTTCAGGGGGATAGTCAATGGTGGAAAGCGTACTCATTGATTTTAGAAACACCTAAGAAGTATGTAATGCTAATACGTTAATCGCTAATGGGTTAAGTTTGCCTAGAAACTGAAAAAATATCTATTTGCTTGCAGTGACAATGCTGCATAGTTCGCATCCAAGCGCAAAGGTGCATGTGCCGCTGCGAGGAAGGACGGCTCTGCACCTTGATGCTTCCTTTAATGTGTAATGCGTTAGCGCTGGCTAAGTTTGTCGGCAATAGATTGCATCAGTTGATCGCCAATATTGGTGTCGTAAGCGGCGTCGATTTCGCGAATACAGGTTGGGCTAGTGACATTCACTTCAGTCAGGTAGTCACCGATCACATCCAGGCCAACAAAAAACAAACCACGTTTGCGTAACTCGGGGCCTACTTGTGCGGCTATCCAGCGATCTTTCTCGGTTAGCGGTCTGGCTTCGCCGCGTCCGCCTGCAGCAAGGTTGCCGCGGGTTTCGCCATGGGCGGGGATGCGCGCCAAGCAATAAGGCACGGGTTCGCCGTCAATCATAAGAATACGCTTGTCGCCATCCTTGATTTCAGGGATATAACGCTGGGCCATAATTTGTTGACTGCCGTGTGCGGTCAATGTTTCTAAGATGACTGATAGGTTGGGGTCACCTTCGCGGTGGCGGAAAATGGAAGAGCCGCCCATGCCATCGAGCGGTTTGAGAATGATGTCACGGTGCTCTTTGGCAAAGTCCTGCAGAATGTCGCTGCGTCGGGCAACCACAGTGGGTGGTGTGCACTGGTTAAATAAGGTAGCAAAGTATTTTTCATTGCAGTCGCGCAAGCTTTGTGGTCGGTTAACAATAAGCGTTCCTGCATGTTCTGCCTGCTCGAGTAAATACGTGCTGTAAACAAATTCGTTATCGAAGGGCGGGTCTTTGCGCATCAAAATGACGTCAAGAAATGCTAAGGGGGTATCAGTTTCGGCTTCTAAATCGAACCAGTGTTCGGGATTATGGTATACACGCATGGGTCGCATACGCGCCTTTGCTTGCCCCATGGATTGATACAGATCTTTTTGTTCCATGTAATAGAGTTCCCAGCCGCGTGCTTGCGCCGCAAGTAACATGGCGAGAGAGCTGTCTTTCTTGAATGAAATACGATCAATGGGATCCATGACAATGCCAAGGCGAATAGTCATAAGTGGTACTCCGATAAATTATAAACGATGTAGTATGATGCGCTGATTTTAAAGGCTTTAACAAGAGCGGACTAAGTGGCGCAGCCAGAGCTAGGCATAGGTCAATAAAAAGCTTTGTTTGTCCAAGGTTGATGGAATGCAGTAAAAATGTGTGTTAAAAAGGAGCTGTTTTGACAAGTATGTCATGGACTGCTTGTGAAATAACAGTGCAGCAATCGTTCACAGTAACGACGCACCAATAATGGTAGGGCGAAGATGGAACAAAACTCAGTGAGCTTAAAGGTTATGGTTATCGACGATTCAAAGACGATTCGTCGCACTGCAGAAACTTTGCTGAAAAAAGTAGGTTGTGATGTGATCACGGCTGTTGATGGCTTTGATGCCTTAGCAAAAATTGCAGATACGCACCCCGATATTATTTTTGTTGATATTATGATGCCGCGCTTGGACGGGTATCAAACATGCGCGCTGATTAAGAACAACGCTGCATTTAGGTCAACACCTGTAATTATGCTTTCATCCAAGGATGGGCTCTTTGACAAAGCTAAGGGACGAATAGTGGGTTCAGACCAATACTTGACCAAGCCCTTTAGCAAGGAAGAGCTCATAGGTGCAATCAAGGTGCATGTGCCGTCATTCATACCTGTAGAAGCATAATTATAACAGTAGTGGTTACTGATACTGAAAAGAGGAAAATATGGCTCGTATATTAATTGTCGATGATTCTCCAACTGAAGTTTATAAACTGGCGGCAATGTTAGAGAAAAATGGCCACCAAGTTTATAAGGCGGAAAATGGTCAAGATGGTGTTGCATTGGCACGTCAAGAAAAGCCTGATGCGGTACTGATGGATATAGTGATGCCGGGTCTAAATGGATTTCAGGCTACAAGACAGTTAAGCCGCGATCCTGAAACAGCTCATATCCCGGTTATTATTGTAACCACTAAAGATCAAGAAACTGACCGCGTTTGGGGTAAACGCCAAGGCGCGCGCGATTATCTAACTAAGCCTGTGGAAGAGGCGGTGTTAGTTAAAACACTCAATGCGGTGCTTGCTGGCTAATGCGTCTTACGGACAAAGATATGACCAAGCAATCATCACCCTACGCAACCCTTGTCGCGATTGAAAACAGCTGCAGAAAAGCGGCAGCGGGCTTGCCTTCTCAGGAAGAAAAAGTTGAAAGCTGGCGCGGCATTGGTTTTCGTATCGGTGAACAGCATTTTGTAGCGCCTATGAGTGAGGTAGCAGAGGTTTTGCATGAGCCTCGTTATACCTTGCTGCCCGGAGTAAAAAGCTGGATCAAGGGCGTGGCTAATGTGCGTGGTCGTTTGTTACCAGTCGTAGATTTGAGTGAATTCTTACAGTCCGAGCCTTCAGCTAATAATAAAGAGCGACGAATCTTAGTTGTTGAGTACCAAGAGGTTTTTGCTGGGCTCATTGTTGATGCGGTTTTAGGGATGCAGCATTTCGCACTTAACAGTTTTAGTGAGCAACTAACCGATGTAAAGAGTAACTTGCAAGCGTATGCGCACGGTGTGTTTCATCGTGAGCAAACTTGGATGGTGTTTAGTCCTTATGCCTTGGCTAAAAGTGGTGGGTTTTTGGACGTGGTTGCTTAAGTATAAGCATAGAGATTTGTTTAATCAGTTTTTAACTGGCTGAGCAAAAGTGTGTAATAACTTCAATGTATAGGTGGGTCCGGATGGGGGCCAAATAATGAAAAAGCTAAGCGCAGACAAATTGATCTCTGATGTGCGCGGTAGTGCGCTCAGAACTGGACTTTTCATAACTCTGGTCTTATCGATCATTGTTATTTTTATCAACATTGTGTATCTGAACACGCAGACGAGCTATGACAAAGAATACATCAGTCATGCCGGTGAGTTGCGCGTGTTATCACAACGGATTGCCAAGAACGCCAGTGAAGCATCGGCCGGTAAAACAGACGCCTATGCGCAGCTCAAAGAAGCGCGCGATGAATTCGAAAGACGCTGGAAGTATTTGGATAATGGCGATTCGGATACCGGCTTGCCACCCGCGCCAGAGGCGGTGGACCAAGAAATGAATGCAGTGTCTAAAGACTGGAACACACTGCGTCAGTACACGGCAGAGATTCTTGGCGGTGAGCCAACCGTGCTTTCACTTTATGCCGTGGCTGCAACTTTAGCCGAGACAATTCCCCAGCTGCAGGTTGAGTATGAAGAAGTTGTTGATATTCTGCTAAGCAGCGGTGCTCCAGCCAACCAGATTGCTGTGGCGCAGCGTCAGTCGCTCTTGGCGGAGCGTATTATTGGTTCGGCCAATAAAGTACTGATTGGTGACCAAGATTCAGTTTTGGCTGCTGATATGTTTGCCCGTGATGCCAACCAATTTGGTCGTGTATTGACTGCGATGAAAGAAGGCAGTGCGGCAATGGAGATTAGCCGCGTAACAAACCGTGAAGCTATAGAGCGTTTGGACGAAATTACCGAACTGTTCGCGTTCGTTGCCGACTCTGTTGATGATATTTTGGAAACCTCGCCCGAGCTGTTTAAAGTGCGTGAGGCCTCTAATGGTATTTTTATTGTATCGCAAACGCTGCTTGATAAAACCTCGGCGCTCGCTGCTGCATTTGAAGAGCGTGCTGGCAGTCGGGTGCTTAATGCGCTGTTAGGCTATTTCCTTGGTGCAGTCGTGATTACCTGTATCATTTTCCTAGGGTTCTTAAGCATGCGTGAAACACGCGCGAACCTTAAAGATACAGCGGAAAAGAACGAACGTAACCAGATGGCAATTTTACGCTTGCTGGATGAAATTGCTGACCTAGCAGACGGTGACCTGACCACAGAAGCCACCGTGAGTGAGGACTTTACCGGTGCTATCGCGGACTCCATTAACTTTACCATTGCTCAGTTACGCGAATTAGTCGGAACCATTAACCAGACTGCATTGCAAGTGGCAGCAGCTGCACAAGAAACCCAAGCCACAGCAATGAATTTGGCGGAAGCTTCTGAGCACCAAGCGCAAGAAATTGCTGGCGCCTCTGCTGCGATTAACGAGATGGCGGTTTCCATTGACCAAGTATCAGGTAATGCTGCTGAATCAGCTGCGGTTGCTGAGCGTGCTGTATCTATCGCCAACAAAGGTAACGAGGTGGTACACAACACCATTACCGGAATGGATAGTATTCGTGAACAGATTCAGGATACCTCTAAGCGTATTAAACGCCTGGGTGAGTCTTCGCAAGAAATTGGTGACATCGTAAGTTTGATTAACGACATTGCTGACCAGACGAACATTCTTGCTTTGAACGCAGCGATTCAGGCTGCTATGGCGGGTGATGCAGGTCGAGGCTTTGCGGTTGTTGCTGACGAAGTACAGCGACTGGCAGAGCGTTCATCGGCAGCCACCAAACAGATTGAAGCCCTGGTAAGAACCATTCAGACGGATACCAACGAAGCGGTTATTTCGATGGAGCAAACCACCACTGAGGTTGTGCGTGGTGCGCGTCTTGCCCAGGATGCGGGTGTTTCTCTTGAGGAAATTGAGAACGTGTCTAAGGCACTGGCTAATCTTATCCAGAACATTTCTAACGCAGCTCGTCAGCAGGCTTCATCTGCGGCTCACGTATCCAACACGATGAACGTTATTCAAGAAATTACTTCGCAAACCTCCTCGGGTACGACAGCAACGGCGCGCAGTATTGGAAACCTGGCCAAGTTGGCGAACGACATGCGTGAATCTGTATCTGGCTTTACATTGCCGGGCCAGCAAGAAGACGAAGCCTAGGGAATATGAGTGGCAGCTTTTAAATAAAGCTGCCAACTTTAATTGGCTAACAATAGAAGAATAAGTATGCAAGCGGGTAGTGCGTGGATTTTAAAACCTGTGGCAGAAATGTCTACCTCTGAGTTTGGTGATTGGTGCCAATTACTGGAGTCGCGCTCGGGTATGGTGCTAACCGAACAAAGACGTTCGTTCCTGCAGGTGAACTTAACCGCACGCATGCGTGAGTTGGGTTTGTCCGATTATGCTGACTATTACCAGCAAGTACTGAATGGCCCGAGCGCTGCTGTTGAATGGACCAATTTGCTCGATAAGTTAACGGTTCAGGAAACCCATTTTTTTAGGCATCAGGCCTCGTATGATTTTGTCGCAGAATTTTTGCGCAAACGCATGGTTGATAAGCATCATAAAAGGCCTCTGTCACTTTGGAGCGTGGGTTGTGCTACAGGTGAAGAGCCCTGGTCCTTAGCTATAACAGTGGCGCAAGTTTTACGTGAGCAAGACAAAACCAAAGGGTTTGCAGTGACGGCTACTGATATTAGCCACAGCGCATTGAAAAAAGCCCGCACAGCCCGTTACTCTGCTCGGCGTTTAGAAACGGTATCAAAAGAAATTGTTGCGCGTTATTTTGTAGAAGAACAGCCCGGTTGCTTTCAAGTTAATAAGGACCTAATGCAGCGGGTATGTTTTGCACGGCTTAATGTACTGGAGCTCGCCAATGCACCTATTTCGAGCATGGATGTCATTTTTTGCCAAAACCTGTTGATTTATTTTCGCCGATGGCAGCGTCGTGAAATTCTTAATCACCTCGCTGCACGATTAGCGCCCGGTGGTGTACTGGTAGTTGGGTTAGGTGAGGTGACAGGTTGGGAACATGCAGATTTACAGCGTGTTGAAAACGAAAAAGTTTTGGCCTTTACCCGTAGAGGGTAGTTGCGAATATGAGTGGAGTAGGTATGGGTGAACGGCACGACTATGTCGCCCTAGAATGGGTTAAAGGCGAAATAGCAGAAACTTTAAAGCAAGCACGTCAAGCTTTGGAAGACTATGTAGAAAATCCAGAGGACAGCTCGCGCCTAAGTTTTTGCTTAACCTATATACACCAAGTGCACGGTACATTGCAGATGGTGGAGTTTTTCGGCGCTGCTTTGTTGGCCGAAGAAATGGAGAAGCTATCGCAAGCGTTATTGGATAATAGCGTACCTAATATCAATGAAGCGTTAGAAGTCATGATGCAGGCAATCCTGCAGCTACCGCTTTATTTAGAACGCATACAGACAGCACGTCGTGATTTACCAATGGTGATTTTGCCATTGCTGAACGACTTACGTGCTGCGCGCGATGAAAAACTACTATCAGAAACCAGTTTGTTTAATCCTGCGCAGCAACCCGACATACAGCCCTTAACCCAAGCGAGTCTACAACGGCTGGATGAGCAGGATTTGCCTGCACTACTGCGCAAGCTAAGGCAGCTTCAACAGGTATCCTTGGTTGGCTTGTTACGCAATCAGGATGTAGAAAGACATCTGGCTAATATGGCTAGGGTTTTTTCAGGTCTAGAAAAACTTAGTCAGGGTGCTCCCTTGCAGCCTCTCTGGCAGGTTGCGCTAGGCTTGGTGGAAGGATTGGCGAATAAAAGCTTAGAATTAAGCGCCTCGGTACGTACATTATTACGCCAGTTAGATGCTGAACTGCGTAAGTTAGTGCGAGAACAAGCCGGTGGACTTAACCATTTGCCGCCGGCAGATTTGCTGAAAAACCTATTATTCTATGTAGCCAAAACCAATCCCAACTCCGCGCATTTGCAAGAGCTACACAAACTATACCGATTAACCGAAGCTTTACCGAGCGAGCTTTTGCTGGATGAAGAGCGCGCGCGCATGGCTGGTCCTGACCGTGGAGCTATGCGCTCAGTAGTGACGGCTTTATGTGAAGAGCTGGTACGCATTAAGGATCAGCTGGATCTCTTTGTCCGTAGTGATCGCTCAAACCTGGATGAGCTGCTCACATTGCAGCAGCCACTCAAGCAGATTGCAGATACCTTAGCGGTTTTAGGTTTTGCACAGCCTAGAAAAGTCATCCTCGATCAAATTGAAATTTTGCAAAGTATCGCTCAAGGCGCACGCACCATTGGTGACGGTACCTTGATGGATATTGCCGGTGCGTTGCTGTACCTAGAGGCCACGCTTACTGGGATGGTGGGCAACCCAGAAGACAATACGGGCGAGCAAGCGTTGGTGCCTACTACGGATGTCAGTCAGATTCACCGCGTAGTGTTCAAGGAGGCGCGCACAGGTTTAGAACAAGCAAAGGATGGTATTATTGCTTTTATCGCCTCACAGTGGAAACACGAACATTTACAGGTTGTGCCCGAGGTATTAAATCAAGTGCGCGGCGGTTTGATTATGATTCCGCTACAGCGTGCCGCTGATTTGGTCGATAGCTGCCGCCGTTACGTGCAAAACGAGCTAATTGAGCGCGAACAAGTGCCTAACTGGCAAGATCTAGACACCTTAGCTGATGCCATCACCAGTGTTGAATACTACCTGGAACGCCTTTACGAAGACCATGAAAGTGAAGGCGAGTCGATCCTTGATGTGGCTGAAGAAAGCTTAGCCAGTCTAGGCTATAAGCCAATAGAGCGCGTGCAAACAATAGAGCTAGCTATTGATGAGCCAGAGACACAAGAGCTTGAGCTAGCCGATCTGGTACAGGCTAATGCTCAGCTGAGTATTGATACGTTAGAGCCTGAGCTAGATGACGACTTTGCGCAAGAATACGCGGCCGTAGAAGCACAGCCCGTCGCCGAGCAGGACGAAACACAAGAATTGGAAATAGAGCTAGCCGCTGAAACCGAGCCAAAGGATATCGCACTAGCTGACTTGATGGACTTGCCGGACGTTGAGCTGCCACAAGCTGCTGCGCCGCAAACTACCACTGCAGAGGAAGAAGCACTTAGCGTTAAACAGATTCTATCCGCCCCGAGTTCGGCGCTGAACCCGCCTTCAACTCAGGAGGTTCCGTTAACGCTCTTGCCCCCGCCGGCTGATGAAGAAGCGCCTGATGAAGAGCTGCGTGAGATTTTTATAGAAGAAGCAGAAGAAGTTCAGGAAGACATTGCTACCTACTTTCCACAATGGTGCGCAGAGTTACAAGACAAGCATGCGCTGGGAGAGTTACGCCGCAGCTTTCATACCCTGAAGGGTAGTGGACGCATGGTCAGGGCCTTGGTTCTGGGTGAGCTGGCTTGGTCGATAGAAAATCTGCTTAACCGAATTATTGAAAATACAGTCGAGCCAACGCCCGCGTCAGTCAAGGTAGTTGCTGAAGTTATAAAAATATTACCTAGTTTGGTTGAAGAGTTTGCCCAGCAGCAACAGCGTCAGCGCGATGATGCTGATCGCTTGGCTAATATTGCACATGCGCTCGCACGCAACTTGCCACATCCAGACTTTTTTGAACAGGATTCTGAGTCTGTTTCACAGCAGCAAGAGGTCATTGGACCTAGCGCGGATGCGGTCGAACAGCGTCAGGCTGAGTTAGACAGTTTCGCAACAGCACAGCACGAGCAGACACAAGATACAGCCCAAGCAGAAACAGATGCAGCTGATGCAGTGGAAACAGAAGAAGTATGTCTGAGTGAGTCAGCGGCGGCTGTATTGGTAGAGGCCGGCTTAGAACCTGCTTTAATTGATATTTTTATCAATGAAGCGCTTAATCATTTAAAAGTCTTAGCGGACTTTAATAAAGACTGTGAAAAACGGGTTCCAAGACCGGTTACCGATGAGTTACAGCGCTCAATGCACACCCTCAAGGGTAGTGCACACATGTCGGGAGTGGGTCCTGTAGCAGTCATAGTTACGCCTTTAGAGAAACTGGTTAAAGAATACCGCGCCCATCTACTAACTATCGACAGCACCGAGGCACAACTGCTGAAAGAAGCAGAGCAGCTAATGCGTGTTGGTGTGCAACAACTTGACAGCACGCCCATGCAGCCCATTGCTGGCACTGATGAGCTGGTGGCTAAATTGCTGGAGCTGTTACAAGAGCGTTTAGATATTGTCAGCGTCAGTCAAGATGAAGCGGCAGGTATTAAAAATGATCCACTGCTAATTACCCAGGTGATGGTAGAGGACTTGGATCTGCTGCTGGCTATGGATGAGCGTATTCATCAATGGCGTACAGAGGCGTTAGCCTTTGAGGTTCCGGTAGAGTTATTTGAAGAGTTAACTGAGTTACAGAACGCGGCACAAATGGCTGAAATCTCAGCCGTAAGTGAGCTGTGTGATGCATTATTACGCCTGTATATTGCTTTAGATAATGGTCAAATCAACACGCATGATGAGCTATATAACTGCCTTGAACAGGCTCATTTGGCTTTAGTGAATATGCTTGATGAAGTGGCTGCAGCAGTACGAGTTACTGCACAGCCTGAGCTTATACAGCAATTAATGCTGCTGCTTGAGCAACCCGCAGAAGTCGTTGATAGCCAGCCTGCTGTAGAGCCAGAAGACCTACCAGATGAGTTGAGTTCGACAGCGGCTGAGTTTGTCTTAGACGCTGAGCAAGAAGCCGAGCAGCCTGAGGCGGATACTACAGTTGAGTACAGTGAATTTGACGAGGAAATGGCGGAAATTTTCCTCGAAGAAGCGATGGACTTGCTAGAAAGTGCCAATAAAGCGCTAGAAAAGTGGCTGCAAGAAACAGACAACAGCATGCTGATGGCCGCCTTAATGCGAGATTTGCACACCCTGAAGGGCGGTGCGCGAATGGCAGAAATTAAACCCATTGGCGACTTGGCCCACGAGCTTGAGTTTATTTATGAGGGTTTGCTCGAAGGGCGCCTAGCAATCAATAACGGCATCGTTAAATTACTGCACCTTGCCCATGACGAGCTAGCTGTGCAGTTGGAAGCACTGCAAGAGCAGCAACCACTGCATATGCCCGTTAAAATTATTGAGCAGTTAAACAACCTGCGTAACGGCATTAGTGTAGAGGCTATTCAGGATACGGCAGAAGCTAGCCATGCCGATGCTGATGTAGAAAAACATGTGGATGAGGAAGCGCGGGATTTAGATGCGCAGCTGGATTTAGAGCCGGATTTAGACTACGACCTGCAGCCGCAAGAACAAACGCACACAGCAACACAAGAGGTTTTAAGTAGCGCAAGACAGGATGCCGTAGACTTTGAGCGCGATCCTGAACTGGTAGAGATTTTCCTCGAGGAAGGGTTTGAGATTATTGAAAGCGTTACTGCATCTATGCAGAAATGGCTTGAAAACCCAGAAAACCTCGTTGAAGTGGAAGCACTACAGCGCGACTTACACACCCTAAAGGGTGGTGCGCGCATGGCAGAAATCAGCGAGATTGGTGATCTAGCCCATGAATTAGAGTTTCTATATGAAGATTTTAGTGAGGGGAGGCTCAAAGCCAATGACAGCATCATAGCGCTGTTGCATAGATGCCATGATCGTCTGGCCAACATGCTAGAGGAAGTGCGTGATAATAAACCGCTTAGCGATGGACAGCTGCTAATTGAGCAAATCTGCTTGCTAAGGGAAAACCCTGATGCAGATCTGCAATCACTGGCTACAGCGAGCGCGGAAAAAACCGTCGCAACCGCGAGCAGCGAGACCGTTGATGCTGATTTATTAGAAGTCTTCGTTGCCGATGCCAAAGAGCATCTACAACAGCTGGCTGGCCGCATCGACAAGGCAACTACCACAGAACCGACACAACGCGCGCAGCTTATTAGCGACTGCTTAGCTGTATTAGCCAACTTGAAAAGTGGTGCACAGCTTGCTCAGCTGCCAGAAGTAGGCCGGCGATGTACACAGCTGGAGCACAGTTTGTCGCGTTTGGACGGAAGTGAAGCCAGTAACACTTCTGTACAGCAAGGTTTAGAACAATTAACTGAAGAGATCAGTCATCTCGATGCTTTGTTAAACCGTTTATCACCGCAAGTAAAGCAGCCTGCTCAGCCTGAAAAGGTTCAGCTTATGCAGCAAAGTCTTGCGGCTGTAACCGCTGAAGACAGGCAATATGCTGATGATATTATTGCCCAGGCTTTACCCTTTGTGCGTAAAGCCCAACAAGAAGCAGAAGAACGGGCAACACAAAGAACGTCACAAGAGCAGGTGCGAGTTCCTGCTGAGTTGCTTGAACAGCTGGTTAACCTTGCTGGTGAAACATCTATTTTCCGCGCACGTGTTGAACAGCAAGTCAGTGATTTTGCTTTCACGCTCACTGATATGGAAGCAACGCTGGACAGAGTGCGGGATCAGCTGCGTCGTCTAGATACTGAAACACAGGCGCAGATTATTAGCCGTCACCAAGATGAAGCAGGGCAGGAAGGTTATGAAGATTTTGATCCACTGGAAATGGATCAGTACTCACACCTGCAACAGCTTTCGCGCTCACTGTTTGAGTCGGCATCTGACTTATTGGATTTAAAAGAAACCCTAGTCTCAAAAACAAGAGACGCAGAAACGCTACTGCTGCAACAATCGCGCGTTAATACTGAACTGCAAGAGGGCTTAATGCGTACCCGCATGGTGCCGTTTGAGCGGATGCTGCCGCGTCTGCGCCGCATTGTGCGTCAGGTAGCGGAAGAACTAGGTAAGCAGGTTGAGTTAAAAGTTGCGAACGCTGAAGGCGAGATGGACCGTTCCGTACTGGAGCGCATGGTCGCCCCTCTGGAACATATGCTAAGAAATGCCATAGGGCATGGAATAGAAACCGCCGCAGCCCGTAAAGCAGCAGGTAAGCCGGTCAAAGGTACTATCCGTCTGGAATTAAGTCGTGAAGGTGCAGATATCCTGCTGGTGATGAGTGACGATGGCGGCGGAATCAATTTGGCGGCCGTACGTAAAAAAGCGATTGAGCGTGGCTTGATGGCAGCTGATTCCAGCTTGACCGATCAAGAAGTCATGCAGTTTATTCTTAAGTCTGGATTCTCCACTGCAGCCACAATCACCCAGGTTTCTGGGCGTGGTGTCGGCATGGATGTGGTTGCCTCAGAAATTAAGCAAATTGGTGGCTCTATCAACATTGAGTCTGCAACCGGTTTAGGTACGCGCTTTGTTATTCGTCTACCTTTTACCGTTTCAGTGAACCGCGCGTTGATGGTGCTCACGGGCGATGATTTATATGCTGTGCCCTTAAACGTTATTGAAGGGATCGTACGGGTATCGCCCTATGAGCTGGAGGCTTTGTACGAACAAGCACGCGTAGAAGGAGTGCCGCCACAGTATGAGTATGCCGGTCAAAACTATGAGCTACGCTATATCGGCGAGTTATTGCTCAATGGTCAGCAGCCCAAACTGGTGGGACAGGCGTTGCCACTTCCTGTGATTTTAGTGCGCTCTGAAGACCATGCCATTGCGGTACAGGTTGATGCCTTGGCAGGCTCACGGGAAATTGTGGTAAAAAGCCTAGGTCCGCAGTTTTCCAGTGTGTATGGTATCTCAGGAGCAACAATTCTAGGTGATGGTCGCGTAGTAGTCATTGTCGACCTGATGGCGACCATTCGTAACCTCTATGCGCGCAACAGTACCACACAATTGTTTGATGAGCGGGGCGCTGAGGAAAAATCACGACAAAAACAGCTGCTCGTGATGATTGTGGATGACTCGGTTACGGTACGCAAAGTAACCTCTAGATTACTGGAGCGCCATGGGATGAGCGTAATGACGGCTAAAGATGGGATGGACGCCATTACCCAGCTACAGGATCGTAAACCCGACATTATGTTGCTGGACATTGAAATGCCGCGTATGGATGGCTTTGAGGTTGCCACCCTGGTTAGACATGACCAGCAGCTGGCGGACTTACCCATTATTATGATTACCTCACGAACGGGTGAAAAACACCGCGAACGAGCCATGGCCATTGGTGTTAATGAGTACTTAGGTAAGCCCTATCAAGAGGCTGAGCTGTTGCAAAAAATTGAAGGACTCACCACCTAAAGGAAAGGGTAAGATAAGTGACAGTGCGTGTAGCCGTGCTTGCAGATACCTCTTTACAGCGACATTTATTGCAGCAAGCTCTAAGTGCGCCAGGCTATAGTATCGAGCTCAATAGCGACCCGCAGCAGGTAAAGGTTGAGGAAATTGCCTCCTATCAGGTTGATGTGTGGCTGGTTAATTTACTGCAGACTGATGATGAGAAATGTCAGGTTTTAGAGCATCTTTACGAAACAGACACTCCGGTTCTGTTTGGTGAGGGGCAAGCGCCGGAGCGTCATTCTGAAGACTATCCACGCTGGGAGCGCAGCCTGCTGAGTAAGATTGACCAGCTACTGCAAACAAAAGCCGGCCCCATCAACGCTCAAGCTAGCCACGCAGATTCAGCCTCGCAAGAACGCTTGTCGCTACCTGAGTCACTTGCGAAGCTCACGAGCAGCACAGGAAAGCCAGCTAGGGAAGTATGGCTGTTAGCAGCCTCGCTGGGTGGTCCTAACGCAGTAAAAGAGTTTTTGGACGTGTTACCTAGCGGCTTGCCCGTCGGCTTTATTTACGCCCAGCATATTGATGCGAGTTTTGAAGAGAAGCTGCCGCAAGCTGTCGGTCGACATAGCGAATGGCGGGTACGTTTAGCGCAGCACTGTGAAGCCGTATACAGCGGTGAAGTGGTAGTAGTACCTGTGCAAAATGAATTAAATTTCACTGAAGCCGGTACCATCAATATTTTAGACAGTCCGTGGACAGGTGCTTACAGCCCTTCTATCGATCAGGTTATGCTTAACCTAACCCAGCGCTTTGCCCAGCGTAGTGGTGTCATCGTTTTCAGCGGTATGGGTGAAGATGGCAGCCGTGCCAGCGCTTACGCAAAAAAGCAAGGTGCTATTATTTGGGTGCAATCTGCAGAAAGCTGTGCCTGTCCAAGTATGCCAGACAGTATTCGTAAAGCCGGACATAGTAGTTATAGCTCTACGCCTAGAGGTTTGGCGATGGCTATGCTAAACCATTTAATACAACGCTATACGGCCAATTCAATGAGGATTAGCTGATGACAGAACAAAACTTACCGCCATTTTTAACCTGTTTGCTGTTAAATGTGGCAGAGCGGAAAATGCTTGTGCCCAATACCGCAGTAGCGGAATTAGTACCCTATCGTAATGTTGAGACCATAGAACATGCGCCTCAATGGTTAATTGGTCAGCTTGAATGGCGAGGTTTGCGTTTACCGGTAATATCCTATGCGGTTTTATCCGAACAACCGGCGCAGGTGGATGAGCAGTCGCGGATTGTGATCGTTAATGCTATGGGCGCGCGACCTGATTTTCGCTTTTATGCGCTAGTGATTCAGGGCATTCCACGCACTCTTAGAGTGGATGCAGGCCTACTTGAAGACACCACATCCGAACTGGGTCAGTACGAGTTGCAAGCAGTTAAACAGCACGGAGAAACCCACTACATTCCAGATCTTCAGGCAATAGAAAACCTGATATTAGGCAGCGGCATAATTGGTTAGTCAGCTTAAAATTAGCAGGTTATTCAACGAAGGGAGCGGAGCGTACAACCATATTGCGCCCTGCTTCTTTTGCTTTGTACAGAGCTTGGTCAATACGGGCAAAGGCGTGTTCTGTAGGCTCATTGGCATGCAGTTGGCCAATACCAGCGGAGAATGTAATTTGAATAGGCTCGCCCTTAAAATGGAACGGTGCCGTAGCAATGGACTCGCGGATTGTATTTAACAGCCGCTCACCCTCATCAAGACGCGTGTCAGTCAGCAATAAAACAAATTCTTCACCGCCATAACGAGCTAAAAAATCAGTTCTGCGGATGGATCTTTCCAGCTTGCTAGCAATGATTTTTAGTACCTTGTCTCCAGCTATATGTCCGTAGCTGTCGTTGACCCTCTTAAATAGATCGATGTCTATGATGGCGAGCAACAAGGGTTCGGCTGTGCGCGTCAAGCGTGTATGTTCAACCATCAAGCGCTCATCCCATGCAGCTCGATTGGCGATTCCGGTTAGCGGGTCAAGACGGGCTTTTTCCTGCTGTTCTTTAAGCTTTGAGCTGAGCTGCTTGGTTTCAGATTCCATTAAAACGAAACGCTCGCTTAAAGAGTTAAACCGGTCTAAAACGCTTTTTTCTACCTGCTTACGCTGTGTTTGATAGTTGCTAAGGGACTCAACAAACTCATTTAGGCGCTCATCCACTCGCAGTTTTAACGCTTCTAGGTCTGTGCTTTTTTGTACATCTTGATTCAGTGTTTTGACCTGAGCCTGCATTTGCGTATCGAACGTGTCGGCCACATTGACCGCCACCTGATAACTGTTCTGTGCTGTCTGCAGGCTTTCATTGACGTAGTTCAAGCGTTGGTTAAGCTGCTGTAAATAGCTACCGATCTCTTGGTGATTACTTGAATAAATAGCAATAACGAGGTTCGCCAATTCATCGAGAAGATCAGCCAGTTGAAAACAGTCGATGGTGCTCTGAAGTTTACTTTTTAGCGCATCAGCCACGCCTTGATTGTGCTGATTAATGGGCAATTCAGAAATAAGCTGTAAAAGGGTTACCTGTATTTGCTCTACCACTTCGGCATGAGCACGATCATCTTCAGTCTGCGTGAACGCACAGTTGCCAGCAGGGTGTTCTACAACAGACTGTGCAATGCTGTCCGGGTGGATATGGCTGGCTGAAACAGGCTGCAGTGGTTTTTTTTGTTTGGTTAAAAAACGTTTTAGTAAGGATGTTTTTTCGGATTCAAGCTTTGGTTCTAATTCGGCGGGCTTGTTGAGTACTTGCCCCTGCAAATCGCTCAATTCCTGCAGTAAGTTGTGCAGGTTGTAGCTGCTAGCGATGGAAACTCGCAGGGCCGCTTGATACTTATGAAGCGCCTGAGTAATTTCATTGCTGGGCTTTTGTTGTAGTAAGTGATCGCAGAGCGTATGCAGAGCTTGTTGGATTTTTTCTAAGTGAAGCTGCTTCTTTTCATCCGCAGACACTAAGCGTAACTCAAACTCATCAATAATCTGCTCAAGGCGTTCTGCATCCAGTTCTCGACGCACAGCGCTGCGCAACTCTTTTAGCGAGCGGTCCAGCTTGGGATCCTGGCCTTCAGCTGCCAATATGCTGCGTACCAAAGCACGCTGCAGCAGAGCGATGTATTGGCTTTTACTGCTTTGTTTGGTTTCGAAATCAGTAAGTAACAGAATGTACTTTTCTTTCCAATTGCGACTGTCAGTGTTTGTCATAAGTGGTATGTATTCAGACCGGTTAGTGCTTCGCGCAAGGTAAGATTATTTCAGTTGCTACAGGCAGATGGTCCGAAATTGGTAAGGGAAGTACAGAAACTTGACCAATTTGCAGTCCTGAGCTAACCAGTATGTGATCCAAGCATTGTTGTGGATTCCAGCTAGGGAATGTAGCAATAGATTGCGGTGCCCGCAAATCTAAAGTGCGTAAAGGAGAACGATATAGCAGATCATCTACATGAGTATTGAGATCGCCCATTAATACGTAATGTCGATAATCCTGCACCAGCTCGCGTACATAACCTAGCTGTTGGTTCCGCACCTTTGTACCCAGTGCCAAATGCATCATCACTACAACTACAGCATCAGGGCCAGAACCTATTTGCAACAAGATAGCACCACGCCCAGCAGGGCCGGGCAGTGGGTGGTCTTCTAAGCTGTGCACGTTGACCCGACTTAAGAGCCCGTTGCTGTGTTGCGCAAAGGGGCCCAAGTCACGATTGAGCTGTTGGTACCAATAGGGGAATTTGCCCAGCTGAGCGAGTTGCTGCACCTGATTGATATAGTTAGAGCGCAAGCTGCCACCATCGGCTTCTTGGATGGCGACCAAGTCAAAATCATTGAGCATAAAGCCGATGCGCTGCAGATTCTTAAAGCGTTCTTGGTGTGGCAGTATGTGTTTCCAGCTGCGGGTAACATAATGCCAATAAGCGCCGGTACTGATGCCAACCTGAATATTAAAGCTTAACAGGCGCAGGGTTTCCTTGCCGTCAATGCAATAAGAGCTGGCTTCAGTGTTGTCAATTAAGCGACCAGTTTTGGCTTGGCGTAATTGCTTTTGGCGTGGCATCAGCATTTTTTTAGTAACCGCTAGTTATTGCGTTCGTGGTTAATTAAATAGTCAGCAACCTCTGTGGTTTCCTTTAAGCCGCCAGCGCTGGCAATGTCAAAGGTGTATTTACCATTAACCACTAGAGCGGGTACGCCGGAAATCTGATAAGCAATAGCCAAGCGCTTGGCTTTTTGTAGCTGACTTTTAACAGCAAAGGAATTCCAAGCTTTTTCAAAGCTGTCTTTATCTATGCCTTGCTTGACCACAAAGTCAGTTATTTCGGCTGCAGTGGCTAAGCGCTGCTTGTTGTTTTGAATGACATCAAAAATAACAGCATGTAACTGTTCGGTAGCACCGATGGCTTCAAGACTGTAATACAGCTGACCGTGTAAATTCCAGATACCGCCAAACATAGCAGGGACGCGGATAAAGTTTACATCTTCGGGCAGTTTTTTCTGCCATGCATCTAAGGTTGGTTCAAGCTGATAGCAGTGTGGGCAGCCATACCAGAATAAGGTGACTACTTCTATTTTGTCCGGCTCTTGTGTTGCGACAGGGCTGCGTAAACTAATGTAGTTTTTTCCTTCTTCAATAGGTTGAGCATGGGCGCTCGTAAATAAGAATAAACCGCACAGGGCAATCCAAGAAAACATAATATTACGCATACATACTCCAGTTTATTGTTAATTTAATGCTGTTAAATCAGGTGAGTGAGTTAAGGTTAAACCTACTACTGAGCCATCCACACGCCTTTGTTTTGTCGCTCGCAAGCGGGCTTTAAAAAACGCGTGTCATCCTCTACGCCATAGTAATAAATATCCTGCTGATAAGGAACGCCAGAGCTTTGTGAGTTACGGCATACACCAAAAGCACCAGTGGGGCAGCGGTCAACAAAGGTGACTTCGGTTTTTTGCCCTGCAAGCTGCGGTTTACAAAATCCGTTACGAAATAGGTGTTCAGGAATAGTGCGGTTTTGCTGGCACACCTTAACTTTAACTTGCGCTGATTGGGTTTCGACAATACAGGCTTGGGCAAAAATCTGCATCGGCAACAGTGCCAGTAAGATAAAAAAGAGTGAACGCATATCAACGACCTTGGCTGAAAAACTGTGAAAATTTAGACCTAGAAAATGATTGCAGGTTGCATTAAGCACGCTTAACTTGATAATTGTGCGGCTAGTAAACGTAACGCCTGCTCAGCTGCTGTGACTTTGTCCAACGCTTGCTGTGCGTCAGTGGGTGTTAAGTGCAAACTTTCATAAAGGCTGGCAGGTATGTCTTGGGTAACGCCTTCTTGCGCGGCTAATAACTGTGTCGCTAGGTAAGTGAGTTGTGAATAAACCGCATATGGGCCCTGATAGTCAGGGTTGTGTTGCTGGCGGATGGCCACAGTGAGTTCCTCTGGCATTTGCCAGTGTTGCATAAGCCAAGCGCCCATTTGTTCGCGGGTAATGCCCAGTAAAAAATGCTCTACATAGCAGGCTTGTAAGTGAGGATTGGCTGCAAGGTACTGGCTGATTAACGAAAAATAGGATGGAAAAATATGCGCGAGCAGTACATAACCAAAGCTGTGTAGCAATCCAGCCAAATACGCTAAGCCTGCCTCTGGGCGATACTGCCTAGGGATGGCTACAACCAAACCTTCAATGAGCGATGCGGTGTAAATGGCTTGCTGCCAATAATCACGGTTCTGGCTGGCGTTTTGACTAGGCAGTTTAAGTGTTTTGCCTAGGGCTAAACCAAGGGCGAGGTTAATGACTAAGTCAAAACCCAAGACCCTTATGATAGCGTCTTCAATAGAGCGTACTTTTCCCGGTGCTGCATAGTAAGGTGATGCTGCCCAACTCATGACCTGTGCAGCCATAGCGGGGTCGGTTTCCACAATAGCGGTCAATTCATCAACATAAGCATTGGGGTCGGTACGCAGCCTAAGTACTTTTTGCGCGGTTACAGACAAGGGTGGAATTTCCAGAGTTTCCTCTAGGCGCTGCTTAATACGCAAGGTGGTTAAAGATTGCACGGCTTGTTTGATGTGCTGAACATCGAGGTTGCTGGGCAGTAAGTTGGGGTTGGTGGCAGGCAGTTCAGCGGTAAACGCGAGTGCTTGGCTGTTTTTCATAAGTTGGCTGAATGAATCAGCTGAGATTTTTAGCAGACTGCCAGCACTGCCTGACTCAAAGAGTACATCGTCCAGCTCGGTTAAATGAGTTGCGTAAACGCAGGGCAGGTTGAGTAAGTCAGGAATGGCCGGTAAATCATGCACCTGTAAACGAACCTTTAGGCTGCTGCTGTGCTTGCTGTCGGCTTTATAATTAGCATTTAGTTGTGTGTTGAGTGCGCGTAAATCCAGTATATGGTTGCGCGCAAAAATAGCGCATAGATACTGTTCAGCATCGCGCAGCACTACGACCTGCAGTTGTTGTTGAGCAGGGGTAAGCTGAGCACTCTGTGTTTCAACGGGTATGTTTTGCTGTTTTAGTAGCCAGGCAACCTGTTCACTAGAGATGCTGGGCTGGCTGGTAGAAAAATCGGACAAACTCATAACAACCCTGTTCTCTCTTCTTTATAAGCTGCACACAGTATAGGGTTTTTTTCACCGGTTGTATAAGCACATCATGCAATCAAACTTGCCCATAATGCTGGCCGTGTTTGAGCCAACGCTCAAGCAGTGGTTCGGCTTGCTGTGGGTGGTGTTCAAGTAACTCTAATGCGGCATCGCGCACGGCAGGCAGCATGGCGGAGTCGCGCATCAAATCAGCGACTTTAAACTGCAGCAAGCCTGTTTGGCGTGTGCCGAGCATTTCACCGGGGCCGCGTAACTCAAGATCTTTCTCGGCAATCACAAAGCCGTCATTGGTTTCGCGCATGATAGCCAAGCGTTCGCGCCCAATCTGTGATAAAGGCGCGTGATACAACAGCACGCAATGACTGGCAATACTGCCACGACCAACACGGCCACGCAATTGATGCAACTGTGCCAGCCCTAAACGTTCGGGGTTTTCAATAATCATCAGACTGGCGTTGGGCACATCCACCCCCACTTCAATTACTGTTGTGGCGATCAGTAAGTGCAATTTATTCTGTTTAAAATCTTCCATTATTTGCGCTTTTTCAGCCGGTTTTAAGCGCCCATGCACCAAGCCTATGTTGAGTTCGGTTAAGGATTGGCTCAGCTCTTCATAGGTGGTTTGTGCGGCTTGGCAGGTGAGTTCGTCTGACTCTTCGATCAGCGTACATACCCAGTAGGCTTGCCGGCCTTCTAAGCAAGCAGCGCGCACCCGTTCAATGACATCGTTACGGCGCACATCACTGAGTACTACAGTGTTAACAGGCGTTCGGCCCGGCGGTAGTTCATCCAAGATCGAGGTATCTAAGTCCGCATAGGCGCTCATGGCGAGCGTACGTGGGATAGGGGTGGCGGTCATAATCAATTGGTGGGGACTCAAACGCCCCTCGACGCCTTTTTCCCGCAAGGCTAAACGCTGTTGCACGCCAAAGCGGTGCTGCTCATCGATAATGGCTAAGGCTAATCGAGCAAACTGCACCTCGTTTTGAAATAAAGCGTGGGTACCGACCACCATGGGCGCGCCCTGAGCGATTTGCTCTAACGCTTGAGCGCGCACTTTACCTTTAAGTTTGCCAGCCAGCCAAGCCACTTCAATATTCAGCGGGTTAAACCATTTTTTAAAATTTAAATAATGCTGTTCCGCAAGAATCTCTGTGGGCGCCATCAGTGCCACCTGATAACCCGCCTCAATAGCCTGCAATGCAGCTAGCGCCGCGACCAGCGTCTTACCGGCGCCAACATCGCCTTGCAGAAGTCGTAGCATGGGCTTGTTTTGCTGTAAATCCCAAGTAATTTCCTCGCCAACACGCTGCTGGGCATGGGTGGGCGTAAAGCCGAGGTTAGCTAAAAACTGTGCTGGCAGTGAGTTGGCAGCAGCCAGCATAGGGGCTTTTTGGGCTTGCAATACATTGCGCATACGCTGCATGGACAGCTGATGTGTGAGCAGTTCTTCGAAGGCAAGACGTTGTTGTGCCCAGTGTGTGCCGTTTAACAGTTGCTCTGTAGCTGCATCGGGCGGTGGTTGGTGTAAATAGCGCACGGCCTGCTCTAAGGGGCCTAGTTGATAGCTGTCTAAAATACTGGTTGGCAACCACTCTGGTAGGCTAAGGGGTGACAAAAATGCGAGTGCTTGTTCAGCTAGACTGCGCAGGCGCTGCTGGGTCAAGCCCTCGGTGGTAGGGTAGATTGCTGTGAGGCTGTCATCCAGTGTAATAGGCTGTTCGGCTGACTGGGCACGATATTCAGGATGATAAATTTCCAAACCGGTTGCCCCGGCGCGCGCTTCACCGTAGCAACGAATGAGAGTGCCTTGTTGCAGAGCGTTTTTTTGCGCCACGCTGAAGTGGAAAAAACGTAGGCTAATAGAGCCTGTAGCATCCTGGATGCGTACCAATAAACTGCGTCTGCGTCCCATCACGATATTGGCGGCCATGACCGTACCTAGAATGACTGCATCCTGACCGGGTTTCAGCGCTGCAATGGGGGTGACTTTCGTGCGGTCTTGATAGCGTGAAGGCAGATGAAATAGCACATCCTGCAGGTTTTCAATGCCGACTTTGGCCAGTTTTTCGGCCATGACAGTACCAACGCCTTTAAGTTGTGTTACTGGTATGTTTACGAGCAACGTCATAGGGCTAGCCGTTATTTTGTTGTGCCAACGGACATTGGCGAATAGCTCCCACTAAAGCGTCAATTGCTTTGGGGCGTGGAAAAGTAGCACGCCAAGCGATGGCGACAGTTCGTTTGGGTGCAGGTGCCGTGAACGGGCGCACCTCAATGACTCCGGCAGTGTAGTGGTGGCTATTCACTGCTGAGAGCGGTAAAACAGATACACCCAAACCAGAAGCAACCATGTGGCGAATGGTTTCCAAAGAACTGGCCTCAACGGTGGTATAGCGATTTTCGCCTTCTTGCGTGCTGCTTTCGGTAGGGCAGGCTTCTAATACCTGATCCCTAAAACAGTGTCCTTCACCCAGTAAGAGTAGGCTTTTGTTATTAAGCAGGCCGCTGTCAATGCTTTTCTTTTTGGTCCAAGGGTGTTGCGCGGGCAGTAAAACGCAAAATGACTCGTCATACACCGCTTTAGTTAAGACGTCGGTGTCTTGATAAGGCAACGCAATAATAATTACATCCAGTTCGCCGCTGCGTAGTTTTTCGCGCAAAATATGGGTGAAGTTTTCCTCAATATAGAGCGGCATTTCAGGTGCGCTTTGGTGCAGGTAGGGGATTAAATGCGGGAACAAATAGGGTCCCACAGTATAGATGGCGCCTACTTTTAAGGGGGCTGTGAGTTGGTTTTTCCCCGCTTGGGCAAGTTCTTTAACCATTTGTGCATGTTCAAGTACGCGTTGTGCTTGGGCAACAATGCTCGCGCCTACAGGGGTGATGCGTACAGCGCTTTTGGTGCGTTCGAAAATAAGCACGCCAAGCTCTTGTTCGAGTTTTTTAACTCCAACCGATAGTGTAGGCTGACTGACATGGCATAAGGCTGCAGCACGACCAAAATGCTGCTCTTGTGCCAGTGTAACTATGTAGCGTAGTTCGGTTAGGGTCATAGTTATTTTCCATCAAAATAGTTTTTTGTATAGTTATTAGCTCTAGCATAACCAGTTATGCGTAAAAAACATAACCTATCTGCGATTGTTGGTAGATAATCAAGCATCGTGATGCGGGCTGGGAGTAAAGAAAATTGAAAAAAAACTGTGTTTTTGTGGGCTGCGGTGCGCTGAGTATAAAGGTGGCGCAAAATTTGATTGGGAATAACTGGCAGACTTTTGGGGTGCGCCGCCATATTGACTCGTTGCCCAGCTGGATTAAACCGATACAGGCCGATGTCACAGTTGCAGACTGCCCTGAGACTTGGCCCGAACAGAAACTGGATTATCTAGTCATTGCCCTAGCACCAAATGAGCGTAGTGAAGCAGCTTATCGTAATCTGTATGTAGATGGGCAGCGTAATCTGTACCAATGGTTGGCGCAGCACCAACAACAACCGAAACGAATATTCTTTGTTTCAAGCACCGCGGTTTATGGTCAGTCTGCTGGCGAGTGGGTCGATGAGTTGTCGATGACTGAGCCTGAGCGTTGGTCAGGGAAGGTAATGTGTGAAGCCGAACAGGTGGCGTTAAACAGCGGTTTTCCGAGTACTATTGTGCGCCTGGCCGGAATTTATGGTGGTAAGCGGCAGGCTTTTTTACAGCGTGTGAAAGAAGGTTACCATGCAGATGGTTGCACGAATCGCTTTACCAACCGCATTCATGAGCAGGATGCAGCCGATTTAATCAGTCATTTAATTGGGCTAGATGCGCAAGGTGTGTTGTTGCAATCGGCTTATCTTGGCGTAGACGACTTGCCCGTTGAGCAGGCGCAAGTGGTGAGCTGGTTACAGCAGCAACTGGGTGTGCACAGTGTGGCAGAGAAAGTGTTGCAGCCGGCTGGCGGCAGCAAGCGTTGCAATAATGCGCGTGCCAAAGCAACCGGCTGGAAGCCTAAGTATGCTGACTATCAGCAAGGCTATCTTGAATTGATTTAGTTCGGTTGGCTAATGTGCATGATGGCGTCCATTTCTACTTCAGCATTACGCGGTAGAGAGGCTACGCCAACAGCAGCGCGTGCAGGGTAGGGTTGGGTAAAGTAGCGCCCCATAATTTCGTTGACGGTGGCAAAGTTGTTGAGGTCAACGAGGAAGATATTCAGTTTGACTATGTCGTTTAGTGTGCCACCGGCGGCTTCGGCGACGGCCTTGAGGTTATCGAAGACTTGTGCAGTTTGTGCGCTAAAGCCTTCGACCAGCTCCATGGTTTCTGGCTGCAATGGAATTTGTCCCGATAAGTAAACCGTTTGCCCCACTTTAATGGCTTGTGAGTAGGTGCCTATTGCTGCTGGGGCTTGGTCGGTACTGATCACGGATTTGCTCATCTTGCTTCCTCTTTTACTATGCTTTGTTGCGGATAATGCGGGTGACGCCGGCGAGGCTGCGTAGTTTGCGCATGACGCGGGCTAAATGTACGCGGTCGCCTAAGCTGATGCTGAGCTGGACGATGCTCATGCGGCCATCACGTTCATCAACGCTGATTTTTTCAATATTAGCGTTAGCCTCACTAATAGTGGCGGCTAACAGTGCAATGAGTCCGCGCTGGTGTACTAGCTCAATACGCAGATCAACACTAAATTCACCGGCAATGTCTTTGGCCCAGCTCAGTGGAATACATTTATCAGGCTGGTTACGAATATCGGCAACGTTCTTACAGTTGTCTCTATGCACCACCATGCCTTTACCAGCGGACAGGTGACCGACAATTGGGTCGCCGGGAATTGGCGTACAGCAGCGTGCATAGTTAAGCACCATGCCCTCAGTGCCATGGATAACCAGAGGTGCTTCGGCGGTTGAGCAGAAATCTGCAGTGTTTTCGGTCAGCAAGCGGCGCGCTACTAAGTGGGCGGTACGACTACCCAAGCCAATGCTTTCGAGCAGATCATCCAGCTCTTCTTGTTGGTATTCATCCAACAAAGCTTGAATGCGTGACTGTTCGATGTCGGCCAGCTTTGTGCCCTGAGCATCCAGCGCTTTTTCCAACAGGCGAGCACCTAGAGTGACTGACTCTTCACGCTGTTGCTGTTTGAGTGCATGACGAATATGGGTGCGCGCTTTACCTGTGACGACAAAATTAAGCCATGAAGGGCTGGGTCGTGCTGTTGGGCTGGTGATAATTTCAACGGTTGCGCCACTTTCCAGCGGTTGCGACAGCGGCGCCATGCGCCGATTGACGCGGCAAGCCATGCAACTGCTGCCTACATCGGTGTGAATCGCATAGGCAAAATCGACCGGAGTCGCGCCTTTAGGTAATTCTAAGATGCGTCCTTTAGGCGAGAACACATACACTTCGTCGGGGAATAAATCGATTTTGACGTTTTCAATAAATTCCAACGAGTTGCCGGCATTTTTTTGCAGTTCCAACAAGCCCTGTACCCACTGGCGTGCTCTGGCATGGTTGTTACGTTTTTCCTCGCCATCGCTTTTATACAGCCAGTGCGCTGCAATGCCCTTGTTAGCTAACTCTTCCATTTCGCGGGTGCGAATCTGAATTTCAATCGGCACCCCGTGCATACCAAATAAGGTGGTATGCAGAGATTGATAACCGTTGGCTTTAGGGATGGCGATGTAGTCTTTAAAGCGACCGGGAATCGGCTTGTACAAACTATGCACCGCACCGAGTACGCGATAACAGGTGTCGGCCTTGTCTACGACAATACGGAAAGCGTAGACATCCATGATTTCATTGAAGGATTTACGCTTATCGCGCATCTTGCGATAAATGCTGTAGAGGTGCTTCTCACGCCCACTGACTTCGCCAAGCATTCCTTCGCGGGTAAGGCAGTTAACAATAGATTCTTCAATCTTATTAACAATTTCCTTGCGGTTACCCCGTGCAGCTTTGACTGCGGACGCAATACGTTCAGCGCGCATGGGGTGCATGGCTTTGAAGCCTAGATCCTCAAACTCAGCATAGATGCTGTTCATGCCTAAGCGGTTGGCAATGGGGGCGTAAATTTCTAAAGTTTCTTTGGCAATTCGACGACGTTTTTCGGCATTGAGTGCACCCAGGGTGCGCATGTTATGCAACCGGTCGGCGAGTTTGACCAAAATCACGCGGATATCGCGCGCCATGGCCATGGCCATTTTTTGGAAGTTTTCCGCTTGTGCTTCAGCCTTGGTGCCGAATTTCATTTGCGTCAGCTTACTAACACCGTCAACGAGGTTGGCGACGCTTTCGCCAAACTGACCCACCAACGCTTCTTTAGGAATGCCGGTGTCTTCAATCACATCGTGCAGCATTGCGGCCATCAGGCTTTGATGATCCATGTGCATATCAGCAAGGATAGTAGCCACAGCCAAAGGGTGGGTAACATAGTGCTCACCACTGCTGCGCAACTGACCATCATGAGCCTGCTCGGCATAGTAATAGGCGCGGCGCACCAGATTAACCTGCGCGGGCTCTAAATAGTCTGCTATCTCTCCTGCTAAGCGCTCAACTGCCGGCATGCATCAAATCCTGGGAATTATTGGTTAACGCTGTCGTCAAAAGCTGCAAACAAAGGTTCGCTCGCTGCAAAAAGCTCTTCTTCGGCAACTGTTTGCTTGTTAACCAGACCTTCTGCAATTTCGCGTAAAGCCAATACGGTGGGCTTGTCATTTTCGACTGCAACTTTAGGCTCTTGGCCTCCGGTAGCAAGTTGACGCGCACGCTTGGTTGCTAGCATGACTAATTCAAAGCGGTTATCGACGTTTTCTAAACAATCTTCAACGGTTACGCGAGCCATATAAAGTTATCCTCAGGTTAAATTATCCAATTAGGGTCGTGCATTTTAGCACAGTTAAGACACTTGTATGAGGTGCTTGGCTGTTAAAATATCGATTTGCTTAGCGAGCGCATAAATCAGCGTGTTACCTACCTAAGTTGGTCGGGTTATGTCGCGCAGTCAGGCAGTAAATGCACTAGTATGAATAAACAGGTAAAACACTAACGTAAGCTAGGAGAGCAGTATGCATGTGTTGGTTCTAGGTGCCGGGGTTATAGGAGTGAATACTGCTTATTATTTGGCGCAGCATGGCTTTAGTGTGACCGTGATTGAACGCCAAGCTAGTGTGGCACAAGAAGCCAGTCTTGCGAATGCTGGGCAGGTTTCATCGGGTTATGCCACGCCATGGGCAGCCCCGGGTGTGCCACTAAAAGCACTTAAGTGGTTATTCCAGCAAGACGCGCCCTTAGCTATCCGTATGATAGCGGACTGGCAGCAGTACCGCTGGATGTGGCACATGTTGCTCAATTGTACGGCGGCTCGTTATGCACAAAACAAAGAACGCATGCTGCGCTTGGCTGAATACAGTCGCCTCTGTTTGGATGAGTTGCGGCGCACGACAGGGATTGAGTATGAAGGGCGGCAATTAGGCTTAATCCAGCTCTTTCGTAGTCAGCGGCAGTTTGATGATGCAGCCAAAGATATTGCGGTGCTGGAAGAAAGCGGTGTGCCGTATCGATTACTTGGCCGTGATGAAATTGCCCAGGTTGAGCCTGCTTTAGCGGCAACTAAAGAACAGCTAAGTGGGGCGTTGCATTTGCCTAACGACCAAACCGGCGACTGCTATTTGTTTACACAGAGGTTGGCTGAGCTGGCTGCGGATGTAGGCGTTGAGTTTCGTCTAAACAGCGAGGTGCAAAGTTTGGTGCGTGAAGGCGATACATTAGCGGGCGTTTATGTTGCTGGTGAGCTGATTCGGGCAGACCATTATGTAGTGGCATTGGGCACTGAATCGCGCCGACTGCTGCAGCCCTTGGGGATCGATGTGCCGGTTTATCCACTCAAGGGCTATTCATTGACCTATGCTATTACCAACGCTGAGGCAGCGCCGCTCTCCACTGTACTGGATGAGACTTACAAAGTGGCTATTACGCGTTTTGACCAGCGCATTCGTGTCGGCGGTATGGCAGAAATAATAGGTTATGATTTGCGCCTTAATCCAAAGCGACGTCACACGCTCGAGAAGGTCGTTAACTCCTTGTATCCAGAGGCGGGTGTTAGTCAACAGGCTGAGTTTTGGGCAGGACTACGACCGGCAACCCCTGATAGCACGCCCATACTAGGCAAAACAGCCTACCGTAATTTATTTTTAAATACCGGTCATGGCACGTTGGGCTGGACAATGGCCTGCGGTTCAGCGCACTATTTGGCCGATTTGATAGCCAATAAACGCCCTGCCATTAGCACAGCAGGGTTAGATATTTCCCGCTATCTGTAATAAATCTGTTTTGTTAAGGACCTCTATGCGACCGGCGTACGCACATATTGATTTGGCTGCCTTGCGGCATAATTACCAGCTCGCTAAGCAGTTTAGCCCTAATAAGGCGCTAGCTGTGGTCAAGGCGGATGCATATGGACATGGTGCTGTACAGTGCGCGCAGGCGCTGACAGATTGCGCCGATGGTTTTGCAGTGGCTTGCTTAGAAGAAGCTATCGAGTTACGCAGCGCAGGAATTAAACAGCCTATTTTACTGCTGGAAGGTTTTTTTCATGCGGACGAGCTGGCGCTTTGTGTCGAGCATGACCTGTGGTTAGTTATTCATGCCCACTGGCAAATAGAGGCGTTAACGAGATCGCCGTTAAAGCAGCCTATCAACTGCTGGCTAAAGATGGACTCAGGTATGCACCGAGTTGGGTTTTTCCTGCATGACTTTGTCGGTGCTTACCAGCGCTTGCGCCAGTGCGCTAATGTGGGGCAGGTTGTAGCCATGACGCATTTGGCACGGGCTGATGATGTGCAGAGTCCTGCTGCCAGCCAGCAGTGCGCTGTGTTTAGTCAGGCGATAAAGCAACTAGGCGTGCCTACCAGCCTGAGTAATTCAGCAGCGGTATTAGCTTGGCCGCAGATAGTCAGCGATTGGACGCGCCCCGGCATTATGCTGTATGGCAGTAATCCATTATTAAAGCCTACTGAGGTTACCCAGCAGCTTAAGCCAGTGATGAGTTTGCAGTCACGCATTATTGCCGTACGTGAATTGCCGGAAGGCGAAGCCATTGGCTATGGCGCGCGCTTTGTAACACAAAAAGCCTCCCGCATCGGCGTGGTGGCTATGGGTTATGCTGATGGTTATCCGCGCCACGCACAGGATGGCACGCCCATGCTGGTTGAGGGGCATCGTGCGGGTCTGGCCGGGCGTGTGTCCATGGATATGCTCACCGTTGACTTAACTGACTTGCCGCAAGCTGGTGTGGGCAGTGCAGTTGAGTTGTGGGGTAAACATATTTCTGTCGACGAGGTGGCGCATTGCGCAGATACGATTTCTTATAGCATGCTTACGAATATTAAGCGCGTGCAGAAAAACTATTTAAATGCTGACTTAAAAGCCGAGTAGATTTACATACAAACGGTGCTGGGTATACTAGCGAGCGTGGAATTTTGATACATTTATTCTGTCTAGAATAACCAATAAAGGGGATAACCTGTGAATCTGATTAAAAAACTATTTCTGATGCCAGCTGCGGCGTTAATTTTAATGACGGGCGTAGCTCAAGCGGATACCGATGAAGCGATTTCAGAGCGTTTAAAGCCAGTAGGAACAGTCTGCATTAAAGGTCAGGATTGTAATGGCGGTGATGTTAAAAAAGCACCGGTACAAGCCGAAACTGAGTCTACAACAGAAGCTGCAGCAACAGACACCGCAGTAGAAGCACCTGCAGAACCAGTTGCCGCTGCCAGCGCAGGGCGTTCGGGTGAGCAAATAGCAACACAATCGTGCAACGTATGTCATGGTACGGGAATACTGGATGCGCCCGTTGTAGGTGATAAAGCCGCTTGGGCTGCACGTGCTGATGCGGCTGGTGGCTTGGATGGACTGCTGAAGATTTCTAAAGAAGGTAAGGGCGCTATGCCACCTATGGGAACGTGCGCAGACTGTACGGATGCTGAATTAATAGCAGCTATCCAAAATATGTCTGGCCTGTAAGGCAGACCAAAAAGCCGTTCGAGCGCTAACCAGAATGGCTTTTGTTAGCGTGTATGGCAAGCAGCTGTTGGATACTTTAGCCGTAGCCTAGGATGCGTGGTCACCGCAAAAGTGTTATCATTCTCATTTATAAGCAGGCGAACGTACCGCTCAAGTGAAGTGTGTTTAGCCTGCATTTTGCCTTGTCTGATGTTATTGGAGAAAAATTATGGCTTTTGAATTACCCGCTTTACCCTATGCACAAAATGCACTGGAACCGCATATTTCTGCAGAAACTCTGGATTACCACCACGGTAAACACCACAACGCTTACGTGGTTAACCTAAATAACCTAATTCCAGGAACAGAGTTTGAGGGCAAAAGCTTAGAAGAGATCATCAAAACCTCATCTGGCGGTGTGTTTAATAACGCTGCACAGGTTTGGAACCACACCTTCTATTGGAACTGCTTATCACCCAACGGTGGTGGCGAGCCAACAGGCGCATTAGCTGAGGCGATTAACAAAGCCTTTGGTTCTTTTGAAAAATTCAAAGAAGAATTTACCAAAACTGCAATTGGCACGTTCGGTTCTGGTTGGGCTTGGTTGGTTAAAAAAGCTGACGGTAGCGTAGCGTTAAGCAGCACTATCGGTGCTGGCTGCCCGCTGACTACAGCAGACAAAGCGTTGCTGACCTGTGATGTGTGGGAACACGCCTACTACATCGACTACCGTAACGCACGCCCTAAGTATGTTGAAGCTTTCTGGAATCTTGTTAACTGGGATTTCGTGGCGGCAAACTTTGAAAACTAAGCGTTAACGCATTGCTTAGCCAAAAGCCCAGTGTTAATACACTGGGCTTTTTTGCTTTATAAGGTATATTCTTTCTGTGAGGCTGGTTTACGCTGTTCCTGACTGTCGTGCCAACATTATTCAGCCTGTCCTTAAGGCGGCATAATCAAGTGCTAGCGTCTTAATACATTTTACTTCGTATGCCTCGCTGCTTGAGCATCACTAGCGATAATTACACTCCCAAGGCTTCCCTAATAAACTGGCAAATTAGCTAGATGAAAATAAAACAACGTAGTCAAAGCTTATCGCTAAATTTATTGTACTGGACTTTTTTTACTGCGTTAGCAGTGGGAATTGTGCTGAGTGTTTTACAGGTGGTTTATGCCGCTGCTCATGCGCGTGAAACTATTGAGCGCGATGGGCAACGCACTTTAACTATGTTTGCAGAGCCCGCGCGGCAAGCGCTTTATAACCTGGACGCGGAAATGGCGGGTCAGGTAGTTAAAGGTTTGCTACAGCATGAGGCGATTCGTAAAGTCACCATTGGTCACCCGCAAGAGATGGCTTTAGCTGAACAAGAACGCCCTTTGCAGCAGGGGGTATATCGATTCATCACCGACCCTATTTTTGCCCCACAACAAATATTTACTCTAGCGCTTGAAGGGCAGCAAGACGATCAGCTGGAGTACTACGGTAGAATAGAGATTGTTATCGATACAGCGCCTTACGGTGGCGTCTTTGTCCAAGAGGCGGTGATAGTATTTATCTCGGGCGTTTTGCGTGCACTGCTACTGGCGTTAGTGTTCCATCTGATTTATCGCGCCCTGCTCACCAAACCCTTAGCCGATATGATGGAAAATATTTCCAATATCAATCCGGATCGACCCAGTCAAAGCAAGCTTAAACCGATCAAGGGCCATGAAAATAATGAGTTGGGTGTTTGGATTCAAAAAACCAACCAGCTCTTTGCCTCGATTGAGCGCAACACATACTTGCGCCACGAAGCTGAAAGTAACCTGATGCGGTTATCACAGATTGATTATTTAACGGGCTTACCAAACAGGCAGGAGTTACAGTTATATCTTGAGAAAGCCCTGCTACATGCGGAGTCAGCCAATAACTCTGTAGCCATTATGTGCGTCGGCTTGGATGGTTTTAAGGGTGTCAACGAGCGCTATACGTACCAAACAGGTGATTGGCTTCTAAATGCTTTTGCTCAGCGCATTGCAACGCACTTTGCTGATGATATAAAGCTTTTTTCCCGGCTGGGTGGCGATCAGTTTGTCGCGCTGCAGGCTGATGTTGAGCATCCTTACCAATCCGCGTCTTTAGCGCAAAAAATTCTTAAAGCCTTAGAACTTCCTTTTGTCATAGCGCCTAGCGCTGAGATCGGAGAGGTGAAAATATGCTTAAGCGCCACCATAGGTATTGCGCTGTATCCGGATGATGCCGAAGATGCGGAAAATCTTATACAAAAAGCTGAGCAAACCATGATGCTCGCTAAGTCTGGCTCACGTAATCGCTATCAGTTTTACATTGCCAGTATTGACCGAGAAATGCGTAAGCGTCGGCAGCTGGAAAACGACTTAAAAGAAGCAATCGGCAAAGGACAGATGAATGTGGTGTACCAGCCACAAATTTGTTACAGCACGGGCAAGTTTTTTGGCGCAGAAGCCCTGTTGCGCTGGCAGCACCCTGAGTTTGGTTGGATTGCACCCGATACTTTTATCCCACTGGCTGAGCAAAGTGGCAGCATTGTTGCTATTGGTGGATGGGTGCTGGAGCAGGTATGCCAGCAGCTGACAACCTGGCTGAAAGAAGAAAACATGCAGGGCTTTAAGGTAGCGGTAAACCTGTCCACCGTGCAGCTTCATCATACGAGTTTGGCAGTGCAGGTGGCGCGCTTGCTTGAGGTGCACCAGTTGCCGGCAGGTAGCTTAGAGGTCGAGGTGACTGAGACGAGCCTGATGCAGGACGTAAATGCAGCCAAGCGCAATCTACAGGCACTAAGAAATATTGCCGTCAGCATTGCCATCGATGACTTTGGTACGGGTTACTCTTCATTAAGCTACTTGAAAAGTATGCCGCTGGATAAAATTAAAATTGACCGCAGTTTTGTGCAGGATGCCTTAACCAGTGAGGATGATGCCACCATAGTGCGTGCTATCATTCAGCTAGGGCATAGTTTAGGGCTAAAAGTATTGGCTGAAGGGATTGAAACCAAAGAAATGGAAGACTTTGTGGTCAGTTTAGGATGCGATGAAGGCCAAGGTTATTATTACAGCAAGCCAGCATCTCCTCTGATTATTGGTCAGCTGTTAAAGGACTATGCACTAGCCCGCAGGTAAAAACTGCTGCATAATCTACCTGTAGCGTTAAGCCCGCGATTACGCAGCAAAGCGCTGAAAACGTATTTTTTGGTTTCTTGCAATGCATATTCAGTTAAACGGTAAAGCATATCCTCTGCCACAACAGCTAACCCTTGCGCAGCTTCTAGAGCAGCTAGAACTGACGGGAAAACGCTTGGCTGTTGAGGTTAATTTGGCAATAGTGCCGCGCAGCCAGCATGAGCAGCATGTGCTCCAAGCGGGTGATAAAGTCGAGATCGTACATGCGATTGGTGGCGGCTAAAGCCAGATAAAACGTCCCTAGCGACATTCCTACCGCCACAAAAGAGAAACAGCTAATGCACAGCACGAATACACAGCAAAATTTTACTATTGCTGGAAGAACCTTCGACTCCCGGTTGCTTGTGGGCACGGGTAAATACAAAGACTTAGAAGAGACGCGCCTAGCTATTGAAGCCTCAGGTGCGCAAATTGTTACCGTAGCTGTACGCCGCACTAACATTGGCCAACATGCTAACGAGCCTAATTTGCTAGATGTAATCAGTCCTGATAAATACTGCATCTTGCCCAATACAGCCGGCTGCTATGACGCTGAGGATGCAGTGCGCACCTGTCGTTTGGCGCGTGAGCTTCTGGATGGCCATAATCTGGTTAAGTTGGAGATTTTGGCTGACGACAAAACACTTTTTCCCAACGTAGTAGAAACGTTAAAAGCGGCACGTGTGCTGGTGGATGAAGGTTTTGATGTCATGGTTTATACCAGTGATGATCCCATCATTGCTCGCGAGCTAGAGGCAGTTGGCTGCATTGCAGTGATGCCTTTGGCTGGTTTGATCGGCAGTGGTTTAGGTATTTGTAATCCTTACAATCTGCGCATCATTTTAGAAGAAGCCACAGTTCCTGTATTAGTCGATGCCGGTGTGGGTACAGCGTCAGACGCCACTATTGCAATGGAAATGGGTTGTGCAGCTGTGTTGATGAATAGCGCTATTGCACTTGCGCAGCAGCCGATATTGATGGCCGAGGCCATGCGCCATGCAGTGATTGCGGGTCGTCAGGCTTACCTGGCTGGTCGTATGCCAAAACGTCTGTATGCCAGCGCGTCATCCCCCTTAACGGATTTAATTTAACACCTATGAACAATCAGGACGTCACGCAAAGACGTGAAATTAAAAGCTATGTGATGCGCGCAGGGCGTATGACCCCTGGACAAGAGCGCGGTCTCGAACAGGGTTTGCCGCGCTATGGCTTACGGCTAGAAGAAGGCGTGTTACAACCGCAAAAGGTTTTTGGTCGTCAAGCACCGCTGACCTTAGAAATAGGTTTTGGCATGGGGCAGTCGCTGCTGCAAATGGCAAAAGAAGCGCCTGAACAAGACTTTATTGGTGTTGAGGTGCATCGTCCGGGTGTGGGTGCCCTGTTAAGTGGCATGCTCACCGATGCAGTAGACAATGTGCGTATTTACAGCTGTGATGCCATTGAGGTATTAAATCAATGTGTTGCCGATGAAAGCCTCGACCGTGTGTTGCTGTTTTTCCCGGATCCATGGCATAAAAGTCGTCATCATAAGCGTCGTATCGTGCAACCTGCTTTCGCTGCTTTAGTGCATAAAAAACTGAAACAGGGCGGGGTTTTGCATATGGCGACGGACTGGGAGCCTTATGCTGAACACATGCTTGAGGTGATGAATGCGGCGCCGGGGTATAAAAACTTATCAGTGGATAATACCTGGGTAGCACGCCCAGCAGAACGTCCGGTGACAAAGTTTGAAAAGCGCGGAACGCGTTTAGGGCACGGAGTTTGGGATTTAAAATTTACTAAAATAACAGGTTAAACATTAAACTAACAGGGATGTAGTCTGAGCAATTAAGTGTTTATTTGCTCAAGGAGTTGGTATGAAATGGCTGGCTAAGAGTAATTTAAGGCTGTTGATTGTCGGATTAGTCTTATTAAGCACACTGCTGGCTGTGATTAATATGTTTATTGCTAGTGCAAAGGTGCAAAAGCAATCATTAATCGATAATACCTTGCAGCACAATGAAGGATACGCCACCAAACTGGCGCAAATGCTTCAGATAACGATTGAAAATGCGCAGCAAGAATTGATACTTAGCGCGCGTTCTATGGCTAAAAGTTGGAGTGATGCTAAACAGGTGCAGCAGGATTTGCTTGGGTTGTCGGAGCAAAGCAGCTTGTTTAACTCCATGCATGTGGCCAGCAGCGAGGGTTTGGTGTTAGCTGCCTCAAATAATATCTCACAATTAACTGGGCGCAAGTTGCTAGGCTTAGGTCATCAGCAAGCCCTAACCATGCGAGTGGCTTGGGTTAGTGAGCCTTTTATTTCTCAGCTGGATAATTTACTGGTGACTTTGACGGCGCCTATATATACGGCGGATGGTCAGTTTGTTGGTTATTTAGCAGGCAACGTCTACCTTAAACATAACAATTTGTTGTCGCGCATTATTGGTGAGCACTATCAAAAAGACGGCTCCTATGTGTACATCATTGATCGGCAAAAACGCCTCCTGTATCACCCAGAAAAAAAGCGTCTTGGTATACCTACCTACACTAATCCGATGTTGGACACGGTACTCAAAGGCATACCGGGACATCAAGTGGTGGTCAATAGTGTAGGCGTGGAAATGCTAGCCGGCTACGCCTATGTGCCTGTTGCTGGCTGGGGCTTGGTTTCACAACGACCAACAAAGGCGGTGCTGGATGCCCATGAAGGACTTATGCAAAAAATAATGCTCACCAGCATGCCGATGAACTTTGCCATGCTGGTGGTGATTTGGATTTTTTCTGGACTTATCTCTAAGCCGCTGAAGGTGCTGGCGCGTAACGTTAAAAAAATGACTTTACGCAGTACGATCGAAAAAGTGGAGAATTTAAACGCTTGGTATTATGAGGCGCAGCAATTAAAACAGGCATTTTTGTTGGGACTGGAAAACATTCACGATAAAGTCGATAAGCTACAGCATGATGCGGATATCGACCCATTAACTGGTTTAAATAATCGCCGCTTACTTGAGCAGGTGCTCGACACTTTCCTGATTACCAACACTTCATTTTGTGCCATCACTTTTGATATTGACCATTTTAAGAAAGTAAACGATAACTATGGTCATGCGGCAGGTGATCAGGTGCTCAGAGAGCTTTCAGCTATAGTTTTGGACAGCTCCCGTGAGAATGATGTATGCATCCGCTTGGGTGGAGAGGAGTTTTTAATTCTCATGACTCACTGCAAGCTTGAGTTGGCTGTCAGAGTTGCTGAGCGTTTGCGTGCTGCCGTGATGGAACATAGCTTCACAGATGTGGGTTCAGTTACTATTTCGCTGGGCGTAGCTGCGTGGCCTGAGCATAATAAGACTCCGCAAGAAATATTAAGAATCGCTGACAAAAGGCTTTATCGAGCCAAGAACCTAGGGCGAAATCAGGTATGTTGCAGCGACAGTTAAATGTTTAATTGCGATCCGCAAACACACCTATCAAGATAAAAATAAGCAATAAAGCCGGGGCAAGGGTGTAATTGTTAAACTGCGCCAAGCCTTTGGCGAGCCAAGGGGTAAGGAAAATCATTGCTAATCCAAACCCAAATGCACAGACCAAAATAAAAATAAGCGTGCGCAAAGCAAAGTTTAAATGACCAATAGTGCGTTTTAACCAGCGGTTGATTGCCGGACCTACTAACACTAAAAAAGCCGCCATTAACGCCAAAGAGATATCGCTTAAATGAGTGCGGCACCACTTAGATAGCAGCAAAACGAAGTCAGTAATCATATCCATATAAAGTCCTTAGTTCGAAGACGTCAAAAAGATCTGTAACAGATCATTTAAAAATAATGCGCCTTGCTCGGTGGCGGCAAGCCGCCGTGGGTTGGAAAGCATTAAGCCCTTGCTTTGTGCTTGTTCCCAGCTCTCGAGCAACAGATTTAAGGGTAGCCCGGTGCGTTGAGTAAATAGTTGACTGGGTACACCTTGGGACAAGCGTAATGCATTCATTAAAAACTCAAAGGGTAGTTCAGAGTTGTTAAGTAGTTGCTCTCCGGCACGGCGTTGATTGTTTAAATAATCGTTAGGCTGGCGCGTTTTCCAATAGCGTAGAATACGCCCATCAAGCGAGCTGATTTTGCCATGGGCACCAGCACCTATGCCGATATAGTCGCCAAACTGCCAGTAATTGAGGTTATGTTGCGCTTGCTTGTTTGGCTTGGCGTATGCAGACACTTCATACTGTATAAAACCCTGTTCTGCTAACAGTGCTTGCCCAGCTTGTTGAATATCCCACAGGCTGTCATCTTCTGGCAGTACTGGCGGTTGATTCCAAAATACGGTGTTGGGTTCGATGGTCAGTTGATACCAAGAAATATGGTTAGGTTGCAGCTCTATGGCGCAGGTTAAATCTGCCAGTGCTTGTGTCAGATCTTGTCCGGGCAAACCATGCATCAGGTCTAAATTAATGTTGGTAAAGCCAGCACGCTGCGCTATTGCCACGGCTTGTTGTGCTTCGTTGGCATTATGCAGACGACCCAGTTGCGTCAGGTGTTGGTCATTAAAGCTTTGGACGCCGATGGATAGGCGATTAATACCCAGTTGGCGATAGGCGGCAAACTTGGCTTGCTCAAAGGTTCCGGGATTGGCTTCTAAGGTGATTTCTATAGCATCTTGCCAAGGCAGCACATCTTGGATGCCAGCTAATAGGCGGGCAAAGGCAGTAGCAGAGAATAGGCTGGGTGTGCCGCCGCCAATAAAAATGGAGCTTAATGGACGGACAACGATATGTTCCAGCTCTAGCTGTAGATCGCTTAGGAGTGAATCGACGTAGGCGTTTTCAGGCAGTCGTGTGGGTGTTGTGTGGGAATTGAAGTCGCAATAAGGGCATTTACGCACGCACCATGGGATATGCACATAAAGAGACAGTGGCGGTAAGTCCGCAAAGGGGAGCCTTGTACTGTCAGTACTGATTAGTTGACTCATAAGCCCAGACGTTGGCGCAACTTGTGCATAGCTTGAGCGCGATGGCTGAGTTTGTTTTTGGTGGACGCATCAAGTTCGGCGCTGCTGCAGTTTTGTTCAGCAACAAAAAAGAGCGGGTCATAGCCAAATCCATGTTCACCCTGTGGGGCATGCAAAATTCTGCCCTGCCAAAAACCCTCACATACAATCGGCAGCGGATCATCAGCATGCTGCACCAACGCCAGCGCGCACACAAACTGTGCGCCACGTTGCTCATCAGGTACGCCAGCTAAAGCGGTTAATAGCTGTTGATTGTTGGCCGCATCGTTATTTTGTCCAGAGTAGCGGGCAGAACGAATGCCGGGAGCGCCCTGTAGGTAATCTACCGCCAGACCAGAATCATCAGCCAAGGCCGGAAAGCCGGATACTTTGGCGGCATGACGGGCCTTGAGAATAGCGTTTTCAATAAAGGATAAGCCGGTTTCTTCAGGTTCTTGCTGACTAAATTCGCTGACGGAGCGCACTTTAAAGTGCGCCCCTAGCATCGCCTGTAGTTCTTTAAGTTTGCCTTGGTTATGACTGGCTAAGACGAGGGTTTTCATAAATCAGGAAAGACTTCTTGGTTGAATTTTATTTGGTGTGGTTTTTGTTGCCCGTCAGTAACCTGAATATCGAATTTCAGCAGCTCACGGCTATCAATGGGGAACTGGGCAATGTAGTAAACGGCAACGCCCTCATCGATTTCTTTAAATTTGAGTGGCTGGATTTGACCTAACAAATTAGTTAGCGTGCCTGTTACTTGGCCTTTTTCACCTTGCCCTGCGCGCACCAAAGAAATATTCAACACGGCGACATTTTTACTGCGCTCAAGATTAGTGGCTTTAGCGACCTCAGGCTGCATAAAGCTTGAATTAAACACAATGTAGTGAATATCAAGATCACCAGAGTTGTATTTTTGCTCAGCGAACAGTGGATTGCTTAAGAGTAAAGCAAAGCACAGAAAGAATAGTTTACGCATGGGGATTTCCTCAGTTAAGCCAGTTTAACGACATTTCGAGCCACTCGATAAATGCCGATTTCACCCAACATATTCGGCCATAAGCGACTACCTAAATTGTTACGGTGTAGTCTATCTACGGCAAGTCGATCAAGCACTTGCATCTGCATTTCATGACAGAGCGCCTCAAAGTCCTTAAAGGTGCAAAAATGTATGTTGGGCGTGTTGTACCAAGTGTATGGCATAAAATCAGACACCGGCATACGCCCTTTGGTTGCAAGATACCAACGACAACGCCAGTGTCCAAAATTAGGGAAAGTAATAATACAGGTGCGACCCACACGTAGCATTTCTTGCAGGATTTTGTCGGGGTAATGTACCACCTGCAGTGCTTGTGTCATGACCACTACATCAAAACTATTATTGGCAAAATTGCTCAAGCCCTTGTCGAGGTCTTGTTCAATAACATTGACGCCTTTTTCAATACAGGTATTGATTTTGTCGGCGTCAATTTCCAGCCCATAACCCGAGACGTTTTTATGCTCTTTTAACCAAGCTAGCAGCTCACCGTCACCACAGCCTAGGTCTAACACATGGCTGTTCTCGGGAATCCATTGTTGAATAATTTCTAAATCTGCTCTCATAGCTTGTTTAAATCTCAATACGGTTCATATAACTGCTAAAGGCTTGTAAATAGCGGGCAATGGGCATTAAAAATGCGTCATGCCCTTGGGGTGCGTCTATTTCTACAGAAACAACATTTTTTTTGGCTGCAATGAGTGCATCGGCAATTTCCTTAGAGCGTGCTGGGGAAAAGCGCCAGTCGGTAGTAAAGGAAATCAGATAAAAACTGGCTTGTGCGTGGGCAAATGTTTTGGCTAAATTCCCATCATGCACAGCTGCCGGGTCAAAATAATCTAAGGCCTTGGTCATGATTAAATAGGTGTTGGCATCGAAACGGCCGGAAAATTCTTCACCTTGATAACGTAAATAACTTTCGACCTGAAACTCAACATTATTCACATCAAAGTTCAGCTGAGAGGTTTTTAATTCGCGACCAAATTTAGTGCCCATGGAATCGTCGGATAGATAGGTAATATGACCGACCATGCGCGCAAGTTTTAAACCGCGTTTAGGGGTGGTGCCATGTTCAATAAAGAAGCCATCTAAAAAATCAGGGTCACTAAGAATGGCTTGGCGCGCCACCTCATTAAAGGCAATGTTTTGCGCGGATAGTTTGGGCGCTGCTGCAATCGCAACGCAATGGCGGATGCGCTCTGGGTAGCTGATACTCCACTGCAGTGCTTGCATACCACCAAGGCTTCCACCCACAACAGCGGCCCACTGTTCAATGCCCAGCCTGTCTGCTAAGCGAGCTTGACTGTGAACCCAGTCTTCTACCGTTACCATAGGAAAATCAGCACCGTAGATTTTTCCGGTTTCCGGGTTACGACTGCCAGGGCCAGTAGAGCCATTACAGCCGCCAAGATTATTTAAACTGACGACGAAGAATTTGTTGGTATCTATGGCTTTGCCCGGGCCGATACAGGTGTCCCACCAGCCCGGTTTACGATCCTCAACGCTGTGGTAACCCGCTGCGTGATGGTGTCCCGATAACGCATGACAAATCAGCACCGCATTGCTGCGCTGCTCATTCAGCTCGCCATAGGTTTCATAAATAATTTCGTATTCATTCAGTTGCCGGCCACAGGCCAAGGCTAACGGCTGATCAAAGCGTGCCACTTTAGGGCTGACCAGCCCTACTGAGTTTTCAGAAAAAACGAGGGCCACCTAGTACTCCATTAGCTTAATTTAGGCTGACTTCTTGGCTGGGGGTGTTCTGCGAATAATGCCGTGGAACTGACGTTGTTTCACAGCTACCCTAGATCAAGTTCAGCGGGATAGTTTACCGGATTAATAATGCGAACGCGTTTTTGCCGACTTAGCTCGCCACTTTCAATGGTGATTGCCTGTTTACTGACGGCAAACAGCTTGCTTAAAAAGCGTACCAGCTCGCTATTGGCTTTGCCCTCTACAGGTGGGGCTTGCAGTCGAATTTTCAAGCGTTCGCCATGTACGCCAGCCAGCTCACTTTTCTTAGCACCTGGCTGGATATGGCAGGCTAAGATTAAGTCTTGATTATCCCAGCGTGCGTATTGTGTCATAGAAACGGGCTAATAAGGGTGCGTATTGGGCCGACTAATCCAGTACTTTTCGCCACCGCTTCGATCACAAAGCGATCAAAAAGGTTGAGTGCGATAAAGGCAAAAATGGGCGAGATATCAATACCGCCCAAGTCCGGCAACATTCGGCGGATAGGAGCTAAAACGGGTTGGCACACTTGGTGTATCAGCTGAGCAGCAGGATTAAAGCTGCTGGGTGCTACCCAGGATAAAATAATGCTGATAATTAAGGCGAAAAAGAAGATTTTCATAAACAATGCGCTCAGGCTTATCAAAACCCAAATAGCTAAACGCAACAGAATATCGAGCGCGGGCGCGCCTGCTAACATAAGTACTGCAATGGCTAACGCCATATGCACAAAAAAAGCCAATGCCAAAGCGGCTAAATCCAGACCCGCAACGCCGGGAATAATTTTACGCAAAGGTGTTAGCAAAGGTTGCGTGACCTTCACTACAAACTGGCTAATAGGGTTGTAGAAGTCAGCACGTACCAGTTGCAAAATAAATCTGAGCAACACCACAAAAATATAGAGCTGTCCTAGGGTTTGTAAGATGTAGATAAATGCTTCGTTAAGTGCAGACATAGAGACCTTCTTAATCAGTAAATTGCTGTGCTAGCTCAGCCGAACGTTGCGCTGCCGCTGCAAGTGCCAAGGATACAATAGACTCAAAGCCTGCAGCTTGGAAGCGGCGAATAGCTGCCTCAGTGGTGCCCTGTGGCGAGGTTACTTGTTGGCGTAACTCGGCTGCAGAGAGCGGGCTTTCGCATAGCATGCGCGCGGCACCTAAAGCCGTTTGTTGCGCCAACTGTTTAGCGGTATGTTCATTAAGGCCTAATTTAACCCCAGCTTCTACCATGGCTTCAACTAACAAGAAGAAATAAGCCGGACCACTGCCAGAAACAGCAGTCACCGCATCTATTTGCTGCTCTTCAGATAGCCACACTGAAGCACCTACGGAGTTTAGAATGTGTTCGGCGGCTTGTTTTTGAGCTGTGCTTACCGCCTCAGCGGCAAATAACCCGCTAATACCCTGTTGCACTAATGCCGGTGTGTTGGGCATGCAGCGGACAATGCTTTGGTGTTGCAGCCATTGCGCTAAACTGGCTGTGGTGATACCGGCGGCAATTGAAATAATGAGTTGCTGCGCCGTCAACTGCTGTGCAAGAGACTCACAGACTTGGCGCATAATCTGTGGTTTAACTGCCAAAATAATAATATCGGCACCCGCACAAGCCTGTTGGTTGTCAGCAAAGGTTTGAATGTTAAATTGTTGCGCGATCTGTGCGCGGCGCTCAGCGCTGGGTTCGCTGGCGCAAATATGCGCTGCAGGCGTACCCTGAGCTAATAAACCGCCGATCAGGCTGCTGGCCATATTGCCTGCGCCAATAAAAGTGATTTTGTTCATGGTTGGATTAATTCCTTTGCCCAAAAATAGCTGTGCCAATGCGGATGCAGGTTGCACCTTCAGCAATAGCGGCTTCTAAGTCATCGCTCATGCCCATAGATAGGGTATCCAATTGCAAACCAAGTTGCTGATTAAGTTCCTGCATCAATAGATTGGTCTGCCTGAATGCGGCCCGTTGTTCAGTAAAGTCAGTACTAGGCTGCGGAATGATCATCAGCCCGCGCAGTGTCACATTGTCTAAATTCTGTATTGCAGAGGCAAGCTCTGTGAGTTCGTCAATGGCGCAGCCAGACTTAGTTGCTTCTTGGCTAATGTTAACTTGCACGCAAATGTTAAGGGGCGGCAGGTGGGCAGGGCGTTGTGCAGAAAGCCGTTGGGCAACTTTTAACCGATCTACCGTATGCACCCAAGTGAAATTCTCGGCAATGGCTTTGGTTTTGTTCGATTGAACCGGGCCCAAAAAATGCCAAGTAAGTGGCAAATGCGTGAGTTGCGCTTGTTTTTCTAATGCTTCTTGTAGATAGTTTTCACCTATATCGAACAAGCCAGCCTCATGGGCCTGAGCAATGGCTGATGCTGAGTGAGTTTTGCTTACTGCTAATATTTTTATGCCGTCAGCTGAGCGCTGATAGGTAGCCGCAGCAGAGCGTATCTGATTACGCAATTTATTAATGTTATCTGTTATTGTAGACATAATTTAAGTAAGACTGATTGTTTATATTGGCAACTCTAACTGTCTGCCGAAGAATTTGGGGGATTCATGGATATTACCGAACTGCTGGCCTTTAGTGCAAAGAACGGTGCGTCAGACTTGCACTTATCTGCGGGATTGCCGCCCATGATACGTGTTGACGGTGATGTGCGTCGTATTAATTTGCCCGCACTCGAACACAAACAGGTGCACTCGCTCATTTATGACATCATGAATGATAAACAACGCAAAGATTTCGAAGAGTTTTTGGAAACGGACTTCTCCTTTGAAGTGCCCGGCGTGGCACGCTTCCGGGTTAACGCATTTAACCAAAACCGTGGTGCCGGTGCAGTATTTAGAACCATTCCATCTAAGGTGCTTAGCATGGACGATCTGGGTCTAGGTGATGTGTTCCGTAAGATCGCTGATGTACCACGCGGTTTAGTCTTGGTAACAGGGCCTACAGGTTCGGGTAAGTCGACCACTCTCGCTGCATTAATTGATTATTTAAATGCCAATAAATTTCAGCACATTTTGACCATTGAAGACCCGATTGAGTTTGTGCATGAACCGAAGAAATGTTTGATTAACCAGCGTGAAGTTCACCGTGATACCCATGGCTTTAGTGAAGCATTGCGCTCTGCGTTGCGTGAAGACCCTGATGTAATTCTTGTGGGCGAGATGCGTGACTTAGAAACCATCCGTCTGGCGTTGACAGCGGCGGAAACGGGGCACTTAGTTTTTGGTACGTTGCACACCACCTCTGCAGCAAAAACCATTGACCGGGTGGTAGACGTATTCCCGGCAGAAGAAAAATCTATGGTGCGCTCAATGTTGTCGGAATCCTTGCAGGCCGTGGTGTCACAAACCCTGATGAAAAAAGTGGGCGGAGGGCGTGTTGCAGCCTTTGAGATTATGCTCGGTACGCCCGCTATTCGTAACCTTATTCGTGAAGATAAAGTCGCGCAAATGTACTCGGCTATCCAGACCGGCGGCAGCATCGGCATGCAGACATTAGATAGCAACCTGAAAACGCTGTTGAGCAAAGGTTTGATTACCCGTGAAAGCGCGCGCGAAAAGGCCAAGACTCCAGAGAATTTCTAACTGTACTGAGTTGGAACACTGGCTGATTAAAGCAATTAATGATGAAGATGAATAGGGCGTAATTATGGAGCTTGAGAAATTACTGCGTTTAATGGTGGAAAAAGGAGCGTCTGACCTGTTTATTACCACAGGTGTGCCACCATCGATGAAGATTAATGGCAAAATCATGCACGTTACCAAGTCACCACTTACGCCTGAGCAAGCCCGGGAAATTGTATTTGGTTCGATGAACGAGGTGCAACGTCGCGAGTTTACTGAAGAGTTAGAGTGTAACTACGCTATTAGTGCTCGCGGTATTGGACGTTTCAGGGCGAGTGCTTTTTACCAGCGCAACTTAGTGGGCATGGTTTTGCGTCGTATCTCTACACAAATTCCAACGTTAGAAGAACTCAGGCTGCCGGAAATTTTGAAGAAGATCTCTATGTCTAAGCGCGGCTTGGTTCTTTTTGTTGGGGCTACAGGTACAGGTAAGTCGACTTCGTTAGCGGCAATGGTTGGTTTTCGCAATGAAAATAGCTCAGGGCACATTATTTCCATTGAGGACCCCATTGAGTTTATTCACCAGCATAAAAACTGCATTGTGACTCAGCGCGAAGTGGGGATTGATACTGAATCCTTTGAGGTTGCTCTGAAAAATACACTACGCCAAGCACCTGACGTTATCTTAATTGGTGAGGTTCGTACGCGGGAAACCATGGAGTATGCGGTAACCTTTGCTGAAACAGGTCACCTATGTTTGGCGACTTTGCACGCCAACAACGCCAACCAAGCTTTGGACCGTATTATTAACTTTTTCCCTGCAGACCGTCAGCAGCAAGTGTGGTTGGATTTGTCGCTTAACTTGCGAGCTATTGTAGCTCAGCAACTTGTCCCTACTCCGGATGGAAAAGGGCGTCGTGCGGTGATTGAAGTGCTGATTAACACGCCCTTAGCTGCGGACTTGATTCGCAAAGGCTCTGTCAGCGAGCTCAAGCCGTTGATGATGCGTTCCAACGAGCTGGGTATGCAGACCTTTGATCAGGCGTTGTACAAGCTGTATACCCAAGGCGAAATCAGTTACGAAGACGCACTAGCTCATGCTGACTCTGCTAACGATTTGCGTCTTATGATTAAGCTCGGCTCAGAAACCTCTGCGGAGAGTCTAAGCCCAGCAGCAAAAAAATTATCGATAGATCTGTCAGATGACAATCCAGGGATTAGTTTCCAATAGTGGTATGTTTTACCTGTGTAAAGGTGGAGGTTCAATGAGTACGAAAATTAGGGTTTGGGATGCTCCTTTAAGGCTGTTTCACTGGTTATTGGTCATTGCTGTATTTGCAGCAATTTTCACGGGTTTGCAGGGCGGTTCATGGATGGATAGGCATGCCACGATTGGCTTGGCCGTTATCGGTTTGCTTAGCTTTAGACTGGCGTGGCTGGTACTGGGTTCAACCTATGCGCGCATCCCGGCTTTATTCCGCGCGTTTATCGCACTACCCCAGTATCTAAAAGGAGATTGGCGCACCTTAGGTCATAATCCTCTGGGTGTTATGTCAATGGTGGCCTTGCTGTTGATGCTGGGCTGGCAAGCTGTAAGTGGCTTGTTTACCAATGATGAAATTGCTTTTTCCGGACCCTTATCCCGCTTGCTGAGCAAGAGTGATAGTTTGTACATCACGGGTTTGCACCGACTAGGCCTTTGGGTTTTGGTTGGTTTGATTAGTTTGCATGTGTTGGCCGTGCTTTATCATGAGTTTGTGCTTAAACACAGTATTGTTAAGCCGATGTTGACAGGCGATACACAGAAAACCGATGCACAGCAAAAACCCGCGGTGGGTGGTGGTTGGATTGCATTCATTGTTGCTCTGATGATTGCCGCGGGTGGCGTATATTTAGCCACTGGAGCTTGGCAACCCCCGCCCCCTGCGCCGCCTGTTTCTGCCCCTGCTTGGTAGGATCAAAAAAGCCGAACACGAAGTTCGGCTTTTTTATAGTGCGCTAAGACTTACATCTTTTCGCGGTACTTATCGTGGCAGCCTTTGCAGCTATCGCCTGTGGCGGCAAATGCCTTGATGATTGCTGCTTTGTCGCCGGTCTTAGCTACTTCGGCTAACTCGTTGGCCGCTTTGCTAAATGCCATGGCTACTTTGCCAACGCCTTCCATGTCGGTAAACATTTCTGGGCGTACGTTGGTTTTAGTGTCACCGATGCTTTTTTCTGTGCCTGGGGTGAAGAGCGCACCCATGCCGGAGTTGGCCGTGGCGGCAATACTGTTAGCTGCAGCCTGAACCTGAGCAGGATCCCAAGCCATGGTGCCATCAATGGCCATGGCTTTGATTTTGCCCATGTTCCAGCTCATAAAGCTGTAACCGGCCTTACGGAAAATAATTTGCTCTTCTGGATCAGGCTGTGCGTTAGCCTGTAGGCTGGTGGCTATTAACAGTGCAGACATGCTGCCCAGTACTAGTTTTCTCATAGGATACTCCTGTTTAGGGCTAGGTTAAGTGCGCATTGACTGTAGAATAGAGTCAATGATAAAAAGATAGTGGATTGAAAAGTTGTATCCATACTATACAAAATAATTATTTATGTATAGTTGCTCAGGTACACATATCGGGCAAACCTATCAAGTGGCTGGCTGTAATGATTTTTATGAGCTATTGCATGAGTTTTTTACCACGCTTTCGATCCGGCTCGTTATAGGCGCTGCTCACCCGTTGGTACATGTTCTAGGTGCAATCCACTTCGAGGTGGCGCTCATCTGCAAATAGCTGAAACAGTTACTTTTTATTGACTAACATACAAGGTTATGCCTTTAGGCTGACATGTCGCCCTAAAGGGGCGATCTACAGGAGCTCATCGCGCATAAGATGCGCTCCCACAGTCCCACAATCACATAGTAAAGCAAAGCGGTTTGCACGCAGCCGGTTGCTTGGCACAGCTCTTGTAAGAGCTTACATTTTCCAAGTTCCTCGACATTTTTACAGCTGGCCAGATTTTTTTCTACACCCTTAAATGCGAAGAGCCTTAAAACGCTGCGGAGATAAAAAAATTATGTGCATGGCTGTTCCATTTTTTTCTATCTGTGTTAGGATTTTCGCAAATTTTATCGGCTCATTGCTCTGTCCTCTACAGCGGCATGCAAGCAGCCAATTAAATCCCAAGCGCAGGGCTTTAACTGCTATTAGGCTACTAAGGAAATGGATGCCTAGTCTGTAAATAAGTTTTTTTGAATGTAATTAAATCATTGCAATGGCAATGGTTGCCTTACTTGGCCAGACGTTACACTCAATAAAGCTTGTTTGTAAAAACATTGCTATTACACCCCAATGTCCGCCTTCACTAAGCGGTTGATTCTTTAAACAGACTACAAAGGAGCTGTGCGCGTGAAAAAATTTACTTTTCCATTAGCGATCCTCGCTATGACTTTGGCTGCTGCCACCACTGTATACGCCGAAAAGCGCGTACTGCATGTATACCACTGGTCTGACTACGTTGCTCCAGACACTATTAGCAATTTTGAAAAGCAAAGTGGGATCAAGGTGGTGCTTGATGTGTACGATAACAACGAGGTTCTAGAAGCAAAATTACTGTCTGGTCACTCCGGCTATGACATTGTAGTGCCCTCTAACCCGTTTTTGGCTAAGCAAATTAAAGCCGGTGTTTACCAGAAGCTAGACCGTAGCCAATTACCTCTTTGGGATAACCTAAACAAGGATTTGCTTAAAACTTTGGAAGTGAGTGATCCGGGTAATCAGTACTCCATTCCTTACATGTGGGGCTCTATTGGCATTGGTTATAACCTGGACAAGGTCAAGGCAGAGCTTGGCGATGTAGCGCTGGATAGCTGGGACTTTGTTTTCAATCCGGAGTACGTGAGCAAACTGCACGAGTGTGGTGTAGCTTTGCTTGATTCACCTACAGAAATAATCCCTGCAGCCATGCACTACCTTGGTTTGCCGACAGACAGCGACAATCCAGAGCACTTAAAGCAAGCAGAAGACCTGCTATTAAAAATTCGTCCTTACATTACCTACTTCCATTCTTCTAAGTATATTTCAGACTTGGCTAATGGCAATATTTGTGTAGCAGTAGGCTATTCTGGCGATCTTTACCAGAGCAAGGCGCGCGCCGAGGAAGGTACAGGTAACGTACGTATTGCCTATACCATTCCGAAAGAAGGTGCTGGCACATTCTTCGATATGGTGGGTATTCCTGCCGATGCGAAAAATGTCACAGAAGCGCATGAGTTTATAAACTACCTGTTGCAGCCTCAGGTGATGGCGGATTTGACCAACTACTTGCAGTTTCCTAATGCTAATAGTGCAGCGACACCATTAGTTGATGAGCTGTACCGCAACGATCCTGGCATCTATCCGGATGAAGCTATGCTGAAAAAGCTGTACACCTTCCCGGATTTGTCTGCCAAAATCCAGCGCGTTATGACCCGTAGCTGGACCAAAATCAAATCAGGCAAATAGTCTGTGCCCTTGCAGTCTCGTCATGATTGGCGAGACTGCTTAGCCTATAGTAAAGAGAGAGGACGTATTATTGCTTAAATTATTTCAATCTGTGGTGTTAGGAACTGCATTAACTGTGACTGCTAGCGGTGTGGCCAGTGCATCAACCGTGCATGTGTATAACTGGTCGGATTACATCAGTGAAACAGCGCTGAGCGACTTTAAAGAACGCCATGGTATCCATGTGGTGTACGACGTATTTGATTCCAACGAAACCCTTGAAGGCAAACTGCTTGCAGGTCGGAGTGGCTATGATGTGGTGGTGCCCTCGGATCATTTTTTAGCGCGCCAAGTGCAAGCTGGTGTCTTCCAAAAGCTAGATCACAGCCTATTGCCTAACTGGAGTAACTTGGAAGAGCACTTGATGAAGCAAGTCGCTACCAATGACCCAGGCAACCAATACGCCGTGCCTTACTTATGGGGAACTAACGGCATTGGTTATAACGTCGACAAGGTCAAAGAAGTGCTTGGCGTGGATACGATTGATTCTTGGGCCGTTTTGTTTGAGCCTGAGACTATGGAGAAGCTGAGCACCTGTGGTGTGGCTTTTTTGGATGCTGCAGATGAAATGATTCCTGCCGTACTCAACTACATGGGGTTGAACCCCAACTCACATAAAGCCAAGGACTACGAGCAAGCGGTAGAGAAGCTGGCGAAAGTTCGCCCCTATGTGACCTATTTCCACTCATCCAAATATGTGTCGGATCTAGCCAATGGCAACATCTGTGTCGCGGCGGGTTTTTCTGGCGATGTGATGCAAGCTGCTGACCGCGCAGAAGAAGCAGGGTTAGGCGTTGAGATTGCCTACAGCATTCCAAAGGAAGGCGGTAATCTGTGGTTTGACGTGTTGGCGATTCCAGCCGATGCCGGCAATGTGGAGCAAGCACATGCCTTTATTAACTATTTGCTGGAGCCCGAAGTGATTGCAGGTATCAGTGACTATGTGGGCTATGCTAACCCTAACAAGCATGCAGATGAGCTGATGGACGAAGAAGTTCGCAATAACCCCGCAGTCTATCCAGATCAGGACGTGCTAGACAAACTCTTTGTGTCCGAGCCTTTACCCGCTAATGTGCAGCGGATTAAAACCCGTGCTTGGACTCGTTTTAAATCGGGACGTTAACTTAATAACGGTCTGTAGTTAATAGCTCAGTCGTAAGGCTGAGCTTTTTTGTTGGGAGAATTCGATGGCAATACCTTCAGGCGCTTATAAGAAAGCGTTAGCCAATATGCAAAAAACCAAAGATGTGCTGGTGCGTATTGAGCGGGTGAGTAAAAGTTTTGGCGACACCGTGGCGGTTGATAGCGTTAGTATCAACATCAATAAGGGTGAAATCTTTGCTTTATTGGGCGGGTCGGGATCGGGTAAGTCCACCTTGCTCAGGATGCTGGCCGGCTTTGAAACGCCCTCTGAAGGACGGATCTTTCTTGATGGGGTAGACATTACCCATATGCCTCCTTATGAGCGTCCGATCAATATGATGTTTCAGTCGTATGCACTTTTCCCGCATATGACGGTGGAGCAAAATATTGCTTTTGGCCTGAAACAAGATAATTTGCCGCGTGAAGAAATCCAAGAGCGGGTTGAGGAAATGCTGCGCTTGGTACACATGACCAAGTACTCAAAGCGCAAGCCGCATAATTTATCCGGTGGTCAACGCCAGCGCGTGGCTTTAGCACGCTCACTGGCCAAGCGGCCTAAACTGTTATTACTCGATGAGCCGATGGGTGCTTTGGATAAAAAACTACGCTCACAAATGCAGCTGGAGTTGGTCGAAATTATCGAGCGTGTGGGCGTAACCTGCGTGATGGTCACCCACGACCAAGAAGAAGCCATGACCATGGCTGAGCGCATTGCCATTATGAACCAAGGCTGGATCGAGCAAGTGGGCAGTCCGATGGATATTTATGAAACCCCCGCCAACCGCATGGTGTGTGAGTTTATCGGCAACGTAAATCTGTTCGATGGCGAAATTATTGTTGATGAGTTGGACCACGCCATTATTGCCAGCCCGCAATTACCCATACCCATTTACGTGGGTCATGGTATCGCTGCGCGTGCGGAAGATAAGCGCGTCACCTTTGCCTTGCGTCCGGAAAAACTGTTGCTCTCCAGCACTAAGCCCGAAGATCTCGAATACGAAGACTACAACTGGTGCACCGCCAAGGTGCATGACATTGCCTATTTGGGTGGGCATTCGGTGTATTACGTTGAGTTGCCCTCGGGCAAAATAGCGCAAGCTTTTATGGCGAACTCAGAACGTAACGTCAAACGCCCGACGTGGGACGACGAAGTGTTTGTCCATTGGGTGGATGATAGCGGCGTGGTGTTCCAGCAATGAGCGCCTTAAACTGGTTAAAACAGCGTCTGCCCAATGGCAAGCATGCGCTCATCGGTATTCCCTTTGCGTGGATGCTGCTGTTTTTCTTGCTGCCGTTTGCCATTATTTTAAAAATTAGCTTTGCTGAAGCCGACATCGCGATTCCACCCTATACCAGCTTGGTCGAATGGGCGGATGAGAAGTTGGCGATCCTGCTGAATTTGGGTAATTACATCCTACTCAGCGAAGATAAGTTGTATATCGCAGCGTATCTGGGCTCGGTCAAAATTGCTTTAATCAGTACCTTTTGGTGCTTGCTGCTGGGCTATCCCATGGCTTATGCCATCTCCCGCTCTAGTCCCGGTATGCGTCCGGTGTGGCTGCTACTGGTGATGATGCCTGCTTGGACAGCGTTGCTGATTCGCGTGTATGCCTGGATGGGTATTCTGAGCAATAACGGACTGCTTAATGGTTTTTTGCTGTGGATTGGGCTGATTAGCGAGCCTTTACAAATTTTAAATACCAACCTTGCCGTCTATATCGGCATCGTTTATGCCTACCTGCCGTTTATGGTGTTACCGCTATATGCCAATCTGGCTAAGCATGACCAATCACTGTTAGAGGCGGCAGCTGATTTGGGCGCGCGCCGTCATACTAGCTTTTGGAGGATTACTTTCCCGTTATCCAAAGGCGGTATTATCACTGGCTGCATGCTGGTGTTTATTCCGGTAGTGGGGGAGTTTGTGATTCCTGAATTGTTAGGCGGTCCTGAAACGTTAATGATCGGTAAAGTGCTCTGGCAAGAGTTCTTTAATAACCGTGACTGGCCTGCGGCATCAGCCTTGGCGGTAATCATGCTGCTGATTTTGCTGATTCCCATAGTGTTCTTTAACCGAGCACAGGCCAAAGAGTTGGAGGGCTAACCTATGGGATTTATTAAAAAGTTTAGCTTTTCACGCTTTATGCTGATTGTCGGGCTGCTATTTATCTATGTGCCGATGTTGGTGCTGGTGCTGTATTCCTTTAACGCTTCACGCTTAGTGACAGTATGGGGCGGCTGGTCGACCAAATGGTATGCGGGGTTGCTGGATAACCAGCAGCTGATGAGTGCGGTCTTGCGTTCTTTGGAGATTGCCACCTATACCGCGATAGCCGCCACTGCCTTGGGCACGCTTGCAGCGCTGGTGCTGACACGCATCAAGCACTTCCGTGGGCGTACGCTGTTTGGCGGTATGGTGACCGCACCCTTGGTTATGCCAGAGGTGATCACGGGGCTGTCATTATTGTTGTTGTTTGTCGCCATGGCGCAGCTGATTGGCTGGCCGATGGAGCGCGGAGTGGTCACCATCTGGATTGCGCACACCACCTTCAGTACGGCTTATGTGGCCGTGATCGTTTCATCACGCTTGCGTGAGCTGGACCGCTCGATGGAAGAAGCCGCGATGGATTTGGGCGCTAAGCCGTGGAAGGTGTTTTTCTTAATCACCATACCGATGATTGTACCCTCGTTAGCCGCTGGCTTTATGATGGCATTTGCGCTGTCGCTGGATGACTTGGTGCTGGCAAGCTTTGTTTCAGGGCCAGGTTCGACGACTTTGCCGATGGAGATATTTTCTGCGGTGCGCCTTGGGGTTAAGCCTGAAATCAACGCGGTGGCGAGCTTGATTCTGTTAGCCGTGTCCTTGGCAACCTTCTTGGTCTGGTTTTTTACCCGCAGTACCGAAGAAAAGCGCAAGCAGTCAGTGGCTAAGTTGGAGGCTTTGGAGCGTGCCAGTGCGGCGGTACGTTTAGGGCCGGAAGTTTAACCTTATAGGGCAGTCGGGCGCGCAATACTGCTGCGCCCGTCACCTGTTAGGTTAATTGAGCTGCGCGTAATAGGCAGTCATGTATTCATCAAAGCTCATACTATCGGCTGCTTCGATACGCAGTTGCTGTTCAATGGACTGAGCGGCTAACGCTTGGTAGTGCTGCACAATTTCAGGTGCAGGATCACGCAAAGTATCTGCGTGCTGACGACTGAGCGCGAAGGCCAGCTGTGTAAAGCTACAGGATTTCTCGCGCATGGCATTAAGCACCTGTGCAGACGGAGTTAGATTAACGTCAGCCAGTTTGGCACGCTGTTGTGCAAGTGCTTGCTGATGTTCCTGCCCGCCATGCGCCTGATCCAGCAGCTCTGCACACGCCTGTATGCCATCAAATAATTCAGTTGCCCAGTCTTGCATGCTGATTGCTTGGTCGTCGCGCTTAAGCTGTAAATCAGGTGCGCGTCCTTGGTTGACGACAGTTAAAAAGTTTTGGTGCGTCTCAGGACAAGCATTGCCAGAGAATACTGGGCTGTCCTGCAAGGCGCAGAACACTAGAAAACTATTTAAAAAGAGCGACTGAGGCAGGTCGATACCCATAGGTAAAAATGGATTGATATCGATACAGCGCGCTTCGACATATTGGATGCCGCGTTTGCTCAGCGCTTCCACCGGGCGTTCGTCACCTTCGGTGATGCGCTTAGGACGGATGGAAGAATAGTATTCGTTTTCTATTTGCAAGATATTGGTATTGATCTGCAGCCATTGCCCATCCTTGTACGTACCAATAGCCTCATAAGCAGGGTAAGGTGTACTTACCGCTTCGAGCAGGCTGTCAATATAATTTTGCAAGTTGTTGTAGCACGGAGTAATCCCTGCTTGAGCATTGCTTTGATAGCCCAAGTCGCTCATGCGCAAACTGGTGGCATAGGGTAGGTAAAGCGTGTGCTCATCAAGGGTATCGAGCTGGTGCGGCTTATCACGTAAAAAGCTTTTATCTACCGCGGGTGACGCACCAAAGAGATACATTAATAACCAGCTGTAACGGCGAAAATTGCGGATTAGCGCAATGTAACAGTCGGACTGATAATCCGTTAGCGACTGTTTGTTGTTGCTGTCTTGCTGCAGTATCACCCAAACGCTTTCTGGAATTGAGAAGTTATAGTGGATTCCCGCAATACACTGCATAGTTCTGCTGTATCGAACTGACAGACCTATACGATAAAGATATTTAAACTGACCAATATTAGAGCTACCGTAACGAGCGATAGGAATATCCTGCTCGCTGGGCAGCAGGCAAGGCATGGACGCGCTCCAAAGTAATTCACCATCCAGTACGCTGTGGGTAAAGCGATGTATGTCCTCTAACTCAGCCAAGGTTTGTGCTGCTTCGGGATGGGCTTGGGTGATAAATTCCAGTAGCGGCTCAGCATAATCAGTGGTGATACTGCTGTGGGTCAGTGGTGAACCAAGCGCTTTTGGATGCTCGGATAGTGCAAGCTGACCCCCATCAGTGACGCGCAAAGTTTCGCGCTCAATGCCCTGTAGGCAGTTTTTAAGATGGAGTACAGCGTCAGGCTGACTCAGCAGACGTAGGCGACTGGCAAAAACATTTGTCAAAAGAGTTTCCTCAATTAAGCACGGAACGGCATGTATTTAGGCTGTGTTTTCAAGCACATAATAAGGGTGTACGCTTGAATACTAAACAGGGCGCATTAGTTTTTCTTGATTTGACGCGCATTCGCAAATAAAGCCGCCATGGTACCTGCGCCTGTATTTGAAGTTGCGGTGCGTTCTTTGCGGACATGGCTGCTTTGTGTGCGCGGCGTTGTAGAGCGCTCAGGCTTTGTTTGCCCGGGCGTATCAGACATCCGCATGGTTAACGCGATACGTGCACGAGGGATATCGACTTCCATAACTTTAACTTTGACGATGTCGCCTGCCTTTACCGCAGCGTGCGGATCTTTGATAAAGCTGTCGGATAGGGCGGAAATATGTACCAGTCCATCCTGGTGCACGCCAATATCAACAAAAGCACCAAAGTTGGTTACGTTCGTAACTACGCCCTCAAGCACCATGCCCAACTCCAAGTCTTTAAGATGTTCTACACCGTCTTGGAAACTGGCTGTTTTGAACTCTGGGCGCGGATCGCGACCGGGTTTATCCAGCTCAGCTAAGATGTCGATTACCGTGGGCAAACCAAAGGTGTCATCGGTATAGTTTTTGGGGTCAAGACGCTGAAGAAATGCAGAGTCACCGATTAGCGAGCGAATATCGCGCTCAGTGCTCTGAGCAATACGCTCCACTACTGGATAGGTTTCTGGGTGCACAGCGGATGCGTCCAGCGGATTACTGCCATTCATAACTCGTAAAAACCCAGCGGCTAGCTCAAAGGTTTTTTCACCAAGACGCGGCACTTTTTTCAGCTGTTGACGGCTATTAAACGAGCCGTGCTCATCGCGAAACGCCACGATATTTTTGGCTAGGGTGCTATTGAGCCCGGAAATACGCGCCAATAGCGCAGCCGAGGCGGTGTTTACATCAACGCCAACCGCGTTTACACAGTCTTCCACCACTGCATCGAGCGAGCGCGCTAATTGCACTTGGGAAACATCATGCTGATATTGACCGACGCCAATAGCTTTAGGGTCGATTTTAACCAGTTCAGCTAAAGGATCTTGCAAGCGGCGCGCAATAGAAACGGCGCCGCGCAACGACACGTCTAAATCAGGAAACTCATGCGCGGCTAATTCAGACGCAGAATACACCGAAGCACCGGCTTCACTGACCATGATTTTTTGCATCTTTAATTTAGGTAGGGCTTTAACCAACTCAGCGGCCAAACGGTCGCTTTCACGACTGCCAGTGCCATTGCCTATGGCGATGAGTTCCACTTGGTGCTCTGTGCACAGTTTAGCCAGAGTCACCAAGCTGTCTTGCCATTTGTTTTGTGGCACATGCGGATAAATGGTGTCCGTGGCTAAGAGTTTGCCGGTTTCATCGATGACGGCAATTTTGCAACCAGTACGTAAGCCTGGGTCAATTGCCAAGGTGCGGCGTGGGCCAGCGGGGGCAGCCAAGAGCAAGTCATGCAGGTTACGTGCAAAAACTTGAATCGCTTCCGTTTCTGCCTGTTCACGTAAGTTGGAAAATAAATCTGTTTCTAGGTGGGTAGACAGCTTGATGCGCCATGTCCAGCGCACGACCTCAGCTAACCAAGCATCGGCGGCACGGCCTTGCTGGCGAATGTTGAAGTGTTCAGCGATCACTATTTCGCACGGATGTATTTTCGACTCTGGGTCACCCAGTGTCAGGCTGGCATTTAATATGCCTTCGTTGCGTCCGCGGAAAATAGCCAGTGCGCGGTGTGAGGGTACGCTTCTATACGGCTCATCGTGGGCAAAGTAATCGGTGAATTTTGCCCCCTCTTGCTCTTTGCCCTTGATAACACGGGCGCTGAGTAACGCATCAGCGCGAAGCATGGTGCGTAGTCTTTCCAGCAGCTCAGCATCCTCAGCAAAACGCTCCATGAGAATGTATTTGGCGCCTTCCAGTACTGACTTAACGTCTTTGAAATCGGAATCAGCCTGCACAAAGCGTTCGGCTTCTTGCTCAGGGCTTAAGTCTGGCTGGCCAAGCAAAGCATCCGCTAAATCGCCCAACCCTGCTTCCAGTGCAATTTGGCCTTTGGTGCGGCGTTTTTTCTTATAGGGCAGATACAGGTCTTCCAAGCGCGTTTTAGTGTCTGCCTGCAGGATGGCTTGTTTCAGCTCGCTGGTGAGTTTGCCTTGTTCTTCAATGCTCGCCAAAATGCTGCAGCGACGCTCATTCAGCTCTCGTAAATAATCTAAGCGTTCAGCCAAAGTACGTAATTGAGTATCGTCTAAGCTGCCTGTTGCTTCTTTTCGGTAGCGTGCAATAAAGGGAACGGTAGCGCCTTCATCTAATAAGGCTACCGCCGCGGCAACGCTTTGGTTGGGTACACCTAATTCATTGGCGATCTGGGCATTGATGCTGTGCATGAAAAACCTATTAGCTTTATTCTAAAAAGCGGTAATTATAGGTTAACTTTGCCAGTAACGCAGTCATTGTTGTTTTTTTGTAAGATTTGTTACTAAAGGTTGGCTATGGTGCTTGCGTAATTGCGCCATAATACGGGCTTATGGGTGGCTTAATCTGGAGTAACCTTTGATGAGTGACAGTGAAAAAATTCTAGTAGTGGACGATGACTCGCGCTTACGCAGTTTGCTGGAGCGATTTTTAACCGAGCAGGGCTATCGTGTGCGCAGTGTCGAGAATGCCGAGCAAATGGATCGTATGTTGCAGCGCGAGCATTTTCATTTGTTGGTCTTGGATTTGATGCTGCCCGGCGAAGACGGCATGTCAGCCTGTAAAAGACTGCGTGCTGCCAATAACCAAGTGCCTATTATTATGTTGACCGCTAAAGGCGATGAAGCCAGCCGTATTCAAGGCCTAGAGCTGGGTGCGGACGACTATTTAGCCAAGCCATTTAATCCAAGAGAACTATTGGCGCGGATTAAAGCCGTGCTTAGACGGCAAGGCGCTGCTGTGCCGGGTGCGCCCGGAAGCGAAGAGGAGCAGGTCACCTTTGGCGAGTACACCTTATCGCTGGCCACTCGCGAATTACGCAAAGGCGAGCAGAGTTTCATGCTCACTACCGGTGAGTTTGCGGTACTTAAAGCGCTGGTGCAGCATGCGCGTGAAACGCTCAGTCGTGACAAGTTAATGCATTTGGCGCGCGGTCGTGAGTGGGACGCCATGGAGAGGTCGATTGACGTGCAAATTTCACGTTTGCGCCGCATTATCGAAACGGATCCGGCTAAACCTCGTTACATACAAACTGTTTGGGGTGTGGGCTATGTGTTTGTACCGGACGGAGTAAAGTCGTAAGTGTACTGGTACCCCAAAAGCTTCTTTGTTCGCACGCTATGGATGGTGTTGTTGGCAATTCTGTTCTCAAAAGCGCTCACGCTGGTGTATTTGATGATGAACGAGGATGTACTCGTTGATCGCCAATACAGTCACGGAGCGGCTTTAACCTTGCGTGCTTACTGGGCGGCACATCCTAGCGACCAGCCGGCTATTGCCGAGGCTGCCGGCCTGCAAAGAGTGCCCAGGTATGAGGTTCCTGAGGGTGAGCACCATTGGCCTTACAGCAATATTTTTGAAGACCAAATGCGCCTTGAATTGGGTGAGGACACGCAAGTGCGTATTCGTGCGCAAGCACCCCCATCTCTATGGGTGCATGCGCCCAGTTTAGGACCTGATTGGATTCGTGTGCCGCTGTATCCGCACCCATTGCGTGGGCAAAGGCTGTGGAATCTATTTGGTTGGTTTTTGGGCATTGGTTTTTTGTCTACTGCCGCCGCATGGTTTTTCGTCAGCCAGCTGAGTGCTCCATTAAAGCGGCTGGTAGCGGCTGCACGTCAATTTGGTAAGGGTCACAGCGTACGCTTACCGGTAGATAGACGCACCGCCAGCGAAATTGCAGAGGTGTATCGTGCCTTTAACCAGATGACGGATGACATTGAGCAGTCCGTGCGTGAACGCGACTTGATGCTGGCAGGAATTTCCCACGACTTACGCACCCCGTTAACCCGTTTACGTTTGGGGTTGGAATTGCTCGATGAGGACAGTGAGCTAACGCAGGACATGGTGCGCGATATTGAAGACATGGATGCCATTGTTGGGCAGTTCTTAGCCTTTATTCGTGACGGCAATGATGAGCCGCTAGTATCCTGTGACGTTCATGCCTTGATAACAGAAGTGGTTTCACCCTATCAGCAGCGAGGCTTTAAATTGAATGTACAGTTGGAGCCAGTGCCTGATATTGAGCTGCGTAGGCTGTCTTTTAAACGTCTGCTGGTTAATTTGATAGAAAACGCTTTACGCTATGGTGGCGATCAAATTGATATTTGCGTCACCCAGGAAAGCTTTGAGCAGCAGTCTTGCATTGTGTTCGCCGTAGCGGACCGGGGTCCAGGTCTATCGGAGGCGGATCTGGAAGTTGTTTTTAATCCGTTTATGCGTGGTGAGCAAGCACGTAGCGGTCTTGGTGCAGGTCTTGGGTTGGCTATTGTGCAGCGTATCGCTGCTTTGCATGGCGGCAAGGTAAGCTTGGCGAACCGTGAAAAGGGTGGGCTAGAGGCTAAAGTCAGCTTGCCGCTTGAAATAGACCAGCCAAGACCCAAGCTCAAGCTCTATTATCGGCGTAAGAAAAATAACTAAGTATGGAAAAAGTTAGACTAGATAAATGGTTATGGGCGGCTCGTTTTTTTAAAACGAGAAGCTTGGCGAAAGCTGCTATCGAGGGCGGTAAAGTTCATTGTCAGGGTGAGCGTTGTAAGGTTGCAAAAGAAATTAAGCAGGGTGACGAGCTGGCGATTCGTTGCGGTTTTGATGTGCGTACAGTCAAGGTAGAACGCTTAAGTGATGTGCGCCGCAGCGCGCCTGAGGCGCAACAGCTGTATAGCGAAACAGCGCAAAGCATTGAGAAGCGAGAACAGGCTGTGCAAATGCGCAAAGCAGGAGCCATGGGAATTCAAACCCAAGGTCGCCCAAATAAGAAGCAAAGGCGCGAGCTAAGTCAGTGGCGTGACAACAATTTCAGTTAACACATATACCCCGAGCAGGGAATTAATTTTTAGGTTACCTATGACAGATACAGATTTTACTCAACGTTTTATATTTACTGATGCCGATGTGCGTGGTGAACTTGTTTGCCTAGAAGAAAGTTATGCGCATGTTTTGGCTAAGCACGACTATCCAGAGCCCGTATCAACGCTGCTCGGTGAGCTCATGGCAGCGGCAGCTGTGCTGATCAGCACCGTTAAGTTTGATGGGTTGTTAATTTTACAGGCGCGATCATCCGGTGCGGTGCCATTGTTGATGGTGGAATGTTCCAGCGAGCGCGAGATGCGCGCCATCGCACGCTATGAAGAAGCGCAGATTGCAGCGGACGCTAGTTTGCCTGACATGATGCCAGAGGGTGTGCTGGCGATTACGATTGAACCTAAATTAGGGCAGCGTTATCAGGGTGTGGTCAGTTTGGCCGGTGAAAACATAGCCTGCTGCCTAGAGCAGTACTTCTCTGGCTCTGAGCAGTTGCCTTCGTTTTTTATTCTGCATGCTGATGGGCGTAGAGCGCGGGGTTTGTTGCTGCAGCAGTTGCCTGCCGAACAGATATCTGATGAAGAAGCAAGACAGGCAAGCTGGCAACACGTCACAACGCTGGCGCAAACCCTTACAGCAGAAGAGCTGTTAGGTTTGGATAATCAAACCATTTTGTACCGGCTGTACCACGAAGAAAACCTTGAGTTGTTTGCAACACAGCCCTTATCCTTCAAGTGCAGTTGCTCGTACGAACGCTCAGCACATGCTTTGCAAAGCTTAGGTCGGGAGGATGTTGAGACGTTATTGGACGAACAGGATGGCTGTATTGAAGTTGATTGCCAGTTTTGTAATGAAAAATATAAATTTTACGCACAAGATGTGACGAAAATATTTAGTCAGCAGTCAGTAGATAGTCAGCTTTCAACAGTGCATTAATAATAATAATCTGGCATAATTATACGTAGTTTTTATCTATTGTAGTGCTCGCATCAGATTACTACATTTTTTTGGAGGACTCGGCTACAGCCGTTGGAAATACATGACGCAAGCAAACCCAGCTGTGTACACTGATATTAGCCCAGCACAACTTATTGAAGAAGCCATTAGTCGTGGCGAAGGTAAGTTGGCTGATAATGGATCATTGGTCGTAGAAACAGGTCACCGCACAGGTCGCTCACCAGCAGACCGCTTTATTGTTAAAGAGCCTAGCACTGAAAGCCAAATTTCTTGGGGTGCTGTAAACCGCCCAATCGAACCAAGCGTATTTGATGCGCTATGGGCGCGTGTAGAAGCTTATGTTGCAGAACGCGATAGCTTTGTATCCCATGTACACGTAGGTTCAGACCCAAAGTATTATCTGCCCGTAAAAATGACTACAACAACGGCTTGGCACAACCTGTTTGGCCGCTGCTTGTTCATTACTCCAGAAAGCTACAACCCATCTAACAAGCAAGAGTGGCAAATCATCAACGCACCGTTCTTCGAGTGTGTACCTGAGCGTGACGGTACCAATTCAGACGGTACAGTAATGATTAACTTTGCCGCTAAGAAAGTATTGCTTGCTGGTATGCGTTATGCCGGTGAAATGAAGAAATCCATGTTCTCCGTACAAAACTTCCTCCTACCAGAGCACGATGTGCTGCCTATGCACTGTGCCGCTAACGTAGGTGAAGACGGCGATACTACGCTGTTCTTTGGTTTGTCCGGTACAGGTAAAACCACCCTGTCAGCAGATGAAAGTCGCTACCTGATTGGTGATGACGAGCACGGTTGGGGTGTGGGCACTGTATTTAACATTGAAGGCGGTTGCTACGCTAAGTGTATTGACCTATCTGAAAAAAATGAGCCCGTTATTTGGAAAGCCATCAAGTTTGGCGCTGTACTGGAAAACGTTGTTCTTGATGATGCGCGTCGGCCAAATTACGAAGACGACAGTCTGACTCAGAACACTCGTGCTGCTTACCCGCTGGCCAACGTAGAAAAAGTGACTGCCGAAAACCGTGCAGGTGAGCCAAGCGCAATTATTTTCCTGACCTGTGACTTAACTGGCGTATTGCCGCCGGTTTCTATTCTTAATAACGAGCAGGCTGCTTACCACTTCTTATCCGGCTATACCGCTTTGGTTGGTTCAACTGAAATGGGCTCGGGCGGTGGTATTAAATCTACCTTCTCAACTTGCTTTGGCGCACCGTTCTTCCCGCGTCCAGCTGGCGTTTACGCTGAATTATTGATTAAGCGTATTCAAGCCTTCGGCTCCAAGGTTTACTTGGTTAACACAGGTTGGACAGGCGGCGGCTACGGTGTTGGTAAGCGCTTTAGCATTCCAACAACTCGTGGTGTGATTGCGGCGATTCAGAGTGGGGCCATTGCTTCAGCTGAAACCGAGCATTTGCCAATTATTAACCTAGATGTGCCTAAGACAGTTCCAGGTGTTGAGACTGAGTTGCTGAATCCGCGCAACACATGGGCTGATCAAAACGCCTATGATGCTGCGGCCAAAGAATTGGCGAGCAAGTTCATCGAAAACTTCAAGAAGTTTGATGTTTCAGATGCGATTCGCGCTGCTGGTCCCAAGCTCTAAGTCCAGGCTAAGAAAAAACCGCTCCTATATGGGGCGGTTTTTTTGTCTATTATCAAAGCGATTAAGGTGCGATAGGGATGTTTTTGTAGTATAACTGCAGCACTACTACATGCAAAACTTACTACAGAGATTACCCAGTGAACCTGTTACAACATATAGCACATTGTAAAACTGAGCTACGCAAGTCCGAACTGAAAGTTGCGGAATATGTGCTTAGCGATCCCGCTGCCGTAATACATATTTCAATGGCTGAATTGTCATCAGTGGTAGGCGTTAGCGAACCAACCATAGTGAGATTCTGTCGTGCAGTGGGTTGCCAGGGCTTTCAGGACTTAAAGTTAAAGCTGGCGCAAAGTTTGGTCGCTGGTGCAAGTTTTGGTCAGTTTTCTATTCATGAGCAAGACTCGATCACAGACGTAGCCTTAAAAATCTTCGATACAACCTTACACACCCTGATAGATGTACGCGAAAAGCTCGATACACAAAGCATAGCCCAAGCGATAGATGTGATGGCAAAAGCGCCCCGAGTTGAGTTTTATGGTTTTGGTGCATCAGGTGCTGTGGCTGCAGATGCGCAGCATAAGTTTTTTCGTTTACTGTTAACGGCAGCAGCCTACAGCGATCCGCATATGCAAGCCATGTCAGCAGTGACCCTAAAGCCGGGTGATGTGGCAATATGCATATCACAATCAGGGCGCTCTAAAGACCTGCTTACCACAGCCAATCTGGTGCATGAAACAGGTGCTACATTAATAACACTATGCCCTAGCCAGACACCACTGGCGGAGCTGGCGACAATTAATTTGGCTATAGATGTACAAGAAGATACCGAGATTTATACCCCACTTACCTCACGCATAGCGCATTTAGTAGTGATTGATGTACTCGCTATGGGTGTGGCTATGGCGCGTGGTCCGGCATTGGTTAATCATTTGAAGAGTGTTAAGCGCAGTTTACGTAGCTTGCGTTTATCCCCTAAAGCCAGCATGCAAGAAAAAAAAATATAAACGAATCGCTTAGGCAAAAAACTTTGCAAAAGAAGTGAAAGCTGGCACTATCGCAGCATTATTTTTATTGAGGTATGCTTATGATATTGCCGACTCCAGCCTTGGAGGTGCGGGATTTACATAAGAGTTATGGCCAGCTTGAGGTTTTAAAAGGAATTTCATTAGCCGCACATGATGGAGATGTGATTTCTATATTGGGTTCTTCCGGCTCGGGTAAATCAACGTTTCTGCGCTGTTTAAACCTATTAGAAAGCCCGCATCAGGGCGAAATATACTTCTCTGGCGAGCAATTGCAGCTTAAAGCGGACAAAACCGGGGCGTTGCAGGCTGTCAGTAACCAACAAATCAACCGTTTACGCACCCAGGTTGGTTTTGTTTTCCAGAGTTTTAATCTGTGGCCGCATATGTCAGTACTGGATAACCTGATTGAGGCGCCGCGTCGCGTACTCAAGCAATCCAAGGCCGAAGCCATAGAAACAGCTGAAGCGCTGCTGGCCAAAGTGGGTATTGCAGATAAACGGTACAGCTATCCTAATGAGTTGTCTGGCGGGCAACAGCAACGCGCTGCCATAGCACGAACCTTAGCAATGCAGCCGAAGGTTATTTTATTTGATGAGCCTACTTCCGCGCTTGACCCTGAAATGGTGCAAGAGGTGTTGGGTGTTATCCGCGGCTTAGCAGAAGAGGGGCGCACTATGTTGCTGGTGACCCATGAGCTTAATTTCGCGAGACAGGTTTCGAACCAAATAGTGTTTTTCCATCAGGGATTGATAGAAGAGCAAGGCACACCTGAGCAGGTGTTTGAGCAGCCGCAATCCGAGCGCTGCAGACAGTTTATGTCGAGTCACTACCTTTGAGGTCTTAAAATGAAAAACTACAAGAAAATACTTTTGGCTGCAGCGGCCAGCTTAATACTCACCGGTTCTGCATTAGCTGCAGAAAAATTACGCATAGGTACAGAAGGCGCTTACCCCCCTTTTAACCTGATTGATAATGACGGAAATGTGGTAGGTTTTGACTTGGATATTGCCCATGCATTGTGTGAAAAAATGCAGGTGGAATGTTCGGTAGTCACCTCAGACTGGGATGGAATTATTCCCGCGTTGAATGCTAAAAAATTCGACTTCTTGATTGCTTCGATGTCCATTACCGAAGAACGTAAAATGGCGGTGGATTTTACTAATCATTATTACAGCAACGGTTTGCAGTTTATCGCGCCAAAAAAATCTGATTTTAAAGTGGATGCGGCGGGCTTAAAAGGCAAAGTAATTGGTGCGCAGCGCGCTACTATTGCCGGTGAATGGTTAGAAGATAATCATGGACGTAATGTGGATATCAAGCTGTATGATACCAATGAAAACGCCTACCTAGATCTGGCTACAGGGCGTTTGGATGCCGTGTTGGCGGATAAGTTTGTTAACTGGGAGTGGCTAGAAAGCGAAGCCGGCAAAGACTTTGAGTTTAAGGGGCAGCCCGTTTTTGAAGATGACTTAATTGGTATTGCAGTACGCAAAGGCAATGATCAACTGCGCGAACGACTGAACAAAGCCTTAGCAGAAATTCTGGCCGATGGTACCTATCAGAAGATTAACGAAAAGTATTTCCCGTTCAGTATTTATTAATCACTATCGCTTAGTTGCAGTAACTCTCGAAGGTATCAGCGCCCAGCGCTGCTGGTACCTTCACTAACTGCGTCACCAGTTAACCATAGGCGAGCTGATGAACTATAACGGCTCGATAGCGAAAAACGCACTCATAGAAACAAATAACCCATGAACTTTGATTTACATGGTTTTGGTCCAGCTTTGTGGGCTGGAACCTTAATGACAATCCAGTTGGCCGTTGCATCTGTAGCTTGCGGCTTGGTTTTGGGCTTGCTAGGGGCGTTAGCTAAAACCTCTCGTTCTCGTATCTTGCGCTTGCTTGGCGATACCTACTCAACCTTGGTGCGTGGCGTACCTGAACTATTATGGGTGCTGCTGATATTTTATGGCTCCGTCGGGGCTGTGCAGGCTGTCGGGGAGGCTATAGGTAAGCCACAGCTTGAGTTGAGTCCTTTTGCAGCTGGTGTATTGGCACTAGCCCTGTGTTTTGGTGCGTACGCAACCGAAGTGTTTCGCGGCGCGGTTTTAGCCATTCCACGCGGGCATCGGGAAGCCGGACTAGCATTAGGCATGTCTCGACGTAGAATTTTTTGGCGTCTAGTTTTACCGCAGATGTGGCGTATCGCCTTACCCGGGCTAGGCAACCTGTTTATGATTTTGATGAAAGATACGGCATTGGTGTCTGTGGTAGGGCTCAATGAAGTGATGCGCCAAACGCAGGTAGCCGTGACTTCAACTAAACAGCCATTCACATTTTTCATGGTAGCAGCTGCGATATATTTAGGTCTTACCGTAATCAGTATGCTGGCGTTGCATGTGTTTGAAAAACGCGCTAACCGTGGCTTTGTCAGGAGCGCAGCGTGAACTGGGATGTTATTTGGAAATGGACACCCAAACTGGTTGAGGGTGCATGGCTAACTTTAGAATTGGTAGGTATTGCAGTAATAGTAGGCTTGTTGATTGCCATTCCACTGGGAATGGCGCGCTCTTCTAAGCTGTGGTACGTGCGTGCTGTACCCTATAGCTATATTTTCTTTTTTCGTGGTACGCCCTTGCTGTTGCAGTTGTTTTTAGTGTATTACGGCGTGGCCCAGTTTGAAGCCGTCCGCGAAGGACCTTTGTGGCCCTATCTGCGCGACCCATACTGGTGCGCCTTGATTGCCATGACTTTGCATACCGCTGCCTATATAGCTGAAATTATACGTGGTGCTATTTATGCAGTGCCTGCGGGCGAAGTTGAAGCAGCGCGTGCCTTGGGCATGAGTCGCTGGCAAACGATGATGCATGTTGTGCTGCCACGGGCGATACGTATTGGTTTGCCGGCATACAGTAACGAAGTGATTTTAATGCTTAAAGCCAGCTCATTAGCCAGCACCATTACCTTGCTGGAGCTAACCGGCATGGCACGCACCATTATCGCTCGTACCTATTTGCCGGTAGAAATTTTCTTCGCAGCGGGACTGTTTTATCTGTTGATGACTTTTTTGTTGGTGCAGGGTTTTCGCTTATTGGAACGCTGGCTAAGAGTGGATGCTCTCTACAGCAGCCGTTAGCTGGTCGTTAGATTCGCATGACAACCTCTCCGCTCTCGCTGGCGCAACAGTTTGACAGACTCGATGCCATCTTAAACGCAAGACAGGACGTGTGGCGCGCTCAACCCTTTATGCAACGTACACTGGCGTGGGAAAAGGGCTTTCCAGAACTTGCGCATTGGCTCAGACGGCGCAGTTTGGCAGAGGCTGAGCGTGATCATTTGCATCCTGAGCAGCTAGCAGCTCCTGCTCCTTTTCAGCAGTGGGTCAACGAGCTAGCTGGCTTAACAGCGCTGGACTCATTGCCGCTTACGAGCGAAAAAACTATCCCCAAACAAATGCATCAGGGCATACCGGGGCGCAAGTGGCAGCAAATTGAAGCTTTTGCACAATGTCTTAATTTTTCTCAACCGCCACAGCACTGGCTGGACTGGTGTGCTGGTAAAGGATACCTAGGGCGTTATTTGGCTTATCCAACGACGCAGCTGAGTATCGTTGAGCAAAATGAAACCCTGTGTGCTGAAGCGCAGCGTTTAAATGAGCTGCATAACATTGCGGGCTACTTGCATCCCTGTGATGCATTAAGTGCGGCGGCAAAGCCAGCCTTAGCGCAAACAGATAGCTGGGTGGCCTTGCATGCCTGTGGAGATCTGCATACCCATTTGCTGCGCCAAGTACAGCAGCATAACGTGCAGCGTATAGCGGTTGCACCCTGTTGTTACAACCGCATCAACACCGAGAACTATCAGCCGTTATCCCGTATCGGCCAAGCTGCTCGATTACAGTTAACACGCACCGATTTAGCGTTACCACTGCAAAGTACCGTCACGGCTGGCGCGCGGGATAAGCGTCTACGCGACCAAGCAATGGCTTGGCGTTTAGCCTTTGATGAACTGCAACGCCAGTGGCGCGGGGTGGATGAATACCTGCCGATACATTCAGTGGCAAGTCGCTGGATACAACAGAATTTTGCGCACTGGTGTGCGCAGGTAGCACAGTTAAAAGGCTTAACCGTGCCGAGCGCAGTAGCTTGGGCAAAAGCTGAGCAGCGCGGCTGGCAACGCTTGGCGCAGGTACGCAATCTTGAGTTGGTGCAGTGTTTGTATCGTCGTGCCTTAGAGCTATGGCTGTTGTTGGATCTGGCTTTATACTTACAGGAGCAGGGTTTCAGCGTAAAACTGGGGCAATTCTGCGTACCTGAGTTAACACCGCGCAATGGATTAATAATCGCGGAACGTAGCGCTCAGGGCTGTTAAATACTCTCGTTAGCTCGACAACTTTTTAGCTGTGGGTAACTATGTGGAATACATGTGTATGCGTGTGGACCTGTAGCTACATAAAATTAAAGCAGTAAGATGTTTTGATGAAAGTAATGTAAAAACAATCGGTTAGGATTGTTTCTTGTTTTCAGACAATAGGAGTGCGCTCTAACTTAAGTTTGTGCGCCTGTGGATAACTGTGTGGGTTGTATTTTTATTGTGGGCTGCCAATGTACCTATAAATCGGTTTTTCAGAAGCTTTTACAAGTAAAACCAAAATAACGAGATTTGGGCCGCTTTGGTATAGGCTGCAGAAAAAATTGGGCTTTGGTCTTTACAAGAATTGTACAATCTATATAATGGCGCGCATTGCCGGTATAGCTCAGCAGGTAGAGCAACTGACTTGTAATCAGTAGGTCCCGCGTTCGATTCGTGGTGCCGGCACCATACAAAGAAAAAGGCTCACAGAAATGTGGGCCTTTTTTGTTTTTCAAAGTAGGTTAAGTCACAGCAGTGATCGGGCGCAGCCCTAGCCAGAATATTTATAGTTAGGGCGAAAACAGCTTCACGGCGCAGTCTGCGTGTGGAAAAATGGGGTGCATGTTTAGGATTAGAGTAAGTGGTCGATAAGGCATGTATATTGAATTAACTAATGGATAGGCTAAATGGTGCTTAAAGGTTTTACCAAAGCTGTGCATAGCGTAATTTTGCTCTTAGCTGGTATGGCGCTAACTGGGTTTGTAACACAAGCGTTCGGACAAAATCTTGCTGCACAACTGCCAGCAAAGTTCTTTGAAGAATATGGTGCCCCCATGCTGGTGATAGAACCCAAAAGCGGCAGCATTCGCCTAGCTAATCCTGCTGCGGCTGAGTTTTACGGTTATAGCATTAACCAATTGCAAAAAATGCGTATCCAGCAGATTAATGCTCTAGATGAAGAAGATGTAAAGCTAGAGCGCGAGCGTGCGCAAAAAGAAAATCGTAATTATTTTATTTTCCCTCATCGATTAGCGACAGGTGATATTCGAACCGTGGAGGTGCATTCGTGGCCGCTACAAGCTGTTAATGGTGAAACGCTGCTTTTTTCACTTATTTTAGATGTCTCTGGCCGGGAAATCTCGCAAGACAGCATTTTAGAGTATAAAGCTCGCTTAGAAAACCTGGCGGAATCACGTTACCAGCAGCTTGTCAGCGCCCAAGAGCGTTTGAATATTGTGCGTTGGTCAGCGATGCTTATACAGCTGTTAGTTATTGCTTTGTTGGTTTGGAATATAGCCAAACGCCGTAAAACCGAACAGAAGCTGCGCGAAAAAACCACCATGCTGGAAGGGTTGTTAGACTCAATACCCGACATCATCTTCTTTAAATCCAAAAGTGGTCATTATTTAGGTGGCAATGCGCAGTTTGCTGATTTCGTGCAGCATGACAGCGCCTCTATCGTAGGTAAAACGGATTTTGACTTTTTCCCAGAGCAGCGTGCAAAAGACTATCAAGCGATTGATCGGCAAGTAGTGGAAACACGTGAAGTGGTACGTACTGAGGAGTGGGTTACCTTTGCCGATGGCTCCAAACACTTGCTGGATAAGTTAAAGGCCCCTTTGCTAAGTACAGATAATGATTTTTTAGGTGTTATTGGCGTGAGTCGTGATGATACCGAGCGCTATCAAAACGAGCAGCGGATAAAATTTTTGGCGTTTTATGATCCTTTAACCAATTTGCCTAACCGTTATCTTTTCCAAGATAAGCTGGCTGAAATCAGTAACCAGTTGACTCCCGGCAAGGCGTTACTGGTTGTGGCTATGATCGACTTAGACCACTTCAAAAATATCAACGATGCGCTGGGTCATACCAAGGGTGATGAATTGCTAGTGGCGCTTGCGAGTCGGCTTAACAGACTGCTGCAAGACAACGAAGTGTTAGCCCGCTTTGGAGGTGATGAGTTCGTTTTGTTGCTGGTGCAGCAGAGCGATGATCTTGAGCGGGCAGAGCAACTGCTTGAACAAAGGTTGCAGCATTTTCAAGATGTGTTGGCGCAACCCATACAGCTGGAAGAGCGGGAGTTTATACTTAGTAGCAGCTTGGGCGCTTCATTTAATACAGCCTTTGATAGAAGCTTTGCTGAGCTGCTTAAAGAGGCGGATATTGCTTTGTATGCAGCCAAAGAGGCTGGACGAGGTACGTGGCGGCGCTTCCAAATGAGCATGCAAACGCAGGCTGAAAGCCGGTTTGCGCTTGAAGGTGAATTGCGCAAGGCGCTTGATAATCAGCAGCTCTCTCTGTACTTACAACCTAAAACCAATGGTGATGGTGTTATTTATGGCGCGGAAGTACTAGTACGCTGGGAGCACCCAGAAAAAGGGCTGATTTACCCAGACTTTTTTATTCCTCTGGCTGAAGATACGGGTTTGATTATTGCGCTGGGTGAATGGGTATTAAAAGAGACGCTATTGCTCATGCAGGACAATCCACAGCTGACGTTTGCGGTAAATATCAGCCCGCGAGAATTTCGAAATACGGATTTTGTTAACCGCTTACGCCGGTTATTGGATGAAACAGGCGCAGACCCGAAACGGCTAACGCTGGAGCTAACAGAGGGACTGTTGATTACGGACTTTACCAAATCCTATAAACGTATGCTGAACCTGCAGCAGTTGGGTATCAGCTTTTCGATTGACGATTTTGGTACCGGTTATTCATCGCTGTCTTATTTGAAACGCTTACCCATTAATGAATTAAAAATTGATCGTTCTTTTGTTAAAAACTTGCCGCAGGATTCAAGTGATGCGCTGCTGGTGGAAACCATGATGGCCGTAGCTAAGCACCTTGAACTGTTGGTTGTGGCTGAGGGTGTAGAAACCAAGGAGCAGCAGGAGTACCTCTACTCAATAGGTTGCACTTTACATCAGGGGTATTATTACGGTAAGCCAGAGCCAGCAAAACTCTTACTGGCTCGAATTAAAGAACAACAAGCGAACACTGATTAAGCGCAAGTGTCTTAGTCGGCTTGCTCAGTGCCTTGTACCTCAGCAGAAATCTCTAGCCATAGTGCCAGCTGTTGATAGGCTTCATCTAAGCCCAGCCTTTTGGTTGCAGAAAAAAGCTGGATGCTGGCAGTGTCAGCCCAGTTCTCGTTGAGTTCTTTTTGTGTCTTCAGTAACACAGTGCGGCCGGCGCCATAGGTGAGCTTGTCTGCTTTGGTCAGCAAAATATGCACAGGCATTTTGTTGGTTTGCGCCCAATCCAACATCATCTGGTCAAAGGGTGTAAATGGATGGCGAATATCCATCAACAGCACTACACCCACTAGGCTTTTCCTGTTACTTAAATACGAGTTTAAATGCTTTTGCCAGTGCTGCTTAAGCGGCATGGGTACTTTTGCGTAGCCATAACCGGGCAGGTCAACCAAGCGTCGATGCTCATCAAGGCTAAAGAAGTTTAAGAGTTGAGTGCGGCCAGGTGTTTTGGACGTGCGCGCAAGACCTGTCTTCGTGAGGCAATTGATCGCACTTGATTTGCCCGAGTTAGAGCGCCCGACAAAAGCTATTTCAACACCCTCGTCTGCAGGGCACTGATCGAGTCGGGTAGCACTGATGAGGAACTGAGCTTTTTGGCAAAGGCCGGTGACAATATTCTTGATTTGCATAGGGGTTCCAAAATCGCAAGAGGCGGGATCATTTCAGTTTTATTAAGTGCAGTATATAATGTGAAAAATTATGTGCATCAATTGGATTGTGTTAATCTACAATTTATTATTTGTGGGTTGGACATGATGCCTACATAATTTGCACGCCGAGGGTTATCAGATTGCCTGCTTGGGCAACTAGATTACTCCGGTAAAAATTTACTTTTAGCCGTAGTTGGATTTAGCCGATGAACAAAATTATAGTGAGTCTGCTGTTGACCTTGGGTATCACAGGCCTTGCACAGGCCGCTGGGAACGCAGAAGCGGGTAAGGATAAAATTCTCCTTTGTACTGCCTGCCACGGCCAAGATGGCAATAGCACTTTGATGCCGACTTACCCAAAACTAGCAGGTCAGGGGCAACGCTATTTGCTTAAGCAAATGCAGGATATTAAATCAGGTGCGCGTCCTGTTGTAGAGATGACGGGCATGCTTAATGCGATGTCTGATGAGGACATGGCTGATATTGCAGCTTGGTACTCAAGCCAAGTATCAACTCTGGGTGAAGCTGACCCCGAGTTAGCTGCGCGCGGTGAAGAGCTTTATCGTGGTGGAAAAATAAATGACGGTGTACCCGCGTGTACGGGTTGTCATACCCCTACGGGCGAGGGCATGGATTTGGCTTTTTATCCTAAGTTAAGTGCGCAGCAGGCTGGCTATACAGCTAAGCAATTAACTGACTTCCGTGAAGGCGACCGCACTAATGATGGTGATGCCATGGTTATGCGTGGTGTAGCTGAAAAGCTTAGTAACAAAGACATCAAGGCATTAGCAAGCTACATCCAAGGTTTGCGTTAATCTAACCTAGAATTAAAACGCCACCTAAGTTAGGTGGCGTTTTTTTTGCGCCAGAAACATGACTTTGAACAAGTTTCGTATTCCGGACCTAGTAAAATAACTGTATAGTTGACTATATTGCTGGGAATTAACTAGGGTGGGATTAACAATGCAGTTACTCGATCGCTCAAAAGCATTAAAAATTACTCCATTTTTGCGCTTGGGTTTTAGGCCTTTTTTCTTTCTGGGTGCTTTATTGGCCGCGGTAGCTGTGCCGTTGTGGTTGCTGGCGCTTAATGGCTATTTTGTGGATTGGCAGCCCACAGGAAATTGGTTGGCATGGCATAGGCATGAGCTGTTATTCGGTTTTGTTGGGGCAATAATAGCCGGATTTTTACTCACTGCGGTGCAGACGTGGACAGGAGTCCCGGGGTTGTCTGGTAATCTACTGCTAGGACTTACTTTAATCTGGGTTGCGGCGCGGCTAGCGTGGTTTGTGAATGTGCCGGAGCCGGTTTTTTTGATACTAAATGGTTTGTTTTTTCCTTTGGTTGCTTTGCAAATGGCGCGCAGTGTTTGGCCGGTACGCCAAGTGCGAAATTACCCCTTGGTGTTGGTTTTGTTGGTGTTGTCCGCACTGAATGCTGTGGTTTTGTTCGGTGTGGTAAATGCCGATGAGGCGTTACAGCGGCAGGCGGTGTTGGGAGGTGTGTGGGCCGTAGGTGCTATTATGTGCATCATTGGTGGGCGTGTTATACCTTTCTTTACTCAGCGTGGTTTATTGCGCCCGCATGGCGTACAAGCATGGCCATGGCTAGAGCACGCGCTTTTGTATGGCACCTTATTAATAGTGCTGTGCTATGCGGGCGGCTGGGCACTACAACGTCAAGCTGCGATCGGGGCGTTGTTTTTACTCTTAGCTGTAGGGAATTTAATACGCTTGGCACGCTGGTATGATCAAGGCATATGGCGGGTGTCCTTGCTCTGGTCGCTGCATGTGGCGACTCTATGGTTTGTCATTGCGTTTTTCTGCATGGCTTTGTGGAATTTCGGCTGGCTAGCCAATGTGAGTTTGGCGGTGCACGCGCTGACTGTTGGCGCGATGGCTGGCCTTATCCTAGCCATGATTGCTCGAGTAACCCTAGGGCATACTGGCAGGATGCTTACGCCTCCTAAGGCCATGACGTGGGGCTTTGCGCTGTTTAACCTAGCAGCTGTTAGCCGAGTATTTTTGGTTGAGCTGAACTATCAAGCTGGTTTGGGCATTGCGGTGCTGTGTTGGTCGGTAAGCTTCGCCATTTATTTGTACTGCTATGGCCCAATGCTGTGGAAAGCTCGTGTTGATGGCGCGCCGGGCTAGGTAAACTGTTAACAGTAAGTCGACTATTGTATAGCTGCCAAAAATATTAAGAGTTCTAGAATGGAAGTCATACTAAAAGGCTTGGATAACATTCTCGCCAGAGTTGACTGAGTGAAATAAAGCGTTTTTATATAACAAAATACTGGCTGCACAAATACATGGGGTTTAATACACTACCCATTGCATATCTAAAGCACAGTGTAGCGAGCAAATAAAACAAACATCATTGAAATCTAGAGGTTATTTTCATGACGCAGGATTTAAGTAAGTTCATTCGTAATGCAGCTTTCCTAGATAAGGTTGTTTCAGCCGAGGAAGCAGCATCATGGATTGATGACGGGATGACGCTGGGTATGAGTGGTTTCACCCTGTTTGGTGAGCCAAAAGAGTTCCCGATGGCGTTGGCCGAGCGCGGCAAAAAAGAAAAGTTCAAGGTCAACCTGTTTACCGGTGCTTCCATGGGTCCAGCAGCTGACGGCTCCATGGCTGAGGCAGGTATTATCAATCTGCGCTTCCCCTACAATGCTAACCCCATCTTGCGTAAGCAGATCAACGAAGGTGAAGCGTTCTACATTGACCAGCACTTGTCCCATAACGCTGAATATGTGCGTCAGGGCGTACTGCCCGGCATTGATTACGCCATTATCGAAGCCGCGGCGATTACCGAAGACGGCGAAATCATTCCGACCGGTTCAGTGGGCAACTCCCCGATTTATGTCGAAACTGCCAAGCACGTCATTATCGAAGTCAACGTGTCTGCTCCGGCTGCCTACGAAGGCATGCACGATATCTATGTTCCTGGCCCTGCCGGTGAAAACGCTCGTTGCGATATTCCATTGTGTGAAATCAGCCAGCGCATTGGCAGCAAGGGCATTAAGGTTGATCCAGCCAAAGTCCGCGGTATCGTGATTTCCAGCCAGCCGGATATCCCGTCTCCGCTGTTTGAGCCAAACGAAGAAACCCAGCAAATTGCTGACAACCTGCTGCACTTCCTGCATGAAGAAGTACGTAAGGGTCGCCTGCCAAACAACCTGGCTCCGCTGCAATCCGGAGTCGGCTCCGTGGCTAACGCAGTGCTGAATGGCATGAAGGACTCTGGTTTCAAAGACATCATCGTTGCTTCCGAAGTGTTGCAGGATGGCGTATTCGATCTGATTGATGCCGGTGTAGTGAAGTTCGCTGCCGGTACGGCGCTGTCCCTGTCTAAGAAGCGTGTAGACAGCCTGGCAGAAGACTTGGAGAAGTATGCAGACAAGGTTGTTTTCCGCCCGCAAGAAATTTCCAACCACCCCGAGCTGATTCGTCGTCTGGGTGTGATTTCTTTCAACACTGCGCTGGAAGTGGACATCTACGGTAACGTCAACTCCACCCACGTCAGTGGTACTCACATGATGAACGGTATCGGCGGTTCCGGTGATTTTGCCCGTAACGCCCGCATTACCATGTTCGTTACCCAGTCAACTGCCAAAGGCGGCGCCATTTCCGCCATCGTGCCGTTTGTGACCCACGTTGACCACACCAACCATGACGTTGATGTGATCATCACCGAGCAGGGCTACGCTGACTTGCGTGGTCTGGCTCCACGCCAGGCGGCTGAGGCCATCATCGAAAACTGTATGCACCCAAGCTTTAAGCAGCAGGCGCGTGAGTACTTCGAAGAAGCCAAAGCCAAGCGTGGTGGACACACACCACACCTGTTGGACAAGGCGTTCTCTTGGCACATTAACCTAGCCGAGAAGGGCACCATGAAACTAGATTAATCTAGGCTTTGCCATACAAAAAAGGGCTCTTCGGAGCCCTTTTTTTATTGTGTTGGATTACTGACGTCAGCGACAAATAAGCTAAGCTGTTCAAGCAGGGTTTGTTGTGCGTGCTGAACAGGCTCTAGTGCAGCAGGCTGTTGTTGGATATAACGGCCATCTGCCTGTAATAGCCAAGCGTGGGTATTATCCTCAAGATAGAGCTTGAGCTCTTTTTTAACGCGTTTAACCAGCTTTTTGTTTTCTAGCTGGAAACAGGCCTCGATACGCTTATCCAAATTGCGCTCCATTAAATCAGCACTGGCTAGATAAATTTCTTCGTCTGCATCGTGGTTTAAGAAATAATAAACGCGACTGTGCTCAAGTTGCTGCCCAATAATAGAGCGCACCTGTATGGTTTGTGAGACGCCGGCAATACCAGGACGCAAACAACACATGCCGCGCACTATTAAATCAATTTTTACGCCTACTTGACTGGCTTTGTATAAAGCTTTAATGATTTTTGCATCGGTTAGCGCATTGATTTTAATGATAATATGCGCGGGCTTTCCGGCCAGCGCGTTGGACTCTTCTCTAGCAATAAAATCCATGAGTGATTTGCGTAGCGTAAAAGGTGCGTGGATGAGTTTTTGCATCTGCACACTTTTTCCCATGCCAATGAGCTGACCAAAAAGTATGGATACATCCTCGCACAGGGCTTTATTACTGGTGAGCAAACTGTAATCGGTATACAGCAAAGCGTTAGCCGCATGGTAATTGCCGGTACCTAAGTGTGCGTAGCGCACTAGGCTGTCTTCTTCGCGGCGTAATATTAGCGCGAGTTTGGCGTGGGTTTTAAAACCTATCATGCCGTAAATAACGATAGCGCCGGCTTCTTGTAAGCGGCTGGCCAGTGCAAGGTTATACTCCTCATCAAAGCGTGCGCGCAGTTCAATTACTACCGTCACTTCCTTGCCGTTGCGTGCTGCCTCTACCAAGGCATCGGCTATTTCTGAGTTTGCACCTGCGCGATACAGGGTTTGCTTTATTGCCAATACGTTAGGATCTTTTGCCGCCTGACTTAAAAAATCAATGACGCAGGTGAATGCCTCGTAGGGATGGTAAAGCAAAATATCTTGTTTGCTGACGACGGCGAAAATATCAGTATTTTTCTGCAGCGCTTTGGGAATCGAGGGGACAAAGGGCGCAAACTGTAAATGCGGGTGTGAAGTTAGATTGGTGATAGCAAATAAACGGGTCAGGTTGACTGGTCCATTTACCTGATAGAGTTCTGTCTCACTGAGGTTGAATTGGGTTAATAGATAATCAACTAGATGTTCAGGGCAATTATCTGCCACTTCTAGTCGTACAGCATCACCAAACTGGCGCGTACTTAACTCACCGCGTAAGGCATGGGCTAGATCGGTAACGTCCTCTGCAGAAAAGCTCAGATCAGCGTTGCGCGTCAGACGAAATTGGTAGCAGCCTTTAACTTTCATACCATGGAATAAATCATTGGCATGGGCATGCAGCATGGATGAAAGAAAGACGTAGTTAACCCCAGGGCCGCCAATTTCTTCTGGCACGCGAATAAGACGGGGTAAGCTGCGCGGTGCAGGCAGGATAGCCAAACCTGAGTTGCGACCAAACGCATCGACACCTTCAAGCTCGACAATAAAGTTTAAGCTTTTATTGACCAGTAATGGGAAAGGGTGGGCTGGATCCAAACCAATGGGGGTAATAATAGGCGCTACTTCAGCATGAAAATATTCATTGGCCCAGCGCTGTATGGGTTCGGTCCAGAAACGGCGACGAATAAAACGAATATTTTCGAGCGCCAGCTTGGGAAGCAAGACCTCGTTAAGTATTTGATATTGACGAGTAACTTGCTGATGCACTATGTCTGCAATGTCAGCTAAGGCTTGTTGCGGCTGTATCCCGTCTGCATCAATACGCAAACGGTTGTAGGTTATTTGTCGTTTGAGTCCAGCAACACGAATTTCGAAGAACTCATCTAGATTGCTTGAGAAAATTAATAAAAACTTTAGCCGTTCAAGTAATGGCGTTGATTCGTCAAGCGCCTGATCCAGAACGCGAATATTAAACTGCAGCTGTGAAAGTTCGCGGTGAATATATAGGCTGCTATCGTCTAAATTTGGGGCATGAGCGATAGGCTCTGATGTTGATACAGTTGCAGTAACTGCTGGCTTATCGCTCATAAAATCCCCGGTTATTTAGTTGTTCTGCTGTAGCTGCTTAGCTGCGTGCACAGCAAAGTAGGTGAGGATGCCGTCAGCACCGGCGCGCTTAAAGACCAATAATGATTCCATAATAACCTCTTCGCTGAGCCAGCCGTTTTGAATGGCCGCCATATGCATGGCGTACTCACCGCTCACCTGGTAAGCAAAGGTCGGTGCCTTGAACTCTTCTTTGGTGCGCCAAACGATATCCAAGTAAGGCATGCCAGGCTTGACCATCACCATGTCAGCACCTTCGGTTAGATCCATAGCGACTTCGTGCAAGGCTTCGTGCCCATTAGCAGGATCCATCTGGTAGGTAAACTTATTACCCTTACCAAGGTTGGCAGCTGAACCTACGGCATCACGGAAAGGGCCGTAGTAGCTGCTGGCATACTTGGCTGAATAGGCCATGATGCGCACATTGATATGACCTGCGTCTTCAAGCGCTTCGCGGATGGCGAGGATACGGCCATCCATCATGTCCGATGGTGCAACTACTTGCGCGCCAGCTGCAGCGTGTGAAAGCGCCTGGCGTACGAGCGCATCGACGGTTTCTTCGTTTTGCACATAACCGCTGTCATCCAAAATACCGTCTTGACCATGGGTGGTGAAGGGGTCTAGCGCTACATCACTGATAATGCCTAGCTCAGGAAATTTTTCGCGCAGTGCACGAATCGCACGCTGAGCGATACCGTTTGGGTTCCATGCCTCTGCTGCATCTAGGGATTTGCATTCCACGGGTGTAACCGGAAAAAGCGCCAAAGCAGGAATGCCTAAGGCAACCCAATGTTCTGCTTCTTGTAGCAGCAGGTCGATTGACAGGCGCTCAACGCCGGGCATAGATGGGACAGCTTCGCGTTGATTGCTGCCATCGAGAACAAAAACTGGATAGATGAGGTCATCCACACTTAGGCGATTTTCACGTACTAAACGGCGAGAAAAATCGTCACGACGGTTACGACGCAAACGCGTACTGGGGAAAAGTCGATAGGCAGTATTGGTAGTCACTGTGGCTTCCTCTTTATCTGTTAGCTTGAAGTGCAGCAGATGCTGCAAGCTGATGAACGTGGTTCTATTGTAAGCTTAAATTTAGGCCTGAGCTAATTATCTAGAATATGCAAAAAACACACTGAAAAACACGGATAAACAAGAAAAGGCTGTTTGCATGTGGTTTATGCTCTGGTATGATCGCCCTCCTATTTGCGTGCGGTATTCAACAATGGGGTTGGATGGCGGTACGTTGTATATTCCTGAGGATTCATCATGAAAGCTGGTATTCACCCAAATTACACAGATATTAGCGCAACCTGCAGTTGTGGTAATGTGATTGCGACACGTTCAACTATCGGCAAAGACATCAGCATTGATGTATGCTCCGAGTGTCACCCATTTTATACCGGTAAGCAGAAAGTACTTGATGTGGGTGGTCGTATCGATCGCTTCAAGCAGCGCTTTGGTACTTTCGGTACTAAGTAAGCTTATTTTGCTTGCACAGTAAAAAAGCGCCTTCTTGGGCGCTTTTTTACTTTATAATCACTGAAAGATTTGAGCAGTTAGTAAAGTTTCATAGACTTTGAGTTGCTAGGCTGCGGTTGTTTTCGTCCTGTGGACCCAGCGCTCATAAAGTCACCCTATCTTGTTGTAGGCTATACTCTTGCGTATGCTCGTCAGTTTATAAATAAAGCAACTATCCAGCGGAAAAATATCATGTCTGATTTGAAAACAGCAGCACTTGAATATCATGCTTTACCCCGTCCGGGTAAAATAAGTGTTGAGCTAACCAAGCCCACAGAGACAGCGCGTGATTTGGCGCTTGCCTATAGTCCTGGAGTGGCAGAACCGGTGCGTGAAATTGCACGCGAACCAAACCTCGCCTATAAATATACCAGCAAGGGTAATCTGGTCGGCGTCATTACCGACGGTACAGCTATTCTTGGACTGGGCAATTTAGGGCCGTTGGCATCAAAACCGGTGATGGAAGGTAAAGGTGTGTTGTTTAAGCGCTTTGCTGGTGTGGACGTGTTTGATATTGAAGTCGATGCAGAAAGCCCACAAGCGTTTATTGATACGGTCAGACGTATTTCAATTACCTTTGGCGGTATTAACCTGGAAGACATTAAAGCGCCTGAGTGTTTTGAAATCGAGCGCGCCCTAATTGAGCAGTGTGATATTCCAGTATTCCATGATGATCAGCATGGTACAGCTATTGTTACTGCGGCTGGAATGCTGAATGCCCTGGAGATTGCTGGCAAAGAACTAGCCACAGCTAAAATTGTTTGCCTTGGCTCTGGTGCCGCGGCGATTTCCTGTATGAGATTACTGATCAGTTTAGGTGCCAAGGTTGAAAACATTTTTATGCTCGACCGTAAAGGCGTGATTCATTCAGGTCGTGATGATCTAAACCAGTACAAAGCCGCATTTGCTCACGACACTGATAAACATACGCTGGAGCAAGCAATGGAAGGGGCGGATGTTTTTGTTGGGTTGGCCGGTTCTAATTTGCTCAGCGCCGACAATCTTAAGCGTATGGCTGAAAGGCCCGTAGTGTTTGCTTGCTCTAATCCGGATCCGGAAATTAGCCCAGAGCTTGCGCATGCCACCCGTTCAGACGTAATTATGGCAACCGGTCGTTCTGATTATCCTAACCAGGTTAATAATGTCCTTTGTTTCCCATTTATTTTCCGTGGCGCACTAGATGTTCGTGCTTCACGCATCAATGAGGAAATGAAAATAGCGGTAGTGCATGCTTTGCGTGACTTAGCCAAAGCGCCGGTCTCCCCCGAGGTTTGTGCGGCATATGGCTTAGATACGCTGGAGTTTGGCCGTGAATATATTATTCCTAAGCCATTGGACCCCCGTTTGATTACTATCGTCCCTGATGCAGCTGCCAAAGCTGCGATAGAAAGTGGCGTAGCGAGTTTGCCCTATCCGCGCAACTACCCGCTGCAGTCAGTTGCTGATGTATTTAAATAAGCAGGCTTAAGTAATAAAAAACCCGCTCATTAACAAGCGGGTTTTTTTTGGTGCAGCATTCATGGGTGTATTAGAGGATCAAAACAAGTCAATATAGCTGTCCTGTTTAAAGCTCGGTTGAATAGTACCTGGTGTGGTGAAGTTCGTGTCAAACTCTTCCATGCTGGGCGGCGTATCTTCCTCTTTAAATAATTCAAAGAAGCTCTCAGGTGTACCAGGTGGTGCAACCCGTCCGCTATGAGGGTCGATACGCAGCAAACTTAATCCGGTTGGTTCAGGCTGGTTGCTCATGGGTTTATCTGCCAGCGCTTGGCGGGTGTAATCAATCCAGATAGGCAAGGAAATACTGCTGCCATACTCATGGCGACCAAGACTGGCAGGCTGATCAAAACCGGACCACACAGAAGTAAGCAGATCATAGTTATAGCCAATAAACCAGCTATCAAAAGAGTCGTTTGTAGTACCGGTTTTGCCAGCTAAATCAGTCCGGTTTAATGCCAGTGCGCGTCGGCCGGTCCCTCTTTTAATGACATCTTTTAGCACGTCCGTAATTAAGTATGCCGTACGTGGATCCAAAATGGGTTCAGCTAGGTTAATTGGCGGCACTTCGGCGACTGAATCCTCTTGGGCGTTAGCGGCTAGTTCTTGCTGCAGAAGTTTAGCCTGCCTTGGAGTAACGCTAGGGGCTGCTTGGAAAATATTTTGTCCGTTACGATCATACACTTTGTCGATCAAGTAAGGTTTGATTTTATAGCCGCCATTGGCGAAGGTAGCCCAAGCTGCAGTTAAATCCATAGGTACCAAGCTTGCTGAGCCTAATGATAAGGAAAGGTTGGGCGGTAAGCTAGACTCGCTGAGGCCGAAGCGACTGATGTATTGGCGTGCATAGGGAATACCAATATCTTGCAGTATGCGAATGGAAACAATATTGCGTGAACGATATAAGGCCTCACGTACCCTGATCGGACCTAGGAAAGTATCGTTGTCATTTTTGGGTCGCCATACCTCTTTCATGCCCGGCTCAAATATTTCAATAGGTGCATCATTGACAAGTGTGGCAGTAGTATAGCCGGCATCCAGCGCTGCGCTATAAATGAAGGGTTTAAAGCTGGAGCCGGGTTGGCGTTGTGCTTGGGTCGCTCGGTTGTAATGGCTTTGCTCGAAGGCCACGCCGCCCACCAAAGCCTGAATAGAACCGCTGTGTGGATTTAAACTAATTAAAGAGGCTTGTATTTTAGGAACCTGCGAAAAAGCATAGCTGCCATCATCAGTTAAGATCACGCGTATGAGATCGCCTACCTTAACTACATCAGCAGGTTTTTTAGGTGTTGCACCGCGGCTGTTGTTGCTTAAGAACGGAGCCGCCCAGCGCATGCTTGTCCATGGTATGGCTTGTTCTACGCCATTGGCCAGTAAGACGGCGATGCTATCCGTATCAACTTGCTTAACGATTGCCGGAAGAAACTGGTTATACCGTCTTGTGTTGGCTAACGTTGAGAGCCATTGCTCGGGGTTGGCTACATGCTTTTCAGCGCCGCGATATCCATGACGACGGTCATAATCCGTTAAGCCATTAAATACGGCATTTTGAGCATGATTTTGTAGCTCAGCAGACATGGTTGTAATTACATTCAAGCCGTCAGTGTAAGCATTGCTGCCATACAGGCTTACCATTTCTAGTCGCGCCATCTCGGCTATATAGGGTGCGTAAGCGTCAGGGGCGCGGATATGCAGTTTCGCGTTCAGCGGCTCGTTAATGGCTTGCTCATACTGCTCTTGAGTGATACGCCCTAGTTTGAGCATACGCCCAAGGATCCAGTCGCGTCGCTCCATGCTGCGCGCTGGGTTGGCAATAGGGTTGTAACGTGATGGTGCCTTGGGCAGTCCAGCGATCATGGCCATTTGGGCCAAACTTAACTCGTGAATGGATTTGCCATAATAAACATTTGCCGCGGCTTCAATGCCATAAGCGCGATTGCCTAGGTATATTTTATTGACATAAAGCTCTAGTATTTCTTCCTTACTTAGTTCACGCTCTATCTGCAGCGCTAATAGGATTTCATTGGCTTTGCGTGAAAAACTGCGCTCGCTGGTGAGGAAAAAATTCTTTGCCACTTGCATGGTGATGGTGCTGCCACCCGTTTGAATACGACCGGATTTTAAGATTTGAGCAGCAGCGCGCATCAAACTACCGGGATCAACGCCATAATGATTGGCAAAGTTGTCATCTTCAGCAGAAAGCAGTGCATGAATAAATTCTTGCGGCACATCTGCAAAGGGAATGGGAGTGCGACGCATCTCACCGAACTCTTCGATGAGCATGGATTCAGAGCTGTATACGCGTAAGGGTATTTGTAGCTCTACAGTACGCAGTGAGTCAACAGAAGGTAAATTGGGGCTGAGATATAAATAGGCGCCAGTTAAACTGAGTACTGCTCCGCAAATCGTGGCAATGATTAATGCAATAACTGATTTTAGAAAAAGCATCAAGATGGTGGGATTCCCAAGACAAATTAAGGAGTTAGAAAAATAAATGGAAATGATAGATTCAATAGGCCACATTATAAGCGTTTTTTTTGCTTAGAAGCTATTTGCGATTCAAGCAAGAGTGTTATTTAATGTGAAAAACCATAAAACGTCTGTAAGTGACGGATGCTGATAGGAATTCGGTTGTGCTAGGGCTCTTCAAAAAGAAATCGAATATGCTACTGGGGATCGATATAAGCTCGACCTCGGTAAAACTCATCGAACTAAGTCGCTCAGGTGGTCGCTATAAAGTAGAGGCCTACGCTGTTGAGCCGCTTCCACCCAATGCTGTTGTTGAGAAAAATATTGCCGAACTTGAGGTCGTAGGTCAGGTAATTACAAGGCTCATTGCCAAATCTAGAACTACGCTTAAACAAGCTGCGGTAGCAGTGTCTGGTTCCGCCGTGATCACCAAGCAAATTCAGATGGAGTCTGGCTTATCTGATGATGAGTTGGAAACGCAGCTTAAAATCGAAGCTGACCAGTATATCCCCTACCCAATAGAAGAAGTAGCAATTGATTTTGAGGTGCTAGGTCCTTCAGGGGTTGCAGGACGGGATAATGTTTTGCTTGCTGCTTGCCGGAAAGAAAACGTTGAAGTGCGTGAAGCAGCTTTAGCGTTAGCCGGCCTAACCGCAAAAGTGGTTGAGGTTGAGGCTTATGCGCTGGAACGCTCTTTCCAGCTTGTATCTAACCAGTTAGCCGGTGGACGTGAAAACCTGACAGTTGCTGTAGTAGATATTGGTGCAACCATGACGACGCTAAGCATTATGCGTAACGGCACCACTATATATACGCGTGAGCAGGTCTTTGGCGGTAAACAGTTGACTGATGAGATACAGCGTAGATATGGATTGTCCGTCGAAGAAGCGGGTTTAGCTAAAAAGCAAGGCGGTTTGCCTGATGACTATGAGCTGGAAGTGCTAGAACCTTTCAAGGAGGGTGTCGTACAACAGATCTCACGCTCGCTGCAGTTTTTCTTTGCCGCAGGCCAGTACTCGGAAGTTGACTACATCCTGTTAGCAGGAGGTACATCCTCAATTCCAAACCTTGATCGGCTAGTTCAGCAAAAACTAGGGACGCCCACCTTGGTGGCTAACCCTTTTGCTGATATGTCGTTAAGTAATAAGGTTAATGCGGGTGCATTAGCAAGTGACGCACCTGCCTTGATGATTGCCTGTGGCTTAGCAATGAGGAGTTTTGACTAATGACACAGATTAACTTATTGCCTTGGCGTGAAAAGTTACGTGAAGAACGCAAACAACGCTTTTTCGTGCTTTTAGTGGTTGTTTTGCTACTTGCTGTGGGTGTTATATTTTTGGCTAGCCAGTACTTTAATTCAGCGATTGAGAATCAGCAGGCACGTAACAACTTTATTCGCGCCGAAAATACCGCACTAGATGCACGGATCAAGGAAATCAGTGAACTAAAAACACGTCGCCAACAGCTGATCGAGCGAATGAAGATCATTCAGGATTTGCAGGGTAATCGTCCGATTGTGTCGCGAATTTTCGACCAGATTGTACGCACCATCCCTGATGGCGTCTATTTTACCTCTCTCAAGCTCACAGGCAAAACTGTTGCCATTGAAGGCGAGGCGGAAAGTAACAGCTTGGTTTCTAATTTAATGCGAAATCAGGATGCTTCTGAGTGGCTGACAGCACCTAATTTAACTGAGGTGAAAGCGGTTTCCGCAGATAATACTGACCAAACAAGTCGCTTTAAGATGACTGTGCAGCAAACTAAGCCGGCGGATGAAAGCAAGCAAGGAGCGAGAAAATGAGCTTTATGGATTCCTTGAAAAGCCTAAAACAGGTCGATTTTAATGAGCTTGATGTTAATAATATTGGCTCATGGCCTGCAGCTGTCCGCGCATTAGCCTGTATTATTATATTTATTGCGGTGCTTGCATTAGGTTATTTTTTCTACCTAACTGATTTGCAAGAAGATCTTGAGCGTCACCAGCGTGAAGAAGTTACGTTAAAAGAACAGTTCACCAGCAAGGTGAGGCAAGCAGCCAACCTCAGTGCCTACAAAGAACAAATGGTGCTCATGGAAGCTTCTTTTGATGCATTACTGAAGCAGTTGCCCAGTGATACCGAGGTGCCGGGATTGCTGGAGGACATCACTAGTGCGGGTTTGAACTCGGGATTGGAGTTTGAGGAAATTAAACTTCAACCTGAAGTGGAGCAGCAGTTTTATATTGAGTTACCGATTCAGGTTAAGGTTTATGGTGGCTACCATGAGCTGGCAACCTTTGTGAGTGCGGTAGCCAGTATGCCGCGTATTGTCACCTTGCATGACTTCAGTATTGAGCCAGCTAAAGCAGGGAGCAGCTCACGATTGGTAATGAGTATTCTGGTGAAAACCTATAGATATAAAGATCAGCAGGGGGCTAAGTAATGAAGTACGCGCGTTACCTTTTAATAGCGACGTTAGCATCAGCTTTGCTTGGTTGTGACTCAGGTGAGCACGCTGATTTGCAAGCATTTATGGATGAGGTTCGTGCTCAGCCAAGAGGTAGAATTGAACCTATGCCCGAAGAAGTGGTGTATGAGCCTTTTACCTATGCAGCAGCAAGTTTGCGTAGTCCATTTCAACCCCCGGTTAAACTAGAGCAGGCGCAGCGAGAGCGTGGCCGTACCGATTTAAAACCTGATGAAACCAGGGTCAAGCAGTTTTTGGAAGGCTTTAATATAGAGACCTTTGTAATGGTGGGGACCTTAGCCAATAAAGATGGCTTGTATGCGTTAATACGCGGCGGTGATGGTGTGCATCGTGTGCGCGCTGGTGATTACCTTGGGCGTAACCATGGCCGTATTGTTGATATTAATGCCGATGCAGTCGAGGTGGTGGAGATTGTGCCAGATGGCGAAGGTGGCTGGCTGGAACGGCCTAGAACATTGATGTTGCAGGAGCGCTCTTGAAGTGGAACAGATTATGAAAACTAACCGGAACACTCAACGGAATTGGACAATGAAAAGAAAAATTTCTCATATTGCTTGCGCGTGGCTGTTGGCATTTGCTTCGCCAAGCATACTGGCAGCCGATTTAAATACGCTCGACGTATCAGCGTTGCCTGGTGATAAGGTAGAGCTAAAGCTCACCTTTGATGAGCCTATTGATATGCCAAGAGGTTATACCATTGAGCAGCCGGCTAGAATTGCATTGGATTTGCCAGGTGTTAGTAGCAAACTAAAAAGCAAAAGTCGTGAGTTAGGCTCCGGTAACGCGCGAAGCCTGACCGTGGTTGAGGCGCAGGGTCGTACGCGTTTAATCATTAATTTAACCCAACTCACGAGTTACGACACCCGTATCGACGGTAATAATTTATATGTTGTTGTGGGTGAAGGGTTAACCAACACTGCTGCAACTAATGCGCCTAAGCAAATCGTTAAACAGCAGAAGCAAACTGCTGCGGTGAAGGGTATCAAAGGTATCGACTTTCAACGTGGCGAACAGGGCGAAGGTAATGTTGTCATAGAGCTGGCAGATACCGCAGCAAACCCTGATATTCAAGAGCAGGGTGGTAAAATTAACCTGTTCTTCGCACGTACGCAGCTACCTGAAGAGTTGCGTTTACGCTTGGATGTAAAGGATTTCGCTACCCCAGTAAACTATGTTAATGCGACTGAAAAGTCTGGTGGAGCATCCATTGTCATTGAGCCATCCGGTACGTATGACTATTTGGCGTACCAGACAGATAACAAACTAACTATTAGCGTTAAGCCGATTACAAAAGCAGAGCAGGAACGACGTAATGCCGACCGTTTTGCGTATACAGGCGAGAAACTGTCGCTTAACTTCCAAGACATCGATGTGCGTTCCGTGCTGCAGTTAATAGCTGATTTCACTGATTTGAACTTAGTAGCCAGTGATACAGTGCAAGGCAATATTACTTTACGTTTGCAAAACGTTCCTTGGGATCAGGCGCTTGACCTAGTATTGAAAACCAAGGGTTTGGATAAGCGTAAAGTCGGTAACGTATTGCTGGTTGCGCCCGCTGCAGAAATTGCAGAGCGTGAGCGCCAAGAGTTAGAGTCACAACAGCAAATTGCCGAGCTAGCGCCGTTACGCCGTGAACTTATTCAGGTTAATTACGCGAAAGCATCCCAAATGGCAGCACTCTTCCAGCAGGTGACTAGTGGACAGGGAACTGAGCGAGGCTCCATCACAGTCGATGAGCGCACCAACAGTATTATTGCTTACCAAACCCAAGAGCGCTTGGATGAGCTGCGCCGCATTGTTGTACAGCTTGATATTCCAATGCGTCAGGTTATGATCGAGGCGCGTATAGTTGAAGCGGATGTTGGTTATGACAAAAGCTTAGGTGTTCGTTGGGGTGGAAACCTGTGGGCCGCCAACGGCAGCAAGTGGAACGCTTGGGGCAAAAATGGCAACCTGGGTGTGGCTGATGACCCGAATGCAAGAGGTCAGTTTGGTGATGACGATTATATTGCATCTAGACAGGTAGGGCGCTTTCCAGGTATTCCTGAAGTACCACTAAACAGCCCCTTTGTTGATTTAGCAGCAAATGGTTCAACCTCAGGCATAGGGCTTGGTTTTATTACCAATAACGCCATCTTAGACTTGCAGTTGTCTGCTATGGAGAAATCCGGTCATGGTGAAGTTGTTTCCCAGCCTAAGGTAGTTACCTCAGATAAAGAAACCGCCAAAATCATGAAGGGTTCAGAGATTCCTTATCAGGAAGCCAGTTCAAGTGGTGCAACCAGCACCTCGTTTAAAGAGGCGGTACTCTCCCTTGAAGTGACGCCGCAAATCACACCTGATAATCGTATTATTATGGATGTGAAGGTCACCAAGGACGAGCCTGATTTTGCTAATGCAATTGATGGTGTGCCATCACTTAAGAAAAACGAAGTGAATGCAAAAGTACTGGTGTCGGACGGTGAGACCATTGTTATTGGCGGTGTATTCTCTAACGCGCAGATCAAAACTGTAGAGAAAGTCCCCTTCTTAGGTGACGTGCCTTTTGTTGGTCGTCTATTCAAGCGTGACTTTGTTCAGGATAATAAAAGCGAGCTGCTAATTTTTATTACGCCGCGCATTATGAACAATCAAGCAGTTAGTCTGAATTATTAATGCGATATAAAAATCTAACTCTAGTTGGCCCGATGGGAGCTGGTAAAAGCACCATCGGGCGTCTACTTGCTAGAGAGTTACAGCTGAGTTTCAAGGACTCGGATCGAGAAATTGAAGAGCGGACAGGCGCAAGCATTCCGCTCATTTTCGATCTTGAGGGCGAGGAAGGTTTCCGGATCAGGGAAGAGCAGGTTATTGACGACCTGTTGCAAGAGCGTGGACTTATATTGGCTACTGGCGGCGGAGCAATTCTAAAGCCAGCCAATCGAAAAAGAATGTCTAGCAACAGCACGGTAATTTATCTGCATACCTCGGTAGAGCATCAGCTTGAACGTACCGCAAGAGACAAAAATAGACCCTTGCTGCAAACTGAAAACCCACGCAAAGTGTTAGAAAACCTGCTAAAAATCAGAGAACCCTTATACAGGGAGATTGCTGATATCATTATCGAAACTGATACGCGAGCGCCGCGATTAGTGGTGCAAGAAATTATTGATCAGTTGACAGCATTAGTATGATCTTGCGGTTTTGCTTATAATCCCAACAGTATCCACTGTGACTAAGTAGTAATGTTATGCAAAAGCTTAAAGTAGATCTCGCTGAGCGCAGCTATCCAATTTATATCGGCTCGAAACTATTAGATAGTCCAGAGTTGTATGCCCCGCACATCCAAGGGCAGCGTGTAGCCATTGTCACCAACGAAACTATCGCGCCTCTTTATTTAGCGCGAGTTAAAGCAGCCTTAGCCGAGTATCAGGTAACAGAAATAATTTTGCCGGACGGTGAATCCTATAAAAACTGGCAAACGCTGCAACTTATATTTGATGCTTTACTACAAGAACAGCATGATCGTAAAACCACCATTATTGCTTTAGGTGGTGGTGTTATAGGCGATATGGCGGGTTTTGCTGCAGCCTGTTACCAGCGTGGTGTTAATTTTATTCAAGTACCTACTACGTTGCTCTCCCAAGTGGACTCCTCAGTAGGTGGCAAAACAGGTATCAATCATCCGCTGGGAAAAAACATGGTCGGCGCTTTTTATCAGCCAAAAGCGGTAGTAATAGATACTCAAACACTTTCTACACTGCCCGAACGAGAGCTGACTGCGGGACTGGCTGAGGTTATTAAATACGGTTTTATTTATGACCCACAATTTTTGACTTGGCTGGAAGAAAATATTCACTTCATGTTACAGCTTGATGAGCAAGCCCTTAGTTATGCCATTAAGCGTTCTTGTGCGATAAAAGCCGAAGTGGTGGCGCAAGATGAGCGAGAATCCGGAATCAGAGCTATCTTGAATCTTGGGCATACTTTTGGTCATGCCATTGAGACAGAACAGGGTTACGGCAACTGGCTGCATGGCGAGGCGGTAGGTGCAGGCATGGTGATGGCTTTGTATATGTCCAAGCAGCTTGGCTGGATAACCGCTCAAGAGTTGCAGCGAGGCGTGACGTTATTGCAGACCGCTAAACTACCGGTTATTCCGCCGCCTAGCATGCGTGCGCAAGATTATTTAACGCATATGGCCGTTGATAAAAAAGCTTTGGATGGGCAGATTCGCTTAGTGCTTTTGCAAGGGCTGGGGCGAGCAATCATTACAGCAGACTATTCACGAGATTTATTAGAACAAGTTTTAAATACAGACTACAAAATTCTAGTAAACAATCACATTGCTTAAGCACGGAACAACGATGGATATTTCGCAGGCCAACGATCTTTATCTAGAGCATTACCAGTTTAAATTTGATCCTTTTGCCGAGCGTAGCTCCAGTTTTCAGTTTTATAAAGCTAAACGCCGAAGTGTGTTAGAGCAGCTTATACATTTTGCGCGCTACGGAAACTTCCTGTTGCTCATTACGGGTCCTAGAGGCAGTGGTAAAACAGTACTGCGTCATGCGACGGTTGCGGCAGCTAAAGAAACAGCCACCAATATTGTTATTTCAGGCGTGCAGGCACAGGACGCTGGGTTCCTGATGCAACACATAGCCCATGGATTAAGGGCGGAACAACCTGATGTTTTAGGGTTGCTCAATGCGATTGAGCAGGTCACGCTTGCGGGCACGGATGTGCATATACTGGTTGACGATGCCCATGCTTTAAATGAGTCCGCTATTGTATTGCTGCAACGTCTTGCCAAAGGCAATGGAGCGGCCCGCGCATCGGTATTTTTATTTGGCGAGCCTTCATTGCAAACCACGCTGGCAGATATTGAGCAGACGAATGATGAGATAGAGCATCACGCGATTGAACTAGAGCCTTGGTCGGCGGCTGATATTCGCGGTTATTTGCAGGTCAGATTGGAAGCAGCCGGGCAATCCCTAGACATTTTCACAGAAACTGAGCTTGAGCGATTATGTGCTGAATCAGGTGGCTGGCCTGGACTGGTTAACCAAGCGGCCAAAGACTTATTAATGGCGCGCATTTTTGATCGGCCCAGACGTAAAACTTTGCCTCCTTTACCCTATAAGTATTTATTAGCGTTGCTGGCGATAGCCTTTGTCTTTATATATTTTTTATATCAGCAAGATGAGCAACCGGTAGCGGTTAGAGCTGATGATGTGGTGGATGCGCCGATTGAGCGCGCAATGGTTTCTAGTCAACGTGTTAACGAGCAGAGTGCAGCGCCTAATACGCAGCGAGTACCCTTGCAGCTACCAATGGCAGTGGATAATACGCAGCAAGCAGCAGAGCCAGTTGAGTCAAGGTTAACGCAGCAAGAGACTATGGTTGAGGTAGCGATAGCGCAAGCAGAGGTGAAGCCGGCCGAACAGGCTGTGCCAGAGCCGCCAGCGCCAGTGGCAAAACAAACTCCAACGCCTGCGGTACAACCTAAAGCAGCACCTGCGGCAGTAAAGCAACCCGCGCCCGCCAAGAAAAGTGCTGCTCCGCCAGTTAAAGCGGCAACACAAGGCGGTGCTTGGTATGCCCAGCAACCTAGACAGCGTTTTGCACTGCAGGTTTTCGCCAGCGCAAGTGAACAAACTGCGAAGAACTTCGTGCAAAAGAATGGCCAGCAGTACCATTATTTCCGTAAGCAGCACCAAGGTAAATATTTATACGTGGTGACCTACGGAAGTTTTGCCAATCATGAGACGGCTGTGGCTGCTGCAAGAAATTTGCCGGCTGAGCTGCGTAGCAATAAGCCTTGGCCGCGTACTTTTGCCAGCATAGTTCAGGAAATCAATTAACCCTACAGTGATTTACTCAAGCTCTGCGCGCAGGGCTTGATGGAAGGGGCGCTCCAGTCATTAAAGATGCCATGCAACAGCGCATCAAAGTAGGGTTGGCAGTGCTGAATATCAATAACTTCAGCGTCGCGTAACCAATCACTTAAAATACCAATAAACAAAACGTGTATAGCAACGGCAGCCATGTGTGGGGTGAAGCCGGGTCGTAAGCGTTGAGCCGTTTTTTGCTCAGAAAACAGCTCTGTGCACAGCTGTATAAAGGCTTTGATAAAGGCTTCATGTTGTTGTTCAGCTTCTTTGAGCTCGTCAGTAAACTCACAGCGGCGCATTAGGATAGTGAAAATACGCTTTTTGCGTTCATCGACTAACAGAGACGCTAATGCATCGACACAGAGGTTGCGTAGTCCTGCCACGGGATCTTCAGGATCGCACTGCTTGATGCGTTGTGCGATGATTTCTGTGGGCAAGCGGACCTGATTAAGCATGGCATGAAATAAATCAGCTTTGTTTTTAAAGTGCCAATAGATCGCACCGCGCGTTACGCCTGCATGTTTAGCAATTTGCTCTAAGGATGTGTGGGCAACCCCTTTTTCGAGAAACAAAATCTCTGCGGCTGTTAACAGGTCAGAGCGAGTTTTGTCGGCTTCTTGTTTAGTTCTGCGCATAATAGGGGCAACCGATAGCGATAAGGTTAGTAAAAACACAGTAGTAGCGAAGTTTGGCAGGTATCGCGCTGGAGCTAACTAATGTGTAATACGATGGCTTAAGCATAACAAATTTTGGCTTAAGAAAGAAAAACAAGGTTTAGGCTTGACACATTATGATTATTCAGTAGAATAGCGCGCCACTGATAGGGGAAAACTTCTTACCAAGCAGAGCCTTCAGTACAGTTCCGCGATAGCTCAGTCGGCAGAGCAAACGACTGTTAATCGTTGGGTCCCAGGTTCGAGCCCTGGTCGCGGAGCCAAATTTTCGGGGTATAGCGCAGTCTGGTAGCGCGCCTGCTTTGGGAGCAGGATGTCGGGAGTTCGAATCTCTCTACCCCGACCATTATTGGGTCGTTAGCTCAGTGGTAGAGCAGTTGGCTTTTAACCAATTGGTCGCAGGTTCGAAACCCGCACGACCCACCATATAAAAACGCTTAACAGTTAGTTGTTAAGCGTTTTTTTTTGCGCTCTAAAAAGTCTTTGTAAAAAGCTTGCCTTGCAGCTCTATAAGCGAGCCTTAATTTTTGCGCTGCACGATATAGTCAGCTAGCTGGCGTAATGGGTCGGCTTTGCTATCAAAGCTATCCAGTGCCGCCAAAGCTTGGTCGCGCAAGTGCAGGGCGTACTGCTGCGCTTTCTGTAGGCCAAGTAAGTTGGGGTAGGTTGATTTGGCTTGCTGGCTATCACTGCCTTGCTGCTTGCCTAGCACCTGAGTGCTGCTGGTAATATCAAGAATGTCATCTTGCACTTGAAAAGCCAGTCCTACAGCTTCGGCGTAACTTGTTAGCGACGCAAGACATGAGTCGCTAACAGTACCGCCCGCCATACCGCCAAGCACGACGCTGGCGCGAATTAGAGCGCCGGTTTTGTGTCTGTGCATGTGCTCTAAGTGCTGTTGATCGACTTGTTGACCTGTGGCGCTAAGGTCTATGGCTTGTCCGCCGACCATGCCCGCTGCACCAGCTGCTTTGGTAAGTAGTTGTAGCATTTGCAGACGGGTTGATTCGGGTACGGGTGAGTGCACGACATCGCAAAGCACTTCAAAAGCTAAAGCTTGCAGCGCGTCACCGGCTAAAATGGCATAGGCTTCGTCAAAAGCAATATGGGTGGTGGGTTGCCCACGACGCCAAGCATCATTGTCCATGGCGGGTAGGTCATCGTGTACCAGCGAGTAAGCATGGATTAACTCGACCGCACAAGCGGCGCCTATGGCGCGTTTAGGATCCCCTGCGACTGCTTCACAGCTGGCGAGTACTAGTAAGGGGCGCACTCTTTTACCGCCGTTCATAACGCTGTAGCGCATCGCCTCATACAGGCGCGTCATATTGGCGTGGGGTGCTTGAAAGAGTTGCTCGAGTACGGGGTCAACCAGAGATTGGCAATAGGATTGGTAAGCGGCGATCAAAATGGAATATCCTCGCTCGCATCAAAGTCGTCCTCTGTCGCACTTTCAACTTTTGCTTGGTTTGTGTCTGCTGTGTTGAGTGGCTGCTCGACCAGCTCACCGTTTTTTTCTAGCAGCACATTAATGCGTTTTTGTGCTTGATTTAAGGCTTGCTGGCATTCACGGGTTAGGCTGATACCTTTCTCAAAAGCCTGTAGTGCATCTTCAAGAGTAAGAGCACCGCTTTCCAGTTGTTCAACGGTGGCTTCTAGCGCGTCTAAAGACTGTTCAAAGGAAAAAGATGCTTTCTTGCTGGACATAAATAGGACTCGGGTTGTTATCTGTGGGTTGCGGCTGCTTGTCTGTCAATAAAAAGCCGACACTGAGGTCGGCTTTTGTGGGTATTACTCAGCCTTTTTAAATGCAGCCACTGACTTACTAATGGCATCGCGTGCTGCTGCGGCGTTATCCCAGCCCTCTACTTTAACCCATTTACCTTTCTCTAAATCTTTGTAGTTTTCAAAGAAGTGCTTGATTTGCTCAATAAGTAACGCCGGAAGATCGGAGTACTCATGCACATGGTTATAGAGCTGGGTTAGCTTCTCGTGCGGTACGGCAAGCAGTTTGGCATCGCCACCAGCTTCGTCGGTCATGTTAAGTACGCCAACGGCGCGGCAACGAATAACAGAGCCGGGCGCGATGGGGTAAGGGGTGACTACTAAAACATCGAGGGCATCGCCATCATCGGCTAGCGTATTTGGAATAAAGCCATAGTTCGCTGGATAAAACATCGGCGTAGCCATAAAACGATCCACCATCAAGCAGTCCGTTTCGGTATCGACTTCGTATTTGATCGGCGCGTGATTGGCAGGAATTTCAATAATGACGTTAATGTCATTGGGCAGGTCTTTTCCTGCGGGGATTTTACTATAGCTCATAAAGGGTTCCGTGCAATAAATGAAAAACGGGTTAATTATAAACAGCCTGCAGTTCAATACCAACAGACTAAGCCATTGTCTGAATATAATTCCTAAATACGGGGTCTTCAGCAAAGCCGGTAGATTCAAATAAACGTTGGGCTACTTCGTTGTATTGACTAATAGAAACGCGAATACGCACTACGCCACTGGCGGCAGCCTGCTCAAGGGTATAGCGAATAAGTTTTTCGGCAATCTGCTTCCCGCGATGCTCTTCTTTGACAAAGATATCATTCAAAATCCAAACGGGACGTAGGGATAAAGAAGAGAAACTGGGGTAAACTTGGCAAAAACCAAGTAACTGCTCATCCTGCACGGCCACGAAAATTACCGATTCTTGCTTTTCTATACGCTGCTGTAAAAACTCTTTAGATAGCGCGGTGGCTGGCATGGCGCCATGGAATTCACGATAGGCGACAAACAGCGGAGTGAGTGCTTCTAGGTGTTCAAGAGTAGCTTGGAAAATACGCATAAATGAAAAAATCCTATACTAACTAATACGAGTGCAAGCATGGTCCAGAATGCTTTATCTGGCAAGCACTCTAAAAAATGAGGCAGCAATGAGTCAACACATTCATATTCTGGGTATCTGCGGCACCTTTATGGGTTCGCTCGCCATTCTCGCCAAGCAGCAGGGTTACAGGGTTACCGGCTCAGATGCCAATGTTTATCCGCCAATGAGTACGCAGCTTGAGCAGCAGGGAATTGAGCTGCTTCAGGGTTATCATCCGGAGCATTTACAGCCCGCCCCTGATTTGGTGGTCATCGGCAATGCGCTGTCGCGCGGCAATCCGGCGGTGGAATATGTGTTGGAGCGCGGACTGCCTTATACCTCCGGGCCGCAGTGGCTGTCTGAGCATGTGTTGCAGAGTAAATGGGTGCTGGCAGTAGCGGGCACCCATGGCAAAACTACGACTTCCAGTATCCTGGCATGGATTTTAGAAGAGGCTGGGATGCAGCCTGGTTTTTTGATTGGCGGTGTGCCGCAAAACTTCTCCGTATCCGCGCGCTTAGGGGGCAGTGATTTTTTTGTCGTAGAAGCCGATGAGTATGACAGTGCCTTTTTCGATAAACGCTCTAAGTTTATTCATTACCGTCCACGTACTTTGGTGCTAAATAATCTTGAATTTGACCATGCGGATATTTTTGCCGATTTAGCCGCGATTGAAACACAGTTCCATCACCTGCTGCGCACAGTGCCCAGCAATGGCTTAGTCATCTATCCGGCGCACGAGTCTACGCTGGAGCGAGTAGTGCAGCGCGGTTGTTGGACACCGACGCAAACTACAGGCGATTCAGGACAGTGGCAAGTGGAGTTAATCAGCGCCGATGGCAGTGCTTTTAAGGTGTTGTTTGACAAGGAGTTGCAGGGAGAGGTGCGTTGGTCGCTAACCGGCCAGCATAATGTGGCTAACGCTTTAGCTGCTATTGCCGCTGCACGTCATGTGGGCGTGTTGCCTGCGCAAGCCATTGCAGCGCTGGCGCAGTTTAAAAGCGTTAAAAGACGTATGGAAAAAATCACTGATAGTAGAGGTGTCGTTTTATACGATGACTTTGCCCATCACCCCACAGCCATTGAAAGCACGCTGCAGGGGTTAAGGCATCAGGTAGGTGCAGATAAGATTGTTGCGGTGATTGAGCCGCGCTCTAATTCTATGAAGCTGGGTGCGCATCGCGAGGGTTTAGCCCCTTCAACTGCTGCTGCGGACTTGGTCATTTGGTACGCGCCAGATAACCTTGGCTGGGATTTGGCCGCAGCGGTACAGAATGCGCCCGTGCCTACCCAGGTACTCGGCAGTTTGGATGGCATTGTCGAGCAGGTGCTAAAACAAGCAACACCCGCAACCCATGTGGTACTGATGAGCAATGGTGGTTTTGGTGGGTTGCCGCAGTTACTTGCTAAAGCATTGGAGAGTTAAATGAGTGGCACGAAACGAATCACTCTAGCGATGACCGGTGCATCTGGCGTGCAATACGGTCTGCGCCTGCTGGACTGCTTGGTGCAGGAAGAGCGCGAGGTGCATTTTTTGATTTCCAAAGCAGCGTTGCTGGTGATGGCTACAGAAACGGACGTTTGCTTGCCACCTAAAGCGCAAGCCATGCAGCATTTTTTGACCGAATATACAGGTGCGGCGCCCGATCAAATCCATGTACACAGCCAAGAAGACTGGATGGCACCGGTTGCCTCAGGCTCAGGGGCGCCCAGCTCTATGGTGGTGGTGCCTTGTTCGATGGGGACTTTGTCGGCGATTGCCACAGGTGCGAGTAACAATCTGATTGAACGCGCAGCAGATGTCACCCTAAAAGAGCGCCGCCAGCTGATCATCGTACCGCGCGAAGCACCTTATTCATCGATTCACTTAGAGAGCATGCTCAAGCTGAGTCAAATGGGCGCAGTGATCCTGCCTGCCTCACCGGGCTTTTATCATCAGCCGCAATCAGTCGATGATTTGATTGATTTTGTGGTAGCGCGGATTTTAAATCAGCTGGATATTCCACAAACTATGTTGCCGCGCTGGGGTGAGTAGGCAGCTTTAAAACTTTTCTAGCAGCACTCCAGCCTCTATATGCTCCGTCCATGGGAACTGATCAAACAGAGCACACTGGGTAATGCGGTGGGTGTCGGCAAGCTGAGCGATATTGGCGGCTAGGGTGTCTGGATTGCAGGAAATATATAAAATTCTGGGAAAGCGGCGCACCAATTCGCAGGTATCCACATCCATGCCGGCCCGGGGCGGGTCGACAAAAACGGTACCAAATTCATAGCTGCTTAAATCCACGTTTGCCAAACGGCGAAACGGGCGCACGCCTTGCAGCGCTTGAGTGAGCTCTTCCGCAGATAGGCGCACCAGCTCTATGTTGTCTATATCGTTAGCGGTTAGATTAGCGATGGCCGCATTGACAGAGGTTTTGCTGATTTCAGTGGCCAGCACCTTACGTACGCGTCTGGACAGCGGCAAAGTAAAGTTACCGTTGCCGCAATACAGCTCAAGCAGATCATCATCACGCTCGCCCAGCGCCTGATAGGCCCAATTCAGCATCTGCTGGTTGACCACACCGTTAGGTTGAGTAAAAGCACCTTCTGGTTGGCGATAACTAAAGCTGCGCCCAGCAACGCTCAGTTGCTCGTTGACGTGGTCATGACCAATTACCAGACGTTGTCCGCGAGAGCGACCAATTAAACCTATCCCTAACTCTTTAGCTAGCTTTTCTGCTTCCTGCTGCCAAGCCTCACCCAGTGGGCGGTGATAACACAGCGTCACTAAAGCCTCGCCTGATAATGTGGTTAAAAACTCAACCTGAAACAATCTGTGCGACAACTCTTTGCTCGCCTGCCAAGCAGCTTTGAGCCGTGGCATTAATTGGTTAATCAATTCGCTGGCGATGGGCAGCTGCTCAAGCAAAATCGGCGTGCGCTTATCCTGCGGATTAAACATGGCGTAAAAGGATTCCTCCCCCTGATGCCACACACGGAATTCCGCACGTAAGCGAAAATGCTGCGCCGGCGACTCAAATACCTGCGGTTGAAGTGGGGTGAAAGGCGCTAGCAGCTGGTTAAGGCGTGTTTTTTTATCAGCAAGTTGTTGCTGGTAGGCAGTGGCAGAGAAGTCAGTAATCATGCTTATGGAAAAAATCCGAGTTTTATAATGAACAGAATAGACAGAATCCATAATGCGCTATTGATGTCTTTGTAACGACCGCTGAGTAGCTTAATTACTGTCCAGCTTATAAAGCCAAAAGCAATGCCGTTGGCAATAGAAAATGTGAGCGGCATCGTTAATGCTGTGATCACGACGGGCGCAGCGACCGTTAGATCCTGCCAGTCAATTTTAGCTAAGCCTTCGGTCATTAGTACGGCGACAAAAAACAGTGCGGGTGCGGTAGCGTAGGCTGGAATAGCGCTCGCCAGTGGGGCGAAAAACAGGCTGAGTAAAAACAATAACGCCACCACACAAGCGGTTAACCCCGTACGGCCACCGGCAGCTACGCCGGCAGCGGACTCCACATAGCTGGTTGTAGTTGATGTACCCATGCAAGCGCCGGCCATGGTGGCGGTACTGTCTGCTAATAGTGCGCGCCCCAGCTTAGGCATCTGTCCTTTTTCATCGACCAAGCCAGCGCGCTGGGAAACACCAATCAGAGTGCCGGAGGTATCAAACAGGTCGACAAACAAAAACGCAAAAATCACGCTAATCAATCCCACATCTAAAGCACCGGCTATATCCAACTGCATCAGCGTCGGAGCAAGACTGGGCGGCACGCTAACCATGCCGTCTAGTTGAGAAAAACCTAAGAGAATGGAGACAACGGTTACCAGTAATATGCCAATCATTACTGCACCGGTAACCTTGCGATAAGACAGGGTCACGATAATCATAAAACCTAGCGCGGCAAGGATCGGGCTGTGTTGGCTGAGGTCGCCTAAACCCACTAATGTTGCTGGATGGGCAACCACAATATCGGCGTTTTTTAACGCAATCAAAGCAAGGAATAAGCCTATACCAGCGCTGATAGCAGAGCGTAACGGCAACGGGATGCTATTGATAATCCACTCGCGCACCTTAAACAGCGACATGGAAAAAAACAGCACGCCTGAGATAAACACTGCACCTAGACCAACTTGCCAGCTATAGCCCATGGTCAGCACTACAGTGTAGGCGAAAAAGGCGTTCAAACCCATGCCGGGAGCCAGAGCAATAGGGTAATTAGCGAGCAGGCCCATAATGGAAGAGCCGATAGCGGCAGCCAAACAGGTAGCAACAAACACCGCACCAATATCCATGCCTGTTTCCGCCAGCATGCTGGGGTTAACAAACAGAATATAAGCCATGGTTAAGAAAGTGGTGATACCGGCAAGGATTTCGGTACGCACCGTGGTGTTATGTGCGTTTAACTGGAAAATGCGCTCAAGCATGATAAATAGGTCGGCCAAGGAAAACGCGAATAATACCAGCGCCCTTGTTAAAAAGGAAAAAGTGCGTTGATTTTGTTTAAATGAAACGACGTATTTAATTGGCTAACCTAATACGCAGGCATAAAGAGAAAATCTTGCATAGAGGATTAAGCTGCGCTAATGTTATCCGCCTGAAATACTGATAACTTCTCCTAAATTCACTAAGGAAACACTCGTGGCTTTAGTACGTAAACAACAAGATTGGCCGTTTTTAATAGTTTGGCGTCGTTGGCGCTGGCGCGCTTAAATTTTGTTTGTAGTCGCTTGTGCGACTGGCTTTGCGTATTTTTATTGAACTCTCTCCTCCTCCACGAGACCTGCTTATGACCCAAGAAGAATTTTTGCAGCTTGCCAGCCAAGGCTATAACCGCATCCCATTATCGCGCGTGACCTTGGCTGACTTTGACACCCCGCTGTCTGTGTATTTAAAACTGGCCGATGCGCCTTATTCCTATTTGCTCGAGTCCGTTCAGGGCGGTGAGAAGTGGGGGCGTTATTCCATTATTGGTTTGCCAAGCCGCACCCAGCTGCGCGTCAGTGGGGATGAAGTCACCGTCACTACCGATGGTGAGCAGGTTGAACAGCAGCAGTGTGCTGACCCTTTAAGTTTTATTGAAGCCTTTAAAGCACGGTACTCAGTACCGAGCTTGCCAAACTTGCCACGTTTTAACGGCGGCTTAGTTGGCTATTTTGGTTATGACAGCGTGCGTTATGTGATGCCAGAACTGGGCGCGTGTCCGAATCCCGATGCTTTGCAGACCCCTGACATTTTGTTGTTAGTGTCTGATGCGGTAGTGGTGTTTGATAATTTAGCGGGCACGCTGTACACCATTGTCTTAGCGGCCCCGAATGAGCCGGATGCCTATGCCCGCGGCCAGCAGCGTTTGGATGAATTGAGCGCGCGTTTACGTCAGCCGATTCAACCGCGCTTGGGTGTCGACTTAAACCGCATGAATACTGTCGAGCCCGAGTTTGAATCCAGCTTTTCTCGCGAAGCTTTTGAGCAAGCTGTTGCACGAATTCAAGACGACATTGCTGCCGGTGACTGCTTACAGGTGGTGATTTCCCAGCGCATGTCAGTGCCGTTCACAGCAGCACCTATTGATCTCTACCGTGCGCTGCGTTGCTTTAATCCCACGCCCTATATGTACTTTTTTAACATGGATGATTTCCATGTGGTCGGTAGCTCACCCGAGGTACTGGTGCGTGTTGAAGAAGGCTTAGTGACGGTACGACCTATTGCCGGCACGCGCCCACGTGGAGCCACGCAAGAAGAAGACGTGGAGTTAGAGCGCGAGCTGATGGCTGATAAAAAAGAGCTGTCTGAGCATGAGATGCTGATCGATTTAGGCTGTGCGGATGTGGCGTTGGTAGCGGATGAGGCGACGGTCAAAGTGACGGAGCGCATGGTGGTTGAGCGTTATTCCAATGTGATGCATATCGTCTCCAACGTGACAGGCCAGCTTAAGCCCGACTTAACAGCCATGGATGCTCTGAAAGCGATTTTACCTGCGGGTACGCTGTCGGGCGCGCCTAAGCTACGTGCCTTGCAAATAATTGATGAGTTAGAGCCGGTTAAGCGCGGTATCTATGGCGGTGCTGTGGGTTACTGGGCATGGAACGGCAATATGGATATGGCCATCGCTATCCGTACGGCCGTTATTGAGCAGGGCGTTTTGCATGTGCAGGCCGGAGCTGGCATTGTGGCGGACTCTAAGCCCGCTGCTGAATGGGAAGAAACCCTCAACAAGCGCCGCGCTATGTTTAAAGCCGTGGCTTTAGCGCAACCAAATTAAGCGTTAGTCGCTACGCGCTTGACGCCCTTTAGCAATAAAACAGGTGAAACAATGACACAACAAATCCGCATTGGGATAACCGGCTACGGCAACCTTGGCCGTGGCGTTGAAGCCGCACTGCAACAGTCGCCTGATATGCGTTTGGTCGGCGTGTTTAGCCGCCGAGAGCCTGCCAGCGTGCAACTATTGGATACGAGCGTGCCGGTCTATGCGATTGATGAAGTGACCGCCTATCAGGACGAGATTGACGTAATGATTCTGTGCGGCGGCTCTAAAGCCGATCTGCCCGAGCAAGGTCCTTACATGGCGGGCTTGTTTAATACCGTCGACAGCTACGACACCCACGCGCAGATTCCTGAGTATTACAACAGCGTGGACAAACCTGCGCGCGAATCAGGACATGTGTACTTACTCTGCGCAGGTTGGGACCCAGGCTTGTTTTCGATTAATCGACTCGTGGGCGAAGCCATTTTGCCCGTTGGTGAAACCTATACGTTTTGGGGCAAGGGTTTAAGCCAAGGCCACTCAGATGCCGTACGTCGTGTGCCCGGCGTCAAAGCGGGCGTGCAATACACCATTCCGTCCACTGATGCCATTGAGCGGGTGCGCAGTGGCGCGCTGCCAGAGTTAAGTACCAAAGAAAAACATGTGCGTGAGTGCTATGTTGTGCTGGAAGAGGGTGCGGATGCGGATCAGGTCCGCCAAGCGATTGTTACCATGCCAGCTTACTTTGCGGATTACGACACGACAGTTCACTTTATTGATGAGAACACTCTAGCCAATGAGCACAGCGCCATGCCGCACGGTGGTTTTGTTATTCGAAGTGGTAAAAGTGCGCTGGACAATGATCAGGTGATGGAGTTCTCGCTTAAGCTAAACAGTAATCCCGAGTTTACCGCCAGCGTGTTGGTTGCTTATGCCCGTGCTGTGCACCGGCTGAGTCGTCTAAGCGATATTGGCGCGAAAACAGTGTTTGATATAGCGCCCGGCTTGTTGTCGCCTAAGAGTCCGGCACAGCTGCGCAAAGAACTGCTCTAAGCAGTAGACAGATAGAAGGTAGAACAATGCACATTAAAGAAGCCCTGAACTGGATAGTGAATAATCTGGATTTAAGTACCGAGCAAATGCAATCGGTGATGCGCCAGATTATGACTGGCCAATGTACGGACGCTCAGATTGGGGCTTTCCTGATTGGACTGCGGATGAAAAGTGAAAGCATTGACGAGATCGTCGGTGCGGTGCAGGTATTGCGCGAGTTAGCTGAACCGGTCACCGTGAATGTGCCTTACTTGGTGGACACTTGCGGCACTGGCGGCGATGGCATGAATATCTTTAACGTCTCCACAGCAGCGGCCTTTGTGGTGGCGGCAGCAGGCGGTCATGTGGCTAAGCACGGTAATCGCGCGGTGTCTGGCAATAGCGGCAGTGCAGATTTACTGCAAACCGCCGGTGTCCATTTGGACTTAACCCCCGAACAGGTGGCGCGCTGCGTAGAAACCGTAGGCGTGGGCTTTATGTTTGCCCCCGCACATCACGGCGCGATGCGTCATGCCTTGGGGCCGCGCAAAGAACTGGGCTTGCGTACCCTGTTTAATATCCTCGGGCCGCTGACTAACCCAGCGCAGGTTAAAAACCAAGTGATAGGTGTGTTCAGTCGCCAACTGTGTCGCCCGCTAGCTGAGGTGCTACAACGACTAGGCAGCACCCATGTGATGGTGGTGCACGCACAGGATGGCATGGATGAGATCAGCCTAGGCGCACCGACCCATGTGGCAGAATTAAAAGACGGCGAAATCCGCGAGTACCGTATTCAGCCAGAAGACTTTGGCATTAACAGCCAGTCGCTGATTGGCTTGGAAGTCACGGACTCCGCCGCGTCTTATGCGTTGATTAAAGATGCTTTTCTCGCCCGTGAACTGCCTTACGCGCACAAAGCGGCAGAAATGATTGCCCTAAATGCGGGCGCGGCGATTTATGTCAGCGGCATAGCCACAAGCCTCGAAGAAGGTGTGCAGCGCGCCCACGACACTATATATACCGGGCTGGCTTTGGAAAAGCTGGTCGAGTTGGTATCCTTTACTTCAGTTTTTAAGCAGGAGTCTTGAGCATGAGCATGCCGACGGTATTAGAAAAAATAGTGCTGCGTAAGCAGGAAGAAGTGGCTCAGCGCAAAGCTATAGTGAGCTTGTCCGAGCTGGAAGCGCAGATTGCTGATGCAACTCCTGTACGCGGTTTTGCCCAAGCGCTGCAGCGTAAAGTGACGGCCAAACAAGCAGCAGTGATTGCGGAAATTAAAAAAGCTTCGCCGAGCCGTGGCGTGTTGCGTGAGAATTTCGTGCCTGCAGATATTGCCCACAGCTATGCGGCAGCGGGCGCTGCCTGCCTGTCGGTGCTGACGGATATTGATTTCTTTCAGGGTGCCGACCGTTACCTGCAAGAAGCACGTAACGCGTGCAACCTGCCGGTGATTCGCAAGGACTTTATGATTGACCCCTATCAGGTGTTGGAAGCGCGCGCGATTGAAGCGGACGCTATCTTGCTAATTGCCGCATGCTTATCAAATGCGCAGATGCAAGAGCTAGCGGCAGCGGCCAAAGAGCTCGACCTTGATGTTTTGGCTGAGGTGCATACTGCCGATGAGCTGGACCGTGTGTTAGAGGTATTAGATACAACTTTGGTAGGCATTAATAACCGCGACTTGCACACCTTTGAGGTGTCGTTGGCCACGACCTTGGATTTGCTACCGCGTATTCCTAAGGACCGTATTGTGATCACTGAAAGCGGTATCTTACAGCGCGCCGATGTGGAGCTAATGCAGATTAATAATGTGCATGGTTTTCTAGTGGGCGAAGCCTTTATGCGCGCACAGGATCCGGGTGCAGAGTTGAAACGGTTGTTTTTCGCTTAAGCTGGCGATGCAAGTGAGTCTTGGCTTAAGCCGCGACTCACTCATTAACAAAAAATCAGTACAGCGCTTGATAGAGCTTGCGGCGATAGTCTGTCACTAGCGGGTGCTCTGTACCCAGCAGATCAAAAACCTGCAGCAGAGTGCGGTGTGCAGCGCCTTCGTTAAAACTGCGATTGCGCGTAAAAATTAACAATAGTGCTTGTAGTGCAGGTTCGTACTGTTGGCGGGCCAGCTGTTGAATGGCCAATTGATACACAGCTTCGTCATCATTGGCATCTTGCGCAATGCGCGTTTTTAAATCGGCCATTTCTGGCATGTCTTCAGCCTGACGTAAAAAAGTAAGCTGTGCCTTGGCCGCCGCCAGTGCATGTTTGTGCTCATCGGTGTTGACGGCATTAAGTACCTGCTCAGCCTCTGCCAGTTCATTACGCTCAATTAAGCAGCGACCAAATAAAATTAGCGCTTGCGCGTTGCTGTTGTCCTCAGTCAGTAGGGCTTTTAGTAGCGCTTCGGCTTGTGCAAATTCGCCTTGATTAAAAAATTGCTGCGCCTGCTCTAACGATGAAAGACTGGGCGCTTCGGGTTCAGCCAAGTGTTTAGCGAGCATCTCTTTAATCTGTGACTCTGGTTGAGCTCCGGCAAAGCCATCCACAGGCTGACCGTCTTTAAACAGTACCACGGTAGGCAGGCTGCGTACGCCAAAGCGTGCCACTATTTCCTGTTCAATATCGCAATTGACCTTGGCCAGTAACAAGCCGCCGTTGTAATGGGTGGTGATTTTTTCCAGTAGCGGCATTAGTGCTTTACAAGGAGCACACCACTCCGCCCAGAAATCCACCAGAACAGGTGTGCTGAAAGATTTTTCGATAACCTGTTGGTCAAAGTTTTCTGCACCCACCGCATCAAAAATATAGGCTTCACTCATATTTTTATTTCCTATTTAGCGCGCCGCGCACTGTAGACACGAAAGCCATTACGCTCAGCTAATAGCTTACAGGGACCTAAGTGCGCCTCAATTAATGGCTGATATTTTAAAAAACTGTTGGCAACCAACCGCAACTCTCCACCCGGACGTAAATGTGCGGTTGCTTGTTGTATGAGCTGCTCGGTCGCTTGGTAGCTAGTATGCACGCCCTGATGAAAAGGCGGGTTGGTAATTATAGCGCTTAGCTCATGCGGCGCATCTTCAATGCCAGCGCCAAAAACAACCTCGGCCTCTAACTGGTTAGCCGCCAAACTAAGCTCGCTACTACGCACAGCAAACGCGTCTACATCGAATAAGGTTAGCTGTGCTTTTGGATAATGCTGTTTTAAATACGCACCAACCACGCCAGCACCACAGCCAAAATCCAGCCAATGCCCTACGGGTAAGCCTTCTAAGTGCTCTAGCAAAAGCGCTGTGCCTTTATCCAAACGCCCATGGCTAAACACGCCCGGCAAGCTGTGAATGGTTAAACCTGCACAGTTAAAGGTTTGCTGTCCGTCTTCTGGATTTGGCTGGGGCGGTGCTTGTTCAATGTGGCATTGCCAGAGCTGACAGTGACGTGCGCTATCAACTTTATAAGAATGACCTAGTTGTGCCAACTGCTTGGCTGCACCCTCGACACCACTGCGTTTTTCGCCGACTAGAAACAGCGTGCCACCGTTAATTTGACTGGCGAGCGCCTGCATTAAATAGGCGGCAAGCTCTCGTGATTTAGGTAAAAATAATACCGCCGAGGTGTACGCCAACTTGGGTGGCACGATACCCGTGTGCACGCGCTCGGGAAAATTACGCGCAAGCTGTTGGTAGTCATCCGCTAACCAAGACCACGCTTGAGCGTGCGGCAGCTGCGCCAGCAAAGCATCGGCAGGCGCACCTGCTAACAAAATAGAGCCATCAAATAATTCCGCTTGACGCAGTAACACTTGGCTTCTGGGATCCATAACAACCCACCACATAAAAAAGAGAGCATTTTAGCAGACTCGCCCGCATTGTTAGGCATTTCTGTTACAGCACCCCTTTTTACCTGTGGGAGCGCAACTTTTGCACGATGCGGACTGACCAGCAACGACTAAGCTTCATCCTGAAACTGTGGACCTGGCTCAACGTCCGCTATCGCCCAGAAGCTGGGCTCCCACAAAAGCAACGACGAGTTTTGGCAGATACCCTGTGGGAGTATGTGAGAGCCTGTGGGAGCGCATCTTATGCGCGATGCAGATTGACCAGCAACGACTTAGCTTAATCCTGAAACTGTGGACTGGGCTTACCGAACGCTATCGCCCAGAAGCTGGGCTCCTACAAATATCGTCCAAAAATGTGCTGCCTCAGATGGATGCATGGCGCACCGAGTTCCGTAAGTGCCAGACTCATGTCGTACGACACTGGTGAGAAAAAACCATACCAAGACAAACGGCGCTAAGGGTATTAGAATAAAGCGCATTATTTGAGCCTATTATGTGAATAGAGGCGTTTGGCATAGATGCAGGTACCCAGTATGACCCACAAGCAAGGCAACAATAGCGAAGAAACGATCACCCACTTTGGCTTTCAAAATGTCGCCGAAAGTGAGAAGGCCAGTAAGGTCGCAGAAGTATTTCACTCTGTCGCCGGTCGTTATGACTTGATGAACGATGTGTTATCCGGCGGTATGCACCGCTTGTGGAAGCGCTTTACCATTGAGCTTTCTGGTGTGCGCGCTGGAAATAAGGTGCTGGACATTGCCGGTGGCACGGGCGACTTAACGCGCAAGTTTTCGCGCTTGGTAGGTGCCGAAGGGCAAGTGGTGCTGGCGGATATTAACGACTCCATGCTTAAAGTAGGACGTAATCGTCTGTTAGATAAAGGCATCAGCGGCAATGTGCATTTTGTGCAGGCCAATGCTGAGTGCTTGCCGTTTCCGGATAACCATTTTGATGTGGTCACCATTGCCTTTGGCTTGCGTAACGTCACCCACAAAGACACCGCCATTGCCTCCATGCTGCGCGTGCTTAAGCCCGGTGGGCGTTTATTAGTGTTGGAGTTTTCTAAGCCGAAAAACCCCGTGCTATCCAAAATCTACGATACCTATTCGTTTAATTTCATGCCGCTAGCCGGTAAATTGATTACCAACGATGCGGACAGCTATCGCTACTTGGCTGAATCCATTCGCATGCATCCGGATCAGGAAACGCTTAAGGCGATGATGGAGGTCGCGGGCTTTGAGCGTGTGACCTACCACAATATGACCGGCGGTATTGTCGCCTTACACCGTGGTATCAAACCTTAATGATTAGCCAGTTTATCCTTGCCAGCATAGAAAATGGCTTGAATACGTTGCTGCAAACTGACCCTCCGACCTTGCGCCGATTGCAAGCGCTGGCAGGTCAGGTTATTGCGATACAGTCTAGCCAGCCCAGTTTCAGCCTTTACTTAATTTTGCATGCCGAAGGTGTACAGCTGGCGCAGTGTTGGGAAGCTCCGGCTAACTGCACGCTCAGCGCAACAGCTAGCCAGCTGGTAAACCTTGGCATCAGCCAAGCAAAAACTCGCATTCTGCATCAGGCAGGATTAAGTATTGAGGGTAACAGTGGCTTGTTGATGGAGTTTGCCCAGATTCTAGAAGACATGCAGCTGGATTGGCAGTACCTGCTGCATACTTGGCTCGGTCCTGTGGCTGCCAGTTTAATCAGTAGCCATATTATTCAGCGCGGTAGCTGGCTCAAGCAGAATGCAGGCAGTTTAAAGGCGAACCTTGCTGATTACTTGGCTGAGGAAACCCGCCTGCTGGTGGGGCAAAAGGAAGCTCAGGTACGCTTTAATGAGCTAGACCAGTTAAAGTTACAGCTTGATCGTCTTGAAGCGCGCACAGCTCTTATCTCTCAACGGATTTCGTCCACACTATGAAATTATTGGCCATTCGTCGTCTGCTCCGTATTCTTTGGGTCGTTATTCGCTACCGCTTAGATGATTTTTTGTTTGCCCTACCTTTGCCTTGGTTTATTGCCTTATTTAAGTGGTTGTTGCCATGGCGCTGGTTTCGTTTTAGCGCTAATCCACGTCAACGCGGTGAGGCCTTACGTTTGGCGATGGAAGACTTAGGGCCAGTATTTATTAAGTTTGGCCAGATTTTGTCCACACGTCGTGATTTATTACCACCCGATATGGCAGATGAACTGGCTAAACTGCAAGACAAGGTCCCGCCTTTTTCCAGCAAGCTGGCCCGCAAACTGATTGAGTCAGAACTAGGTGATAGCGTTGATAACCTGTTCCGTCAATTTAGCGCAGAGCCACTGGCGTCTGCCTCCATCGCGCAGGTGCATACGGCGCAGTTAAAAACGGGTGAGGATGTAGTAGTTAAGGTGATTCGCCCTAATTTGCGTCCTATTATTGCGCAGGATATTGCTTGGCTGTTCTGGCTGGCTAAAATGGCGGAGTCTGCGTCTGCAGAGGCGCGTCGCTTACGCCCAATGGAAGTAGTTAGTGATTATGAAAAAACCATCTATGACGAGCTGGACTTGCAACGTGAGGCAGCCAATGCCAGTCAGTTAAGACGCAACTTTGATGGCTCAGATATCCTTTACGTACCCAAAATATACTGGCCGTTGTGTCGACAGAAAGTGCTGGTGATGGAGCGCGTCTACGGTATTCCGGTGACTGATATAGACACGCTGGTGGATCAGGGTACAGATTTAAAAAAGCTTGCTGAGCGTGGTGTGGAGATTTTCTTTACTCAGGTGTTCCGCGACAGTTTTTTCCATGCGGATATGCATCCGGGAAATATTTTTGTCAGCACCCGCACGCCCTGGGACCCGCAGTTTATCGCGATTGATTTTGGCATTATCGGCACCCTTACCAAACAGGATCAGGATTACTTAGCCCGTAATCTTTTAGCTTTCTTTAAGCGTGATTACCACAAAGTGGCGCAGCTGCACATCGACTCAGGCTGGGTACCTAGCGATACCAAGGTCAATGAGCTGGAAGCTGCGATTCGCACGGTATGCGAGCCGATTTTTGAGCGACCTTTAAAGGATATTTCCTTTGGTCATCTGTTGCTGCGCCTGTTTCAAACCGCACGGCGTTTTAATATGGAAGTGCAGCCGCAGTTAGTTTTATTGCAGAAAACGCTACTCAACATTGAAGGATTAGGGCGACAACTGTATCCGGACTTGGATTTGTGGAGCACAGCGCAACCCTACTTAGAAGGCTGGATGCGCGAGCGGCATTCGCCTAAATACTTAATAAAACAAGCGCAGCAGCAAATTGAAAAGCTGCCGCACTTGGCGGAAATGATTCGTCAACGCATCGATGCCCCTGTGGTGGTTAAGCAGAAGCAACCTACAAGCAGCTTTAATGTTGTCGCGGCGCTGTTAGGTGCAGGATTGATTTTTTCAGCGGCGCATCTAGGTATACAGGCTGAGCTTGAAACATGGCCACAGTGGTTAATGCTGGCTGCTGGGTTGTATTTGGTCAGCCGAGGTCGAGGATAAATTATGTCAGAACAGTGGTTAGCTGAAATAAACTGGGATGAGCGGGGCTTAATACCAGTCATTGCACAGGATTATCAAACCGGACGCGTACTGATGGTGGCGTGGATGAATGCAGAATCCTTGCAGCTAAGTGTGCAGGAAGGACGCGCAATTTACTGGTCGCGCTCAAGAAAAAAACTTTGGCGCAAAGGTGAAGAGTCCGGGCATGTGCAGAAACTGCATGAAGTGCGCCTAGATTGTGATGCAGATGTTATTATTCTGCAGGTCGAACAGCTTGGCGGTATCGCCTGTCACACCGGAAGGCACAGTTGTTTTTATCGCGTTTTACAAAATGGTCAGTGGATTAGCGTAGATCCGGTTCTAAAAGATCCACATGAGATATATCAAGGCGGCAAAGCATGACAGCTCATACACTTGAACGCATAGCAGAGGTCTTAGAGGCACGCAAAAATGCTGCGCCGGAAAGCTCCTATGTAGCCAGTCTGTACCATAAGGGACTGAATAAAATACTGGAAAAAGTGGGTGAAGAAGCAGTAGAAACTATTTTGGCTGCTAAAGATGCACAATACAGCCAGGATATGACTGAGGTTATTTATGAAACTGCAGATCTTTGGTTTCATAGCATGCTGATGTTGTCTGCGCTTAATATACCTGCGCAGCAAGTGTTTGATGAGTTAGAGCGCCGTTTTGGTCTGTCCGGACACGCGGAAAAAGCAGCAAGAACAGAATCTTAATAAAAGAAAGAGGTACTAGCTATGGGTGGTATTAGTGTTTGGCAGTTATTAATTGTTTTGGCGATTGTAGTGCTGTTGTTCGGCACTAAGCGCTTGAGAAGCTTAGGCACGGATGTCGGTGGAGCGGTGAAAGGCTTTCGCAAGGCAATGGAAACTGAAGAAGAAAAGCCTAGCGTAAATCACGAAGCAACAGGACAGACTTACGAGTCGAAAGTCCATGAAGCTGAAGAAGATAAATCAACCAAATCCTAAGTAGACTCTATGTTTGATATTGGTTTTGCTGAGCTTTTATTAGTGGGTTTGGTAGCGCTATTGGTCTTGGGACCAGAGCGTCTACCCACTGCTGCGCGCATGGCTGGTTTATGGATCGGCAGGCTCAAGCGTGGCTTTACCAATATTAGAGAAGAGGTCGAGCGTGAAATTGGTGCCGATGAGATTCGTCGCCAACTACATAATGAAGATATCTTGGCTAAAGAGCGCAAGGTGATTGGGGAAACTATTGAACAGACTAAGCAAAGTATCCTTGATGGCAGTAAAGCCATGGAAGATACGGTGGCCTCAGTAAAAAACGCTACACAATTGCAGTCGTCGTTAGCCCAAGAGCACTCCCAATCTGTAGAGCAGAGTAAAGATGAGTCAAAACACTGATACTGGAAGTATGCCGCTTGTTGCGCATCTAACAGAGTTGCGCAATCGAGTTTTACGCTGTGTTGCTGCGGTATTGCTTGTCTTTTTGTGTCTGTTTTATTTCGCGCAAGAAATTTACGCGCTGGTGTCCGCCCCTTTAAGAGCCTATCTGCCAGAAGGCGCTACCATGATCGCTACGGGCGTAGCTTCTCCTTTCTTTACGCCTTTTAAGCTCACTATGGTGGTCTCTGTCTTTGTGACAATTCCCTATATTCTGCATCAGGTTTGGGGCTTTATTGCACCTGGGTTGTATCAGCGTGAAAAGCGTATCGCTGTGCCTTTGTTGGTGTCGAGCATCTTTTTATATTATGCCGGAATGGCCTTTGCGTACTTTGTCGTCTTCCCGATCATGTTTGGCTTTTTTGCCAGCGTGACTCCTGCGGGCGTGGCCATGATGACCGATATTGGTCAGTACCTTGATTTTGTCTTAACGATTTTCTTTGCCTTTGGTGTCGCTTTTGAAATACCCGTAGCAACGTTCTTGCTGATTTGGGTGGGCGTGGTTGAAGTAGCTACGCTGAAAAAAAGCCGCCCTTATGTGGTGGTGGGCTGCTTTGTGGTGGGCATGGTATTGACTCCACCTGATATTTTTTCGCAGACGTTACTCGCCTTACCTATGTGGTTTTTGTTTGAGGTTGGTTTGATTTTTGGTGGCTTGGCAATTAAAGACCGTGCTAAAGCAGAAGCTGCTGAGGCAGATGAAGGTTTAGATGAATCTAATCCTGTTTGAACCGCAGGACTTTGTTGCTGAGCAGCAAGCGGTTATCCAGGGGCGACGCCTGCAACATCTCTTACAGACCCACAATGCTGAACCCGGTCAGCAATTTCGTGCTGGCGTACTCAACAGCATGGTGGGACAGGCTGAGCTGCTGAACATCAGTAGCGATCAAGCGCTGTTTCACCTGTCGCTAGATTCAATCCCTCCAGAAAAACTCCCTATTACACTGATACTGGCTTTACCGCGACCGAAAATGCTGCGCCGTATTTTACAAACTGTTGCAAGCATGGGTGTTGCTAGGCTGATTTTGGTCAATAGCTTTCGGGTTGAGAAAAGCTTTTGGCAAACGCCTTTTTTACAGCCCGAGGCCGTACATGAGCAGCTTGTTCTCGGCTTGGAGCAAGCTAAAGACACCGTATTGCCTGAGGTTATGCTAGAAAAACGCTTCAAGCCTTTCGTGGAAGATAGACTTGCCGCGTTAAGTCAGAACAGCGTCAAACTGGTTGCCCACCCGGGCAACTATGCGGCTTGTCCGCGCGCTTTAACTGAACCGGTAACCTTGGCGATTGGGCCAGAAGGCGGCTGGATTGAGTATGAAGTCGATAAGCTACAGCAAGCAGGTTTTACACCTGTGCAGCTGGGCGAGCGAATTCTAAGGGTTGAGGTAGCGGTGACGGCGTTGTTGGCTAGGCTGTTTTAATGACGCTTTAGTTACTTTCCACCCGTTCTGGAAAAACCTGGCTCCAGCGGGTAAACCCACCATCCATGCTATACACTTCACTGAAATCTTGACTGTGCAGATAAGCCGCTGCGCTTTGACTGGCATGACCGTGGTAGCAAACCACAATGGTCGGTGCATCGAAGTCAGCTCGTTGTATAAAGCTGGCTACTGAGTGGTTATCCAGATGGATTGAGTTAGGAATGTGTCCTTGACTGAAGCTGTTTTCGTCGCGTACATCGACAATAATCGCCCCTTGTTCCAGTAGTTTGGCGGTGTCTTCAACACTGATGTAGCTAAAACTCTGCATGATGTTATTTAAATTCCTGTTGATTGGTTGACGCGTCTAGTCAGTAAAATACTCAGCAGTTGGTACATTTATAGCGATGAAATTGCTGCGTATGTAAATCATAGAGGGTCATCTTTCCGCCCCAGACACAACCGGTATCTAGGGCAATGGCATTGGCTTCTGTGCTACGACCTTTTAAAGCGGCCCAGTGACCAAAAATAACTCTGTGCTGCGCCAGAACCTTGCTGGGGTGGCTAAACCAAGGAGCAAAGCCAGTGGGTGCCTTTTTAGGACCCTGTTTGTTGCTGAAGTTGAGCATGCCATCAGCGTTACAAAAGCGCATGCGGGTAAAATAGTTGGTAATGAGGCGTAAGCGTGGCAAACCTTCTAGCTCGTCCGCCCACTGAGCAGGCTCATCGCCATACATATGGAGTAAAAAATCACTGGCTGTCTGTTTGTCGCGCAATACGTGCTCAACTTCATGTGCGTAGGATAGCGCTTGCTGCAACGTCCATTGCGGTGGAATACCTGCATGGACTAAACAGCTGTTGAGTTCGGCATCGTAGTGCAGCAGTTTTTGCTGTCTTAACCAGTCCAGCAGTATCGGGCCATCTTCTGCTTCAATGATTTGAGCGATGGTGTCTTTGCGCTTTAGAAATTGAGGGTGATAAGCCGCTGCTAATAAGTGTAAGTCATGGTTGCCCAGCACGACAGTTAATGCATGGCGTATGGAATATAGAAACCTAAGGGTGGTTAAAGAGTCTGGTCCGCGATTAACCAGGTCGCCAACGAGCCAGAGCTTATCCTGCTCGGAATCAAACTGCACACGTTGCAATAGGGCCTGCAAAGGCGTGAAACAGCCTTGCAAATCACCTACGGCATAGACCGTCATCAGTGCAAAACTCCCGGGCGCGCCAAGGTAAATGCAGCGATAGGGGCTTCGAATTTTTGCCCATCAAGGGTTTGCATGCCAAAGCTTCCGTACATGCTGCCTACTTCTGTATTGAGCAATGTGCCGCTGCTGTAGCGATACTCTGTTTGTGGTTCGATGGTGGGCTGTTCGCCGACCACGCCATCACCACGCACTTCTTGGGTTTTCCCTTGACCGTCAGTAATTATCCAATGGCGGGTTAGCAGTTGCACGGGGATGTCGCTTTGGTTATGGACCACTATGTCATAAGCAAAGACAAAGCGGTTTTCTTCAGGCTGGGATTGTTCGGCCAGAAAGCGGGTGGTGACGCTTACGTCAACTTTAGGTGGTACGATACTCATTGATAATCAAGCCTTGTTTAATAAAGCCAACTGATCGGCAAGGCGCACAAAGGCGGCTAGATCTAATTGTTCGGGACGTTTAGTGCTGTCTACATCGGCAGCGATAATGGCGGACTCGGGTAGTAGGTTTTTTAAGGTGTTGCGAATGGTTTTACGACGTTGGTTAAAGGCCTCGCGTACAACACGCTGCAGCGCTTGATAGTCTTGCGCTGGATGTGGCAGCTCCCTGTGTGGTGTGAGACGGACGATAGCGGAGTCTACTTTGGGCGCGGGGGTAAAAGCGCCGGGTCCAACGTTGAATAAATGCTCCACCTGACAGTGGTACTGCACCATAAGCGATAAGCGCCCCCAATCGCCATTGCCATGCGTGGCACACATGCGTTTTACGACTTCCTTTTGCAGCATAAAGTGCATGTCGCGCAGTAGGTGTGCGTGACTCAGCAGGTGGAATATGAGTGGAGTGGAAATGTTGTAGGGCAGGTTGCCTACCACTCTGAGGCTGGCTGGGGTGGTGGTTAAATTGGTAAAGTCGAATTTTAATGCGTCGCCTTCATGCAGGCGAAAGTTGTCTTTTAAGCCAAAGCGCAGCTTAAGCATGGGGAGTAAGTCTTTATCCAGTTCAATGACATCAAGCTCTGCACCGCTGCTGACTAAGCTCTCGGTGAGTGCGCCTTGGCCGGGGCCAATTTCAACAAGATGTTCGCTGGCTTGTGGGTGAATTGCGCGTATAATTCGATCGATAACGGCGGTGTCGTGTAGAAAGTTCTGCCCGAAACGTTTACGTGCTTTATGCAGATATAATTCAGCCATGCCAAGCTCCAAAAAAGTAGTGCTCTAGTTTAACAAAAATTGCTCGTACCGGTTAGACGCATTGCAGTTGAACAGAGAAAAATATGGCTTGTTGCTTGCTGTGAAGCTGACTTTCTGCTATAAAGTCCGACTCTTTACGGGGTGCTCTGAATTGATTAAAAATATTTGGATCGGCCGTACTAAGATTGGCTATAAATTAGTCGTTTTAGCTGTATGGGAAACTGAGGTTTCCAATATTTAACCGTTTAACTAAGTTTCAACAGCCAACCCATGCCGGGTTGTGCATGTGGTTTCTAGAGGGCTGAGGCATGTCAAAAGTTTGTCAAGTAACCGGTAAGGGTCCGGTTACGGGAAATAAAGTTTCCCACGCCATGAACAAAACCCGCCGTCGTTTTTTGCCAAACTTGCAGTACCATCGTTTCTGGGTTGAGTCCGAGAAGCGTTTTGTACGTTTGCGCGTAACTGCTAAAGGCATGCGCATAATCGACAAGCGCGGCATTGATACAGTATTGACTGAGCTGCGTGCGCGCGGCGTTAAAGTATAGGGAGTTTTCTGATGCGTGATTTAATTCGTTTAGTGTCTAGCGCTGGTACAGGTCACTTCTATACTACTGACAAAAACAAGCGTACGACTCCGGAAAAGCTTGAGATCAAAAAATTTGATCCAGTTATCCGTAAGCACGTGATTTACAAGGAAGGCAAAATCAAGTAATTGATTGGTCTACCCAAAAAAGCCCGCCTCTGTGCGGGCTTTTTTGTATCTGTAATTGGCATTTTGTAAGCGCTGTAGTACAAAGGGGTTTAAGGGAGCGCTTTATCAGGGAAGGATAATGTCTAAGAAGGCTTATGTTCGACTGCAGATGGTGCAGTGGTTGATGCGCAGGAGTGTGCATCGGCTAAAGGTTAAGTTACGGCGGCTTTGGCTGAGCAAGACCTGTCTATTGTGCGGTGTGGCGGTAATTGACGAGCAGCCAATTTGTGAGCCTTGCAAGTTGGATTTGCCTTGGTTGCAGCATGGTTGCCAGTTTTGCGCTTTGCCTATTCCTGCTGGCGAGCGCAGTTGTCATCAATGCCAGCAACAATTACAACCTTTTCGTCAGGCTGCGGCTGCTTGGTCTTATGGTTTTCCTGTTAGCACGTTAATCAGTCGTTTTAAATATAACAGTCAATGGCCTTATGGTCGGTTGCTGGCGCAAATGTTAGCTGAGTATCTTGAGTTTGAGTATCAAGAGGGTAGGTTGATTAAAGCGGATTATTTGCTTGCTGTGCCTTTGGCGAATAAACGGCAACGCCAGCGTGGTTATAATCAGGCGCAGATGATTGCTCAGTGGCTGAGCAGGGATTTGCATATTCCTTTGCTGTATAAAACCGCGCAACGAATCCGTTATACCAGTATCCAGCAGGGTTTAACGGCCAGTCAGCGTCATCGCAATATGCGTAATGCATTTCGTATTGTTCAGCCTGAACAGGTTGTTGGGCGTCACATTGCTATAGTGGATGATGTGCTTACTACGGGCGCTACCTGTGCGGCTTTGACGCGTAGTTTGTTGGCGGCGGGTGCAAGTAGGGTGGATGTGTATTGTTTGGCGCGTACGGGCTTTGCTGCTGGGTAGTGTTTTTTTTGTTTGGTGTGTGGGCGTTAGCTGTGGTGTGATTTTGTGGTATTTTTTGTTTATGCTGATGTTGTGCGGTCGCGTTCGCCGGTGCACATTACGTAAAGACGCCGCGAGTACGTCCCTGTAGGCTCTCTGCCGCCATCCGTGGCGGCAGAAGCTTTACTCCATGTTCACCGGCGAACGCTGGGTTTAGCTGTGGTGTGATTTTGTGGTATTTGTTTTATTAAGGCTGGTCCAGGGTTGTTGGTTTGGGGTGATATAGCTGGTAGTTGTGCAGTAAAGCATTTGTCGCCATGGATGGCGACAATGAGCTTACAGGGATGTACTTGCAGCGTCTTTACGGAACAACTGCCAGCTATATAAAGCAGCAGCTAAGTAATGGTAAAGCAAAAAAGCAAGTGTGAACCCGTTTAATCCCAGGCAAACAGTTGTTTTGCATTGTGGGTGGTGTGTTGGGCTAATTGTGTGGCTGGAATGTCGAATAATGGCGCTAATTCAGTGCAGATCTGCGGCAGGTTTGTGGGGCTGTTGCGTTGTCCAGCAGCAAAAGCGGGTGCCATATCAGGGCTGTCGGTTTCTAACACAATACTGGCTAAAGGCAGGCGCGGTAGCATTGTGCGTAGTTTGTGCGCGTTAGGCCAGGTGTAAGCACCGCCAATGCCGAGTAGAAAGCCTAGCTTGATATATTCCAGTGCCTGTTCATAACTGCCGCTAAACGCATGAACGATGCCAGCACGAGGTAGAGCATGCTGCTTAAGTAGTTGGATGACTTCGGCGTGGGCTTTACGAACGTGCAAAATAACAGGTAAGGAAAATTCTTTAGCCAGCTTTAATTGCTCAGTGAAATAAAATAGCTGCTGCTGGCGGTCAAGCTCAGGCAGGTAATAGTCCAGTCCTATCTCGCCAATCGCGCAGAGCCGAGGATGCTGTTGATGATTGCTCAGTTGCTGGCGCAGTTGTTGTAAATCATCAGGTAGGTGTTCGTTTAAAAAGTAGGGGTGTAAACCAAAACTGCCAAAGAGCTGTGGTTGTTCCGTATTTTCGACTAGCTGCCATAGTCTAGCCCAGTGGTCCCGCGTCACAGCGGCTAAGATGAGCTTGGTGACACCCAGTTGGTGACAGGCGGTGAGTACCTGAGTGCGGTCTGAGTCGAACTGGGGGAAGTCTAAGTGGCAGTGACTATCAATGAGTTGCATAGAATTAACCCTGACATAGCCAGTGCAGATAACGACCTAGTGGGCCGAGAGTGGGGTGGCGGCGGTAGTTTAGTTCGGTAGTAATGAGTTCTTCGTCGGTGATTTTTTGCCGAATTTCGGGGCGCATATAATCATGGAATACGCGAATACCGCTGCACGCTTTGATGTGCCAGCCTTGGTTGTTGAGTTGATGGGCTAACAACTGCTGGTCAATAGGCTGTTGTGGCGTTAGTCCACCGGCATCACCGGCATACTGTTGTTTTTTTAGCTTACGCAAATTGCCTTTTACTAGATTTTGAAAAATCAGTGCATCTTTGTTGTAAAAGGCTAAAGATAACCAGCCATTTGGTTTCAGCAATGGGCGCATGGCTGCTGTTAATGCGTAGGGCTCGGCAAGCCATTCGAGCACAGCGTGACAGAGGATTAGGTCGAAGGGTTGCTGCTGTTGTTGGCAGATGTGTTGCCAGTCGGCATGGATAAATTCAGCGGTGCAGTTCGCGTTAGCAAAGTTTAGTTTGGCTTGTTCAAGCATGGCGATGGAAGGCTCGGCAAGGACAAGCTGATGGCCTTGTTGAGCCAGCCAAAGGGAAATGTGTCCCAAACCCGCGCCTATATCTAAAATCCGCAGCGGCGTGCGCTGGGGCAGCACTTCAGTTAGGTCGGTTTGTAATACCGCTAGGCGAATAGCGCCTTTATTACCGCCGTATATTTTTTCGGCGAAGCGTAAAGCCAAGTCATCAAAATGGTGGTCATGCATAGTTTTCAACGTATTTTAAAGCCCTATGCGCCACCAAGGACGTTTGGGCGTGGGTTTGTCTTTTAATGGGCATTCGTGGCGCTTGCCGTAGTCGTCTAGTTGGCATGGGCGAATACGGCGGCGCTCGGCAAGAGTGGTTTGCCGTAGATGAATGACGATGCTGTCGGAGTGTGCGATTGAGTCGCCAGCGGCATTTAAAATATGGACTGCTAGGCTATGCGTGCCGCGGTCAATATCTGTTGCCTGCCATGTGGTGCTTTGACTGCTGTCGCCAAACGCTGCGCCGTCTAACCAGAGTTGGTATGAGTGTTCTGGTAAAAGAGGCGGGCTGCTAGAAACGGTGATACTGAAACTGCGTTCATTGGCTAGAAAGGTGCTGTCATGTGTGGGGTTGATGATCTGCAATTGGCTATAAATTTGCGGGCGTTCAGTTTTTTGTTCGTTGGTCGCCTTGTTGAGTTTGTTGACCGGCTTAACTGGAGTGGCAGGCAGGCTGTTAACCGGCTTTAGTTTTAGCGATGTAGTAGGCTGTTGTTGTGTGGGCAGGGTGTCGGTATAGACGCGCTGCCCGTTTTCGTCGGTGTAGCTATATATGGGGCCAGCAAACACCGGTTGGCCGATTAGCAGGGCAGGAAGAAAAAAACTTAGTAATAATCGAGCGAACACAGTTAGGGAGTCCTGCGTCGGCTAGGGGCGTTAATATGAGTGCGTTGAACGTTGATTATTTGTGCAGCAGTTTGTTGCACAACTGTATCGCCCGATAAAACCTGCACCGCAATGCTGTGCTCACCACGATCTAAATTTTGTGCCATCAGCGACAGGCTGTTGCTTGGGCTGCCATGGGCTTGCCCGTCAACGATTAACTGTAGGCGATGCTGTGCGCGCAGCTGTGGCTCAATAATCACATTGACTATAAAGCTGCCATTATTTGCGCGAATTGCTTCGGCATTGGGTAGTAGGAGGTTAAGTTGGCGGTAGGCTTGTGCTTCATCATCAGCGTCTGTTTCTTCAGGCGTAGGCTTTTGTGTTTTGGCGGTGCTAGGTGTTGGAGCAGGTAAGCTGTTAATTACTGGTAGCTGGATACGCTCAGCATCAATCTGCTCGGGCGGGTTGTCGGTATAAACAGTATTGCCATGAGCGTCAACGTATCGGTAAACCTGCGCCAGCGCTTGGTTAGTAATCAGGCAGCAGGTGAGAGCAAGTATTGATAAACGCATCATAATCTCCTTAAAAGGGTACGCAGCAAAATCAGTTTAATGCTGTGAAAATACTAGAAACTGATTACGTACTTTGCTTTGGGCTGGCTCTGTATTTTATCCGATAGCTAACAAAGCAATGTTAACACAGGCACGTTTAGGGTTTTATTCTTTGTGTGGCAACTGATTGACCGTAGTTGGCGCGCTGGTATGATTTATCCTTTGTGATGCTTTGGCGCAAGCCTTACACTATGCGCTTTGCTTGCCCCGTTTTGGAGAACCAGATGTTAAAGTCGCTCGAATTGATAGAACAGCACAAAGTGAAATGGATTGATCTGCGTTTTACCGATATCCGCGGCCAACAACACCATCTAACTATGCCAGCACGCGATGCCGATGAAGATTTCTTTGAGGAGGGGAAGATGTTTGATGGCTCTTCAATGCCAGGTTGGAAGGGTATTGAAGCCTCGGACATGATCCTGCTGCCTGACGACAGTACCGCGGTACTGGACCCTTTTACTGAAGAAAAAACCCTGATTTTGGTTTGTGATGTCATCGAACCTTCAACCATGCAAGGCTATGATCGTGACCCGCGTGCTATTGCGCAGCGCGCCGAGGATTACCTTAAGTCGACAGGCATAGGCGACACGGTTTTTATTGGTCCTGAGCCGGAGTTTTTTATCTTTGATCGGGTGCAGTACAAATCCGATATGTCCGGTGCGATGTTTAAAATTCATTCTGCTCAAGCTGCATGGAGCAGTGATGAGCAATTTGAGCGTGGCAACCGAGGACATCATATTGCTGTGCGCGGTGGTTATATGCCCACAGCGCCTAATGACCAAGACCATGAAATTCGCACGGCTATGTGCAATGCTTTGGAAGAAATGGGGCAGCAGGTTGAGGTGCACCACCATGAAGTGGCAACTGCTGGACAAAATGAAATCGGTGTTAAATTTAATACCTTGGTCGCCAAAGCCGATGAGGTGCAAACCCTAAAGTATGTGGTGCGTAATGTGGCTGATGCTTATGGCCGTACTGCTACGTTTATGCCCAAACCGCTGCACGGTGATAATGGTTCAGGTATGCATGTGCACTTGTCTATTATCGCAGAAGGCAAAAATGTGTTTGCTGGTGAAGGCTATTCTGGGCTTTCGGATCAGGCACTGTATTTTATTGGCGGTATTATTAAACACGCCAAAGCGTTGAATGCTTTAACCAACCCATCGACCAACTCGTACAAACGCTTGGTGCCGGGTTTTGAAGCGCCAGTCATGCTGGCTTATTCAGCACGCAACCGCTCAGCATCTATCCGTATCCCCTACGTGACCAGCCCCAAAGCGCGCCGTATTGAAGCACGCTTCCCCGATCCTTCGGCGAACCCCTATCTGGCGTTTGCCGCGCTGCTAATGGCCGGTTTGGACGGCATTCAAAACCGTATTCATCCGGGCGATGCGGCAGATAAAAATCTTTACGATCTACCCCCTGAAGAGTCCAAGCATATTCCGCAGGTGTGCGGCAGTTTAAGTGAGGCCATGGCAGCGCTGGATGACGACCGTGATTTCTTACTGCGTGGCGGAGTATTCAGCAATGACTTTATTGATGCCTACCTTGAACTTAAAGCGGCAGAGGATTTGCGCGTACGCACTTTTGTCCATCCGCTTGAATACGAGCTTTATTACAGCTGTTAAACAGAGCCAGAAAAACCACTAACCAGAATTAAAAAAGCCCCGACTAAGGGGCTTTATTTGTTGTGGTGAAACAATTTTTTGTTTGGTGGGCCTAGCTGGACTCGAACCAGCGACCAAGGGATTATGAGTTTGTTGCTGAAACACTATACCTAGCAAAATCAAGCGTATAGTAGCGTAATCCAAATAAGTACAAAGTACTTATGCATCAGTAGGTTAGCGTATTTTTGAATAGTTAACCAAAACTGATGCATGTACTACTACTGTACTGCTGGTGATAACAAATTTCGGTACAGCACTCCGTCTAGTAATGAAGAAAATCTGATACAGACGAGTTTAATCGGAAGTGCTACACTGTACTATACATGTAACACATAGAGGTGATGCCATGAGTGATGCTACTTTTACTTTCCGTGTTGATGAAGGCTTGAAGGCTGAGTTTGCTAATGCCGCCAAAGCCCATGATCGTACCGGAGCTCAGCTTCTTCGCGACTTCATGCGCAGTTATGTAGCCCAGCAGGAGGAAACGCGGCAATATGATGCTTGGCTAGCGAAAAAGGTCGAGCAATCCCAAGCCTCTGCCGAGGCGGGCAACCTGATTTCCGCTTCTGATGCCGAGGCTCGCTTTGCCGCCCGCCGCGCAGCGACACGCGCCCGTATGGCTGCCTCTGAATGATGGAGCTGCTATGGACGCCTGAAGCTGTTAGAGAACGTGAAAGTATTTACGACTACATCGAAGAAGACAACCCGCTTGCTGCGCTAGCTCTTGATGATCTGATAGCAGAAAAAACAGCTGTGCTCCAAGACTTCCCGAAAATGGGACGGTCTGGGAGAGTCGCGGGCACCTTTGAGCTGGTCGTTCATAGCAGCTATATGGTCGTGTATGAAACTGTGGAAAGGCAGGTGCGAATATTGAATGTCGTGCATACGACGCGGCAGTGGCCGCCGCTTGAAGGTTGAACACCAAAAAAGAACAAAACATGCCCGCTCTCACAGCGTGCTTTTATTGAAGCAGGAGTTTTTAATGCCCAAGCTTGAGTTCAAGGGTAAGCAGTTTGTCTATTCTCATCATCTTGGGGTGCCGTTTCGTGAGTTGCAGGTGGTGCCTGAAAAGTCGCTCCCAGCGGCAGGAAAAAGCCGTCGCTAGATGATAACCTGATCATTCATGGTGACAACTTGGAAGCGCTTAAGGCGTTGTTGCCAACTCATGCGGGCAGGTGGGCTGTATCTTTATCGACCCGCCGTATAGCACTGGCGAAGAAGGCTGGTGTCACAACGATAACGTGCGCTCCCCCCTAAGAAGGAGTGGCTGAAAAAGTCGGCAAATCCTGTAGATAAGGACGACCTAGAGCGGCATGAATTATTAGATTTAAACATATTTGAAAGCGTTGAGCAGGCTCAAGAACTTGCGACACAATGGCTTTGGACGTATAGCAACGAACACCCTCATACTGCCATAGGAGGGGTGCCACCAAGGCGACCAAGGCGGTTATTACCGACGGCTTAAATTCTACAAATAAGAGCTGTGGAAAATGGGGGGATTACAGAGGTTTTGAATGACGGACATCGCCAGCTGCTGACGAGGGCCGTTTAGTGGGAGAAACTTCAGTGAGGTAGCGCATCAGGGCTGCCTCGACAGTGATACGTTCTGACGCAGCTCTTTGGATATAGACACCACGTACCATCTTATCATCGGTACGGCATGCTCAATCTTCGGCATCACGTTTAGTTCTGAAAGTTTTGGCTGTGGTAGGCCATCCGGTTTTTCGAATGACGGCTTTCCAAGTGCCTGAAGGAGTCTTAACATTGTGGCCATCGGGCCACTCCTGAGCAGTGCTCATGTACTGCCACTGTACCGAAACGCTAAATAAGAGAAAATGGTGGGCCCAGCTGGACTCGAACCAGCGACCAACGGATTATGAGTCCGTTGCTCTAACCAACTGAGCTATAGGCCCTTTTGCAGCGCATAAGTATACTCAGCCTTGGCTAAGACGCAAGATAATTCAGCCTAGACTTATGTAATGAGTGCGATGGGTATCGCGGTTTAATGTTTATTGCCTGAAATAACATCATCCAGATTTTGCTGGCGTTGATTGAGTAGAACTCTGGCGCGTTCGGCATCCTGCAGGGTCTGCTTAACGCGGCTAAGATAATCAAGCGGGGTTTGGCTGTCGGGTTGCTGTTGCTTGTTCAATTCGGTCTTTTGAGCGGGTGCTGTTACGCTTTGGATGATGTTAGCGTTGGGATTGGTTTTTAGACGCTGTGCGGCTACGCCTTTGGGTGCTTTATCCGCTATGTGCCAGTTGCCTTGCGCGTCTTGCCACTTGTAGTAGTAAACGGTTTTTTGTACAGGCATGCTGGGTAGCTTGCTTTTACTGCCCGGGAAAAAAAGATAGCGGCTGCTAATGCTCCAAAAAGTAAAACCAGCTGGAGCTTGAATTTTGAGCTCATATTTTAATTCAGTAGTTTTTGCAGTTTGCGTGCTGATTCTAGGCTCGCTTCTTTGTGCTGTTCTTCTAGGCTGACAAATTCAGCTTCGTAAGCGCGGCGCTCGGCTTTTGGCAGTTCTTTCCAAGCTTGGTGCGTGGGGATGTTTTCGCAGGCTTGATAAACTAACTGAAAGACTTGGTAGCAGTCCTGTTGGCTTAGTTCGTAGTCGTAGTGCTCTAGCACTACTTTGATGCGCAGACACAGCTCCACCCAAGGTGCTTGTTTGTCGAGCAAACTACCTAATAGAACTCTAAGATCGGCAGCTTGTTTGCCACGATTTTTCTGCTTTTGCTCAGCCTGTAGACGCTGATGATGCCATAATTTGCGCCACAGGTTTAAGGCATGCCAGCTGAGCGCCAAGCAAATGGTAGTACCTATTATTATTACTAGAATCAATTGATTGGACATTGTTGCTCCAGAAGTACTATCAGTTACGCAGAGGTATTTGGGTGTGGGCAGTGCCAGCATCGATGCACAGTATATGGCCTTGGTTGCGTAACTGCGCTTAGATACTGGTTGCTGCCAGCGCGGGTTTATTGTTTAGATAGCAAGCTAACTAGGGTAACTAGGGCTGCGGCCCATTAGCAGCCGCAGCCTAGGTATTTAAGCAAGCTGTCTAAATGAGTCCAGCAGCGCAGGTACACCCGGGAACATGCCAATCAGCGCCATCACACTCACCAGTACTGCAAAGGTAATGGCGGGGATAATCCAGCGGTCTGTGCGGCTGAGTTGGCTGCAACGCTCTTTATCGCCAATTATGCCTATATTATCCAGCAACATTGTCAGTGACCAGCCAAAGACCGGGTTAACCAAGGCTGAGCTAAATACCACAATGGCGGCTGACTGTGAGGTTTTACCTTCGCGAGTCATTTGCATGCCGGCCTCAAGCAAAGGCAAATACACACCCACAATTAAAGCAATGCTCAATACAGGTGGCCAGATCGCTATGTCAATTGGGTAGCCGATTACTGCAACAGCGACACAAAGAATACCTGTCAGCACGGCGCCGCCGACAATGGGCCTCTTAGCGATGGCTGCGGGTACTAGGTACGTACCCCAAGACGATGCGATATTGCCGCCACCAAGCAGTGTGCCTACCACTTGCCGTGCAGAAGCTACGCCCATGGTGTCATCAATATCCATAATGACCTTGCGCGCGCTTTGTGGGTAGTTAATCTGCTGGAAAATACGATGCCCTAAGAAATCTGGCGACCACATAGCTACTGCCAGCACAGCGAAGGGTGCTACAGCAATAAACTGCTCAATGCTTGGCAGGCCCAGCTGCCAGCCGGTAGTTTCACCCCACCAATAAGCTGGGTTCATATTGGGTAGGCTTGGTTCAGTAGTAAACTCGAAAGGCGCGCCTAAGACAAATGCGATAATGGCGGCACACGCAGAGCCGATTGGAATAGACAGCCAGCGCTTACCAATATGCTCAAGGTAGGCGTACATGATCACCGCAAACATAACCACAATAAATGCAATGTAGCCTTTGTCAAAGCCGTCAGCCCAGCTAAATAGCTTACCGATTTGCGTAGTGACACCGACAAAGCCCAGATACAACAGTAGACCGCCGGCTACACCATCTCCGGTCAGGCGTGCAAGCAGACTGCCGCCTTTAAATAGCGTCAAGGCAAAGCCGAATACACCAATCAAAATGCCCAAGGCCATGGGATGACCACCCGAGGCAACAATCAAAGGAATAAGCGGAATAAGAGGACCATGCGTTCCGGCAAGGTTGGCGCTGGGCAGTAAAAAGCCAGAAAAAAGGATAACGAATAGTACTGCGGCAATAATCATTTCAAAGCGAACGTTTTCAATGACAAAGGCGTTAGATAAGCCCAGTGGTGCGGCAAAGGTTGAGACCACTGCCGCTACCATAACAATCTTACCTATGGTTGCAGCGACCGCAGGCACCCAGTCTTCGTACTCAAAGCGATAGTCATGCCCTGGTAGGTTAGGTCGCCAGCGACGCGGGCTCATAATGCTAAGTTCGTGTTCTAAATAATCCGCGCGGTTAACAAACTCAGAGCTGGGTTTATGTAGCTCTTTATAGTTGTAAGTTTCGTCTTCTTTCATTTTGTAAAATTCTTAACTGAGTTGGACAGGCACAAAAAAAGCGCATCCTAGTCTTTGATGACGAGAATGGCCGGTTAGGTTTGTTGTGGATTATTGTTTTTGTTATGGATACGCTGAGCGTAACGAGAAGTGCGTAATTTGAAGTACGCAGAAAAAGCGTGGCAATACTCTATTTGTATGCTTAGCAAGTCAATAATTAGCAGGATTACTTTAGTCGTAGGTGGGAGTATTTGGCAGACAAAAAAATACCCCGCCTAGGCGGGGTATTGAGTGTTACTCATCAAGGAAGGAGCGTAGATGCTCGCTGCGAGATGGGTGTCGAAGCTTGCGTAGTGCCTTGGCTTCAATTTGACGAATACGCTCGCGGGTAACATCGAACTGACGGCCCACCTCTTCCAGAGTATGGTCGGTGTTCATATCGATACCAAAACGCATACGCAACACCTTGGCTTCGCGCTCGGTTAAGCCGGACAATACATCTTGCGTGGCTTCTTTTAGGTTGGAAGTGGTCGCAATGTCCACCGGAGATTGCATGGTGACGTCTTCGATGAAATCGCCTAAGTGTGAGTCCTCATCGTCCCCAATCGGAGTCTCCATTGAAATGGGTTCTTTAGCAATTTTAAGGACTTTGCGGATACGATCTTCCGGCAACTCCATACGAATGCCTAACTCTTCAGGAGTAGGTTCACGACCCATTTCCTGTAGCATCTGGCGGGAGATGCGATTGAGTTTGTTAATGGTTTCAATCATATGCACCGGGATGCGAATGGTGCGCGCTTGGTCAGCGATGGAGCGGGTAATGGCTTGACGAATCCACCAGGTTGCATAGGTTGAAAACTTATAACCACGACGATATTCAAACTTGTCGACCGCTTTCATCAGGCCAATATTACCTTCCTGGATTAGGTCAAGGAACTGCAAACCGCGGTTGGTGTATTTCTTAGCGATAGAAATTACCAAGCGCAGGTTGGCTTCGACCATGTCTTTTTTCGCACGACGTGCTTTTGCTTCACCGATAGACATGCGGCGGTTAATGTCTTTAATTTCCGCTACCGTCAACTGGCTGTTGGCTTCTAGTTCCGCCAATATATTTTGATGGCGCTGAATATCAGCAACGAAGCCGGCTAGGTTTTCTGCGTAACGTGATTTTCCTTGGCTAAGCTTGAGCGCCCACTCAAGATTGGTTTCATTGCCTGGGAAGTGCTTGAGAAAGTCAGCGCGAGGCATTTTTGCATCACGGACACACAGCTGCATGATGGCGCGTTCTTGATGGCGAATTTGCTGTAACGTTTCGCGAATTTGCTCGATCAGTGCGTCATACACCTTTGGCGTAAACTTAAACGGCATAAACAGCTCGCCGAGGTCGTTGAGCGCGGTTACGGCTGCTTTGCTGCTACGCTTGTTTTTACTGAGTGTTTTGTTGACTACTGCAAGCTGGGCTTCCAGAGCGGCAATACGCTGCTTGGCTTCTTCTGGATCTGGACCGCTTTCAGTGGTCTCTTCTTCCTCAGCAGTGTCATCGCTTTCCTCTTCGTCGTCATCTTCTTTGTCGGCGTCTGCTTTCTTGCTGACGGCGGGTTGAGCTACAACAGGTGTTGCGGGCTCAGGAATGCTGTCATCTGGGTCGATGTAACCGGTGAAAATATCACTGATGCGACCGCCTTCTTCGATGATGCGGTTGAAGTCTGCAGTGATGGATGCCACTGTTCCCGGGTAGTGGGCAACAGCATGTATGACTTCACGAATGCCTTCTTCGATACGTTTGGCGATTTCAATCTCGCCTTCACGAGTTAGCAGCTCAACCGTACCCATCTCGCGCATATACATGCGCACTGGATCGGTGGTGCGACCAATATCAGTTTCTACGGCAGCGAGTGCGGCGGCAGCTTCTTCGGCAGCGGCTTCGTCCGTGTCATCGGATTCGGCCATTAGTAAGGCGTCAGCATCAGGTGCAACTTCAAAGACGTTGATGCCAACATCGTTGATCATGCTGATAATATCTTCGACCTGTTCAGGATCGGAGATATCTTCTGGAAGATGATCGTTCACCTCTGCGTAGGTGAGATAACCCTGCTCACGACCACGGGCGATCAATTCTTTTAAACGGGATTGCTTTTGTGCTTGTGCGGACATATTACCTATCCATACTAGAGCTGGGCGGAGGAAAATTAAGTCGTGCATTATAGACGATGCAGGAGCCTAATTGCCAATTACCAGCAGATTACTGTTTCTTTTGCGCAAGTAGATCTCGTAAAAGCTGTTTTTCTTCGTCACTTAGCTCTTGGGTGCGGGATTTGGCTATCAGTTGTTGGATAGTGCGTTCCCTTTGACGTTGTGCTAAGCGATCAATGGTGTCGAAAAACTGCTGTTCAAGGTTGTCGGCACTAATTAACCATTCTTTTTCGGCTAAGGAGCGTAATAGACGCCCTTGTTCTGTGCCATGCCAGCGAGCAATTATTTGGGAGTAGCCGATATCTGGTGATTTTTGTAGTGCCTCGAGTATTGAGACGAGCAATTGTGCATAAAGGTCATCTTCCGCAGCAAAATCCTTGCTGCGAGTTACTTTTTGGGCAAGCTCAGGGTGATGCAGGAGAGTGCGCAAGGCCGTTAGATTTGGGCTTTCTACGCTTTTCTGTGCGTCACGCAAGGGCTGTCGCCTGGGTTGTTGTCTAATGGGTAATGGATAACTGCCTTGGCGGTTATCGGTGAAGCTATCGCTAGGTTGTGCAGCATAAGCGTCTAGCGGTGGGTAATCTGGAGACTGTTTGACAGCAGTTTGACTCTGATGGTGCAAATGCTGGGTGGATATCTCAGTGAGTTGACTCAGTTTTTGCTGCATCAGTTGGCGCAGGTGAGTGCTTGGAATACGTTCAATCAGCGGTATTGCCAAACTGGCTAAATGCGCCTTGCCTTCTAAGCTTTGCAAGTTGATTTCTTCGCTCAGTTGGTTGAAGAAATAGTCTGAGAGCGAGTAGGCCTGTTGGCTGAGTCTGGCTTGAAAGGCCTCCACACCTTCTTGACGGATCAGAACGTCTGGGTCGGAACCTTCGGGTAAAAACATAAACTGTGCTTGTAGCCCATCTTTCATATGCTCCAGTGCTGATTCCAGCGCGCGCCAAGCGGCTTTACGTCCAGCGTTATCGCCATCAAAACAAAAAATAATACGCGGCACGACGCGAAATAAACGCTTGATGTGCTCACCACTAGTGGATGTGCCGAGTGTGGCTACGGCATTGCGTAAGCCTTGTTGCGCCAGAGCGATCACATCCATGTAACCTTCGACAACAATGATTTCTGTGAGTTGGCGATTGAAACTACGAGCCTCGAATAGTCCGTATAACTCTTGGCTTTTGTGGAAGACGGGTGTTTCGGGTGAGTTTAGGTATTTAGGTTTGTCGTCACCTAATACCCGTCCGCCAAAGCCTATTACCCGTCCTCGTGAATCGCGAATAGGGAAGATAATTCGATCGCGAAACCTGTCATAACGTCTTTTGCTTTCTTCGTTTTCGGCCAGTAACCCGGCTTCTAATAAGTGTTTTTCCAGCAGCTCATCGGTATTGAAGTGTTTGCGCAGATTATCCCAGCCTGGTGGGGCAAAACCCAGTTGAAAATCTCTAGCAATTGCGCCACTTAAGCCGCGATTTTTTAAGTAAGTGACCGCGGACTGTCTGGCAGGATGATTTTTAAGGGCTTGCTGATAGTATTGGCAAGCGTCCTGCAAAATAGCGTAAAGAGGCGAGTGTGCAGGTTGGCGTGGCTTGTTGTCTCTACGGCCTTGTTCCCGCGGCACTTCAACACCAATACGGCTGGCGAGGGTGTCGACGGCTTGTGGGAAATCAAGATGGTCATGATCCATTACAAAACCCAGTGCATTGCCACCAGCGCCACAGCCAAAGCAGTAATAAAACTGCTTGTCTGGGCTAACGCTGAAAGAGGGCGTTTTCTCTTGGTGGAATGGACAACATGCGGTGTAATTGCGGCCTGACTTTTTTAGCTGCACACGCTCACTCACCACATCAATGATATCAGTGCGGTGTAGCAAATCGTCGATAAAGTCTTGGGGTATTAAACCGGCCATGGGCTACTTGTGTGTTGTGCTTGGGAGTGATGGTTACAGAAAATAGTTGTGCTAGAGCGCAAAAACCCGGACAAGTCCGGGTTTTTTGGCTGCGAATATCTATAACTCAGTATAGACGCTCGCGGCGACGTTGTTCGCGTTGTACTTTTTTGGCATGACGCTTTACGGCAGCTGCCGCTTTGCGCTTACGCTCTGCAGTTGGCTTTTCATAAAATTCGCGACTGCGCACTTCAGCAAGTACACCGGCTTTTTCGCAGGCGCGTTTGAAGCGACGCAGGGCAACGTCAAATGGTTCGTTGTCTTTTAGTTTGACAGCTGGCATTCAATTCGTACCTTCATCTGTGTCCGGTGGTTGATGTGCTTGCTCCTCAATTAACTTGGAGTTAACGCACACCGCGTTTTAAGGGTTGCAGATAGTACCTAGTTTCTTTACAAAAAGCAAAGGGACGCTTTAAATAATTAGCTGGGCATGGAGGGTTTCAGAGCTGACAAAAGAACGTAGGCAGCTAAAAGTGACATTCTATTGCCGTTCACCCCTTAAAGCCAATACTTTCGCGTACAGCGTCTCGGGAGAGGCATTTGTCGCGGCTACGGCTGGACCAATATGCAGGTCGATACGCGAGAAAGCGCCTCGGCGAAATGGGCTTTTCATTGCTGAGCCGTCAATACGTGAAAAAAAGCTACCCCATAGCCCTGACAGAGCCATGGGGACTACGGGTACAGGGTTGGCTTGCAGGATGCGGCTAATACCAGGCCTAAAGGGCTGCATCTCGCCATCGCGGGTGATGGCGCCCTCGGGAAAAATACCTACCAGCTCACCGTTATCCAGTGCTGCGCTGGCGTGTTGAAAGGCTTGTTCCATGAGCTGCGCGTTTTCTTTGGCTGGGGCAATTGGAATAGCACCGCTATGGCGGAAAATAAAACCCAGTATCGGTGTCTTAAATATACGGTGATCCATGATAAAGCGTATCGGGCGTGGCGATGAGCCCATCAGAATAACCGCATCGGCAAAGCTGACGTGATTGGCGACTAAGATGGCTGGGCCTGACTCGGGAATGTGCTGCTTGCCGCTGATGCGTAGGCGGTAGATGGCTTTAATAAGCAGCCAAGCGATAAAACGAATAAAAAACTCTGGCACTAGGCTGTAAATGTAGATGGCTACCGTGGCATTGATGAGCGCGGCTATCGCAAAAAGAGTGGGGATAGAGACGCCAGCCGTTAGCAAGATAACCGCGGCGATGGCGCCTAGCACCATAAACAGGGCGTTAAGGATGTTATTGGCCGCAATAATGCGCGCACGATTCTTTTCTGCGCTGCGCATTTGCACGAGCGCATACAAAGGCACGATAAAAAAACCACCAAACACGCCCAGCATAAAAAGGTCAAAGAAAACCCGCCACACGGCTCCATGGCCGAGCAAAAAACCAAGGCTGTGTAAGGTCTCGCCAGCAAGGCCTATAGGCGCGGCAAAAAATAAATCCAAACCAAATAAGGTCAGGCCGATGGAGCCAAAGGGTACTAAGCCAATCTCCACTTGGTTGTTAGACAAACGCTCGCACAACAGCGACCCTAAGCCAATGCCTAGAGTGAAAGTGGCCAGCAATGTAGTGACCAAAATCTCGTCACCACCCAAGACGTTTTTAGTTAAGCCCGGCAACTGCGTCAGAAACAGTGCACCGTACAGCCAGAACCAAGAAATGCCGAGAATAGATAAAAATATAGTGCGGTTTTGTCGCGCAAAACCAATATTGCGTAGCGTTTCAGTAATGGGATTGAGGCTGATGCGTAATTCAGGGGCCGGCGCTGGTGCCGGTGGGATTTTGCGGCTGCTCAAATAGCCAACAATAGCTACTAGCAGTCCGCCAACGACAATCCAAATAGGTGCATTGCCCATGCCTGCTAGTAATCCACCGGTGAGAGTACCGATTAAGATAGCCACAAAGGTACCAGCCTCGACCAGTGCATTGCCGCCGAGCAGCTCGTTGCGCTTGAGATGTTGCGGCAAGATGGAGTATTTAACCGGACCAAACAGGGTGGACTGCAAGCCCAGTAAAAATAACGCGCTCATTAAAGTCGACAGGCTGGAAAAACAGAAGCCAGCCGCAGCAACCAGCATGATCAAGATTTCCAGTAGTTTGGTCAGGCGTGCTAATGCGGCTTTGTCGTACTTGTCAGCCAGTTGCCCTGCCGTCGCTGAGAAGAGAAAGAACGGCAGAATAAAAACTCCTGCGGCAATGTTGACCATGATTTCCGGCGCTAAAGAAGTCCACTGTGCCGATTGAAAGGTGAGTAAAACAACGAGCGCATTTTTATACAGGTTGTCATTAAACGCGCCCAAAAACTGGGTGATAAACAATGGCGCAAAGCGTTTTTGCTTTAGCAGTTTAAATTGTCCGCTCATGTGGATCCCTATAGGGCGCAGAAGTATTACCCATCTGGGCATCGGTCTTGATGGGTTATTCGTCTTTGATTCTGGCTGAAAAGATGGCTGTAACACCAATATGGGTTTATTATGCCTCTTTTGTTTTGACTGGGTTGCTAAAATGTTGGTGCTAGGGCTGGAAACATCCTGTGATGAGACAGGCGTGGCATTGTATGACAGTGAACGCGGTTTATTGGCGGATGCTTTATTTAGTCAAATTGATTTGCACCGCGTATTTGGCGGTGTCGTGCCAGAGTTGGCTTCACGTGATCATGTTAAGCGCACGTTACCGCTGATAAAACAGGTGCTGGCGGATGCAGGCCATGAGGCAAAGGACATTGGCGGCATTGCCTATACGGCAGGCCCAGGATTAGTGGGTGCTTTGTTGGTAGGCGCGTCCTGCGCGCAGGCGTTGGCTTTTGCTTGGGATGTGCCGTCCATTGGTGTGCATCATATGGAAGGGCACTTGCTGGCGCCGATGTTGGAAGAGCATCCGCCTAAATTTCCTTTTGTCGCGTTGTTGGTTTCCGGTGGCCACACCCAGCTGGTGAGGGTGGATGGCATTGGGCGTTATCAGTTACTTGGCGAATCCATAGATGATGCCGCTGGTGAAGCCTTTGATAAAACTGCCAAGATGCTCGGTTTAAACTATCCCGGCGGCCCTGAAATTGCGCGACTGGCTGAGCAAGGTGTGGCTAAGCGATTTAAATTGCCTCGCCCGATGACCGACCGTCCCGGATTGGAATTTAGTTTTAGTGGCTTAAAAACCTCAACGCTGAATGCGTGGCAAAAAAGCGTGGCACAAGGCGATGGTGGCGAGCAAACCAAGGCTGATCTGGCTCATGCGTTCCAAGCAGCGGTAGTGGATACACTCACCATAAAGTGTCGCCGTGCGCTGGAGCAAACGGGGTTGAATAGTTTGGTGATTGCAGGGGGAGTGAGTGCGAACCAAGCGCTGCGTGTGTCTTTAGAGAGCATGCTTAAAAAACTGGGCGGTAAAGTGTTTTATGCTAGGCCACGTTTTTGTACTGATAACGGCGCGATGATTGCATATGCTGGCTGCCAACGTCTATTGGCGGGTCAACGTGAAGGCTTGGAAATTAATGTGCGTGCCCGCTGGCCGATGACCGAGTTAGTTCCGCTTTAAAAACGGCGTTCAGTTCCAGCAAGTAAATCCTTTAAGTTGGACCTATGACGCCAAACAAGCAGTAGAGTTAATAAGTTAGCGGGCAGCAAAGCCTGAGGCTGTTGCCATGCTAATAAAGGTAATGTCAGGGGTAGGGCGCTTAATGCCGCGAGTGAGCTGGTGCGAGTTAGGTAAAAAGTGAGTAGCCAAACTGAGAGTGCTAATAAAGCTGCCGGCGGATACAGGCCTAACAACATTCCAGCGGTAGTAGATACGCCTTTACCGCCTTTAAGTCTAAAAAACGCAGGGTAGAGGTGACCAACGACAGCAGCCAAACCGATCCAAGCCTGCTCGTGCTGGGTAAAGCCTAGCCAACTGGCCAGTAAAATAGGCAGCAAGCCTTTGCTTAAGTCACCGAGAAAAGTCAGAATCGCCAAGCGTTTGCCTGCGACACGAAACATATTGCTGGCACCAGGATTGCCTGAGCCCAGTTGGCGAGGATCAGCAGTGCCGTAGTGCCGACTGAGTAACACGGCAAAGGAAATGGAGCCTAACAGATAGGCGCAAAGGAAAAGTACAATGAACATTAACCAGAGTCCAGACGGTGAGAGCTTGATTCTAACGGGGTAACAGTACAGTGGATAGGGTTTTTATTGAGCAGCTGCAGGTGGATACCGTCATTGGTGTTTATGACTGGGAGCGTACGGGCACACAGAAGTTGCTGATAGATTTAGCCATGGCTTGGGATAATCAACCTGCAGCTGTAGACGATCAGCTCAGTTTGGCATTGGATTATTCAGCTGTTTGCCAGCGGGTTGAGCAATTTGCTGCGCAACATGCTTTTGAGTTGGTGGAAACTTTTGCCGAGCGCTTGGCGCAGTTGCTGCTAAAAGAGTTTGCCATGCCATGGTTAAGATTGAAAATAACTAAACCTGCAGCCATACCTAAGGCTGCAGGTGTAGGTGTGGAGATTGAGCGAGGATGTCGCTAACCCAAGTTTATTTAGGCCTAGGCAGTAACATCGAGCGCGAAGCCCACCTATGTGCTGCACTTGATAGCCTGAAAAAGCTATTTGGTGAACTTAGCTGCTCGCCCGTTTTTGAAAGTGAGCCGGTGGGTATTTGCAGCGATTGTTTTTTAAATATGGTAGTTGGGCTGAAAACCAACTTACCAATTGCTGATTTGGTGAGTTGTTTAAAAAATATCGAGCTGTGTCATGGGCGTGATTCGAAGAGCCGGGTGAGTTTGCCGCTAGATATTGATTTACTGCTCTATGGGCAAGAGGTGGGTTGCTGTGAAGGTGTGAGACTGCCGCGCGGGGAAATACTGCACAATGCGTTTGTGCTCTGGCCTTTAGCGTTGCTGGCTCCACAAGATGTGCACCCTGAGCGCCAGCAATGCTTTGCCAAACTATGGCAACAAATGCAGAGTCAACAAAGCCTGTGGCCCTATGCGATGAGTTGGAACGATCAGCCCTTAACACCGCCGCAATTGCTCGTGCAGTCTGGATTAACTAAGCCTACCGCTGTCTAGCTGCGCAAGCTTTTTGGTTGGGGCGAGTTATAATTTGTTTGTTATAAAGGTGATGACGCATGCTGTTACGCGGACTAACTGTATTAGTGCTATTTCAATTACTGGGTAGTGCTTTGAACGTTTTAATTTTGCCAGTTTTACCTGGTCCAATTATTGGTTTGGTGCTGTTGTTTGTTTACTTGCTGGTGGTAGGTAAGGTTAACCAACCCATCAATGAAGCAGCAACAGGATTACTGCGTTATTTGCCGGTTTTATTATTGCCACCCGTGGCCGGCGTGTTGGTGCATTTTAACGACATTATCGTTGATATTTGGCCCATTGCCGTAGCTCTCACGCTTTCAGCTACGGTTTCTATTGTTTTTGCTGGTTGGTTAATGCAGAAGCTTATTGAGCGGCAACAAAAACGTAAGGAGCAGGCATGAGTCTGGATTGGCAGGGTGCCTTAAACGTGGTTCTGGAGCATCCATTATTCTCTGTAGGCTTGACTCTAGCGGTGTATCAACTAGCGCAAGCACTTTATGCCAGAACAAAACTAATGCTGTTGCAGCCGCTGCTGGTCGCGGTATTGCTGCTGGTTGGTACTCTAGTACTGCTGAGGATGGACTATCAGCTGTACAAAAATAACACTCAGTTGCTAACCCTGTTGTTAGGGCCAGCGACGGTAGCCTTGGCTGTGCCTTTGTATCAAAACATTAAACGTGTACGGCAAGTATTGCTGCCGACGCTGATCACGTTATTGGTGGCTGGTACCTTTGCCACAGTGCTAGGCGTGGGCATTGCTTGGCTGATGGGGGCAGAGCACATGATTGTGATGGCGTTGGCGCCTAAGTCTGTGACTACGCCTATTGCCATGCTCGTGGCCGAACAGATAGGCGGGTCAGCATCTTTGGCAGCTGTTTTTGTCATGATTACCGGCATGTTAGGAGCAATATTTGGCGTGGAGTTGCTGCGCTTGTTTCGTGTTGTTCATCCGGCTGCTGTAGGGATGGCGCTGGGCATGGTTGCGCACGCCATTGGAACTGCGCGCTGTTTGCAAGAGGGTGAGGAACAAGGTGCGTTTGCTGCGCTGGCAATGAGCATGATGGGTGTGATTACCGCTGTGGCGTTGCCCTTAGTGGTGGCGCTGTTAAGTTAAAAGCCCAACAGTTATTCTATTACCTATTACCAAGCATCCCAGCGGCGTACGACGCAAAAATGCAGAGCCGCATATGCTGTTATGTTAAAATCTATTTTTTCACTGTTCGGAGCTTCTATGCAATCCTTTCCACCCTTTGACCATGCCCCTGTGTTAGTGGTGGGGGATGTGATGCTGGATCGTTATTGGTATGGCAGCACGTCGCGTATTTCACCAGAAGCACCGGTGCCGATTATCAAAGTAACACGCACGGAAGACCGTCCGGGTGGGGCGGCGAACGTGGCGCTCAACATTGCCGCTTTGGGCGCACCCGCCTATCTGGTTGGTGTGACAGGTGCAGATGAAGCTGCCGCGGCACTGGCTGAACAGCTGCATTCGGTTGGGGTGCGTACTGAATTCCAGCAAGCGGCAGGTCAGCCGACCATTGTTAAATTACGTGCGATGAGCCGCCAACAGCAGTTATTACGTATGGATTTTGAAGAGCGTTTTAACACGGATGCCGCCGCTTTATTGGCTACAGTTGATGGTTTATTGGATCAAGTCAAAGTACTGGTGTTGTCTGATTACGGCAAAGGCAGCTTGCAAAATCATCAGCAGTTAATTCAAGCGGCTAAAGCTAAGGGTGTGGCGGTACTTGCGGATCCTAAAGGTCAGGATTTTTCTATTTATCGTGGCGCGACGCTGCTTACGCCTAACCTGGCTGAGTTTGAAGCCGTAGCAGGTGCCTGCGCGGATGAGCAGCAGCTTATCGAGCGTGGCGTGCAGATGCTTATGGATTTACAGCTAGAAGCTTTGTTGATCACCCGTGGCGAGCAGGGTATGACCTTGATTCGTGCCGAGCAGCCAGTGATTCATTTGCCTGCCCAAGCGCGTGAAGTGTTTGACGTAACAGGCGCTGGCGATACAGTGATTTCCACGTTAGCTACAGCACTGGCCGCTGGCGAAGGTATGCCAGAAGCGATGCACATGGCTAATTTGGCTGCTGGAGTTGTGGTGGGCAAGCTAGGTACGGCAGCGATTAGTGCGCCAGAACTGAGACGCGTGCTGCAGGGTGAGCTGGCGTCGGGGCGAGGTGTGCTGGGCTTACAGCAATTGCAGGCTGCAGTCGCCGATGCTAAAGCTCAAGGTGAGCGAGTGGTGTTTACCAATGGTTGTTTTGATATTTTGCATGCGGGGCATGTGAGTTATTTAGAGCAAGCGCGTGAGCAAGGAGATCGTTTAATTGTTGCCGTCAATGGCGATGCATCGGTAACGCGCTTAAAAGGCCCGGGCCGCCCGATTAATACAGTCGAGCGTCGTATGGCGGTACTGGCTGGTTTGGGCGCAGTGGACTGGGTGGTGAGCTTTGCTGAGGATACCCCAGAAGGCTTGCTACGCGTGCTGCAGCCTGATGTGCTGGTCAAGGGCGGTGATTATGGGGTTGAGCAGGTAGTAGGCGCGGATATCGTATATGGCTACGGTGGCGAAGTGCGCGTACTGGGCTTGGTCGAAAACAGCTCCACGACCGCCATCGTAGAGAAAATTCAGCAAACCAGTAAGTCTTAAAAACTGTCGAGCTTGGCTTTAGCCCAATCGCGCTAATAATGCGCTCCTACAGTAGTGTGGTTGTTGCGCTGGTATGCCTTTTAAAGTTGCGTTCCTACAGAGCAGATAGCTCGCATTGTGTTTTTTGGTTATCGGATGGCTGCGGTTAGGGCGGCTATCGCCTGTGTCACGTTTTCGTGTAGGTGTTTTGGGGTGATGGTGCCGACTACCGCGCTGGTGGTGCCGGGGTGACCTAGAACCAAATCAAAGCTGGCGCGGATAGGGTTGATGCTGGGGTCTAAGCAAATATGCCCACTGGCGAGGGCTTTTTTAATCAAAATAGCTTTGCCATGCTCGGCGGCGTAATCCAAGACCGGTTTTTCATCCTGCTCGTTTAGGTTAAAAGTCACCATGGCGCAGTCACCGAGTTCTAGCGCGAGCAAGCCGCCGGCAATGGTTTTGCCGGAAAAACCAAACTGACCGATTTTTCCTTCTTGCTTCAGTTGTGCCAAGGTGCTGTAGACATCAGTGTGCTGTAGTACCTGCAGGTCATCGCCATCCGAGTGCACTAAGACCATATCCAAATAGTCTGTGTTGAGGCGCTTAAGACTGCGCTCAACCGAAAAGCGGGTATGCGTGGCGCTAAAATCAAACCAAGAGCGCCCCCCTTCAAACTCTTCACCTACTTTGCTGACAATTACCCAATCTTGACGCTGCCCCTGCAACAGAGTGCCTAAGCGCTCTTCGCTGATGCCATAGGCTGGCGCGGTATCGAGTAGGTTAATGCCGAGGTCTTTGGCTTGTGCGAGTAAATACAAAGCGCTGGCATCATCGGGCAAATTAAACCCCGCGGGGTATTTAACCCCTTGATTGCGTCCCAGCTTGACCGTGCCTAATCCTAGGGGTGAAACCAGCGGGCCGAACTGTCCAAGCGGGCGATAAAAGTCGTGCAAATTACTCATTGAAAAGATGCTCCCAAGGGGCGAGGGCTATAGATGGTTGAGGTAATGCGAGTGATACAGGCTGTGCTGTGGGCTGGATGCCCTGTTGCGTGAGGCTGCTAATGACTTTATCCGCCAAGTCAGGCGCTAAAGCCAGTTTAGTCGGCCAAGTCACCAGCACCTGGCCGCGTTCCGCTAAGAAAGCGGTGTCAGGCCGTACCAGATTGTTTTGCGCGGGTTCGGCGCGGTTAATTCTAGCGCAGCGCCACTCAAGACCTGTTTGCTCCAACCAAGGCATGAGTTCGCGCAACTCGCGCTGGGCAGCGTTGATTTGTGCCGCTTCATCACGGGCGACGCCATCGGCTTCGGCCAAATTACCGCCTAGATACCAAACCCAATCACCATCGGGCGCAGAGTGGGTGGTAATGGTAATGCGCGGCTTGCTGCCCGCACCTAAGCAGTGTGCATAAATCGGTTTTAACGCGGCGCCTTTGACGAGCACCATGTGCAAAGGGCGCACTTGCTGTTGCGGCTTGTCGATATGCAGCTGGTTGAGCAAGTCTTGAGTGCCTTCGCCGGCACAAAGAATATAACGCTGTGCTTGAATGCGCACCTCGCCGGCCTGTAAACCAATGAGTTGCTGCTGGGCATCAAACAGCGGCGACAGCTTGGGGCTGTGCAATAAAGAATTACCGGCCAGTTCAGTTAAACGCTTGACCAAGCTGGGCACATCAAACACCAGTTCGGCTAAGCGGTAGACGCGGCCTTTGAAGCCTTTGTCTTGCAGCGCGGGTGGCAGTTGTTCGCCTTTGACCGCATCGACGCGGCCGCGCATGGCTTTACTGGCCAAAAAGCTGGTCATGTTGCTGGCAATAGAGCCGGGCGACCACAGGTAATGTGCATCGGATAATAGGCGCACGCCGCGCAAATCCAGCTCGCCTTCGCCGCTTAACGCCTTGCGCCAACGCTCAGGCATGTCGGCAATGGCTTCAGATGAGCCAGTTAGCGCGCCGTGTAACGCATACTTAGTGCCGCCGTGGATAATGCCTTGTGAGCAGACCGATTGCCCACCGCCAAGCTGGTGTTGTTCCACAAGTAGGGTGTTAAAGCCCTGCTGGCGCAAACGGGCATTGAGCCACAAGCCGGCGATACCGCCGCCAATAATGGCTATGTCTGTGGTGAGGGTGCTGGACATGCTGCTTCCTGTTACGGGTTTGGACGTCCTAGTATAGCGAAAAACCCTGCGTGTGCATTTAGGCGCCAAACAGCTTGTTGTCCTCTTTAGCTGCTTTTTGGCTGTTTTGCAGCTCTTGTTCTTCGCGGATTTTTTGCGCAATCAGCGCTTCAATTTTCCCCCGTTGCTCTGGGTTCATCGCCTCTAAGTCCGCTTCAGTGAGGCCTAGCTCCTTCAGAATTCGGTCGCGTAGCTTTTCAGCAGGCGTCATTTGCATCCACTCCAGAAACTCATTGACCACGTTGCGTTCTGTTTTTTCAGGTTGTGCAGTTTTAAGACTCTCTTGTGTAGCAGAAGCTGGCTTAGCGGCTGACTGCTGTGTTTGCTGCATCACATCGGCAAAGCTTCCCGCGCTTGGTTGTGCGTCTACTGCGGTGTCGCGCTTGTTATGTTTTTGTTGGTTAATGGTGATCTGCATGATGGGGTCAAGACTGTTCATGCACTACTCCTTCTATGGCTGTGGTATTGACGGTCGCTGAATTGTTGCAATAAATGTGCCGACTAGTCTGTAGCCGGGGGCAGTCTATCTTCTGGGCAGCTTGCGTTATCCAGAGCGGTGAATCGCTTGAGCGCATAGACAACCCCAGGCGAGTTACCTAAAATTGCGCCATGAACAGACCCCTCTATAGCCTGCTTTTTTACCTTGCCTTACCCATTGTGTTGTTACGGTTATTACTGCGTAGTCGTAAAGCGCCTGCGTATCGCCAGCGCATTGCGGAGCGTTTTGCCTTTGCCTTGCCCCGCTTTAGGCAGGGTGGTATTTGGCTGCATACAGTGTCAGTGGGGGAAAGTATCGCCGCTGCGCCTTTGGTGCGCGCGCTACAAGAGAGTTATCCAGGCTTGCCTATTACAATGACCTGCATGACGCCTACAGGGTCAGAGCGCATTCAAGCTATGTTTGGTGAACAGGTACAGCACTGCTATATGCCCTATGATTTGCCCTGTATGGCCAGACGGTTTTTGCGTCACCTACAACCCTGTTTAGCCATTGTGATGGAAACTGAGCTTTGGCCTAACCATATTGAGCAGTGCGCTACAATGGGTATTCCAGTGATGCTAGCGAATGGGCGATTATCAGAACGCTCGGCGCGTGGTTACGGGCGCTTCCCTAAGCTAACAGCGCCGATGCTGGCGCGAATGAGTGGATTGGCCGTACAAACCCAGATAGAGGCCGAGCGTTTTATCGCTTTAGGTGCGCGCGCAGAGGCGGTACATGTGACGGGTTCAATCAAGTTTGATTTGCATATTGATAATCAGTTGCTTGAGCAGGCGGTTGGACTAAAAGCAAGCTGGGAAAATACGCAGCGACCGATTTGGATGGCAGCCAGTACTCACGATGGCGAAGACTTGCCGATTCTTCGGGCGCACCGGCAGCTGTTAGCCGACTTTCCCGATGCCTTGCTGATTTTAGTGCCGCGCCATCCAGAGCGTTTTAATGCCGTGTACCAGTTGTGCATAGAGCAGGGATTAAAAACAGTGCGTCGCTCTGGGTACGAGCGGGTGCAGGCCGTGCATCAGGTGTTGTTGGGCGACACCATGGGTGAAATGCTGTTGTTGTATGCGCTGGCTGATGTGGCGTTTGTCGGTGGTAGTTTGGTGGCGCATGGTGGGCACAATGTGTTGGAGCCAGCAGCGCTGGGTAAGCCAGTCATTTGCGGACCGCATTATTTTAATTTTTTGGATATTGTCGGGCAAATGCAGCAGGCAGGTGCTTTGCGTGAAGTAAAGGATGCTGGCGAGCTAGCTGCTGCAGTCGAGCAGCTGTGGCACAATCAAGAGCTGTACCAAGCCATGCAGAAAGCAGGTTATCAGGTGCTGCATACTAATCAGGGGGCGCTGGATAGGCTAATGCAGGTAGTGGCTGATACTGCTAAAACACTGAGGGGTTAGGTAACGCTGGTTGGTTTTTTAATGTGCGGCCACCAGCGTGGTGTGGTTTGGCAGTATTGACTATAGCTGTCACCGAACACGCTTAACAAATAGGGCTCTTCGTAACGGTCAATATAAACCACCGCAAAACGACTCCAGATGATGAGCCATAGCAGCAATAACGGTGAGCTATAAATTAAGGTCAGGCCAATTAGAACGAATTTACCGGCCCACATCATGGGGTGACGTACTAGGGCGTAAGGTCCTTTGCGTACCAGTTGAGTTGGTTTGGTGAAGGGACTGATTGAACCCCGATCTGCAAAATGCATGATGATAAGGCAGCTAAGAGCAAGAATACCGCCCAAGTTCATCAACAACACGCCCGTATACTTCAGCGCCAAAAAACGGGGTAATTCAACACCAAGGCTCTGCTCCAGCCCAAGGAAAAAGCGTGGAAAGACGTATAAAATGCCAAAAGGAGCCACCAGCACGTAAACAAGGCTATCTAAAGCATCTAGGAGTTTTTCCAACATTTACAGCCCTCAAAGCACACGCATGTAGAAAGATTTATAATAGTACATACAATACAGCCTAGATTGAAATCGCCCAAGATCAGCCTGAATCTAGGTGCGTGCATGGCTTTGTAAGTGCTTGGCGTGCTTTATGCGGGCTGCTGCATAATAGAGTCTAGTGGGCAGATAACAGAGCAAATTTTTTTCGGTAAGGGTATATTGTTCTAATAAAAAGAGCATTTTTAGCCATAGGAGATTTCCATGCCGAACACCGATCGTGTCATTATTTTTGATACCACTTTGCGTGATGGGGAGCAAAGCCCGGGCGCGTCCATGACCAGGGATGAAAAACTGCGTATTGCTAAAGCGCTTGAGCGTATGCGTGTGGATGTCATCGAAGCCGGCTTTGCTATTGCCAGTCCCGGGGATTTTGAATCGGTAAAAACCGTTGCTGATGCAGTTAAAGACAGCACGGTTTGTAGTCTGGCGCGTGCATTGGATGCGGATATTGAGCGCGCTGCTGAAGCGTTAGCTGGTGCTAACTCCGGCCGTATCCATACCTTTATTGCCACCAGCCCCATCCATATGGAATACAAGTTGCGTATGCAACCTGATCAAGTGGTTGAACAAGCGGTACGTGCGGTTAAAAAAGCGCGTAATCTTTGTGCGGATGTGGAGTTTTCGTGTGAAGATGCCGGGCGTTCTGAAATAGATTTTCTCTGCCGTATTGTTGAAGCCGCTATTGATGCGGGTGCGCGCACTATAAATATTCCCGACACGGTTGGCTATGCGATTCCTCACCAGTATGCCGAGCTTATTCGTCAGCTTATTGAGCGCGTGCCGAACTCGGACAAAGCAGTATTTTCTGTACACTGCCACAACGATTTAGGTTTGGCGGTGGCTAACTCGCTGGCCGCAGTAGTGGCTGGTGCGCGTCAAGTGGAGTGTACGATTAACGGTTTGGGTGAGCGTGCAGGCAACGCGGCACTGGAAGAGATCGTCATGGCGATTAAAACTCGTGAAGATCTGCTGAACGTACATACCAATATAGACACGACCCAAATTCTTAGCACTTCACGCATGGTCTCTGGTATTACTGGTTTTCCAGTACAGCCCAACAAAGCCATAGTTGGCGTGAATGCTTTTGCACACGAATCGGGTATTCACCAAGATGGCGTGCTTAAACATCGTGAAACCTATGAAATTATGTCCGCTGAGTCTGTGGGTTGGAACGCCAATCGAATGGTATTGGGCAAGCACTCAGGACGCAATGCGTTTCGCAGTCGTTTGCTTGAATTAGGTATCGAGCTAGCCACGGAAACGGATCTTAATGCTCTGTTTGCCCGCTTTAAAGAGCTGGCTGATAAAAAGCATGAGATTTTTGATGAAGACTTGCAGTCTTTAGTCAGCGACACCTTTAATAATGATGATGTGCCAGAATTTTATAAGCTGGTAAGTCTGGAGGTGGCGAGTAAAACCGGCGAAACGCCACAAGCACAGTTGGTGCTGTTGGTAGACGGTAAAGAAATACGTTCACAAGAGCAGGGTTCAGGCCCTGTTGATGCAGCCTTTAAAGCGATTGAAAAAGTAGCACAATCCGCTACGACCTTGCAGCTGTACTCAGTCAATGCGATTACCGAGGGAACCGATTCGCAAGGAGAAGTTACCGTACGTTTAGAGCGTGCTGGCCGTATCGTCAATGGTAATGGTGCGGACACTGATATCGTCGTGGCGTCGGTAAAAGCCTACCTAAATGCACTCAATCTGATGCAGGTTGGTAAAGCAAAGGCGCATCCGCAAGTGGATGGCATCTAAATAATGAGTGTTGATGTGCACGCACAGGAGGTGCGGCGTCAAGCTATGCTGCAGGTGATGCAGCTTGATGTTTGGCTGCCGCGGCAAAACTTGCCGTTTGCGGCTGCCTCGCGTGACTATCTGTTGGACTGGGCATGTGAGCCTGCTCAACGAGAGCCCGTTGAGCAGGAACAAATTTCACGTCAAAACGATGCTGAGGTAGGTGTTGCTCGTGGGCAGCAAGCGCAAAATCAATTGCAGCAAATTCGTCAGTCACTGTCTGCTGGACAAGCAGCTACTGCTGCGCCTGTGGCTGCAGAAACGCAACCACCCGCAGAGGCAGTTACACCCGAAGCGCCGACTCCCGCTCAAGAAATCCCTCGTTTTGCTTTGCAAATAATGCGTAGTGCAAGCTGTTTACTCTTGTTGGATTTGCCTGTGGCTGAGCCATTGCAAAGCCGAGATCCAGAGTATCTGCTGCTGAAAGATATTTTACGCGCTGCAAAGCTGCCACATGAGCCTAGCCTGTTGCGTAATGTCGAACCCATCCGCTGGCCAGTGTTAAGCGCAGGTAATCTGGCACACCGTCAAGACAGTCAAGCCGCCCGCGCCTACGTGCGTGAGTTATTGAGCATGGAGTGCGCGCAACAACCTACGAGTATGATTTGGTTGCTGGGGGAAAATGCAGTGCGCTTTGCGAATGTATCGGATGAGTTCGCCGATGATTTTGGCATTACTGCGTTTGAGCATGAGTGGCAGCTGTGGAGTCTTCCTAGTCTTGAGCAGCTGCTGCAATATCCCACCTTAAAACGCCAGCTCTGGCAGAGCATGCAGCTGCGTATGCCGCGTTGGTTAAATAATGACTGAGATTCGCTTTCGGCCAATGCAGGCTGAAGACTTGGACGCTGTGTTAGCCATAGAGCAGCGTGCTTTTTCTCATCCGTGGAGTCTCAACTTGTATCAGGATGCATTAAGGCGTTATCAGTGCTGGATAATGGAGTGTGGCGCGCAACATATAGGTCATGCCGTGATGCAGTACATTGTTGATGAGGCGCATTTGCTTAATATAGTGATTGGCGTTGAGCAGCAGGGTCAGGGCTATGGTCGTCAGTTATTAGAATTTGTATTAGAGCAAGCTGAACAACAAGGCAGCAAAGAGTGTTATTTGGAATTGCGCCAATCCAATCACGCGGCGTATGCCTTGTATGAGCAGTTGGGGTTTAATGAAATTGGGCGGCGCAATAACTACTATCCCGCGGGGCAAGGGCAAGAGGATGCCATTGTAATGGCCTGTACCCTAGGGGTGTAAAAGTGACTTTAATTAAAATATCACAGTCATATCTGCGCTTTTATTTTTAATGATCAGAGAATCCTATGCCTGAATTACATCAACTTTTTGAAAATAATGTCCGCTGGGCAGAATCCATAAAAGAAGAAGATCCGCAGTTTTTTGAAAAACTGGCCAAACAGCAAGAGCCTGAATATCTATGGATAGGTTGTTCAGACGCGCGCGTACCAGCCAATGAAATTGTGGGTATGTTACCCGGTGATCTGTTTGTGCACCGTAATGTGGGCAATGTGGTGCTGCATACAGACTTAAACTGCTTATCTGTAATTCAGTATGCAGTGGATGTGCTCAAGGTTAAGAACATCTTGGTGACGGGCCATTACGGTTGTGGTGGGGTTAAAGCGGCCATGAGCGACAAGCAAATCGGAATTACCGATGCTTGGATTCGCACCATTCGTGATCTTTACTTTGATAGCTACGATGAGCTGGCTGCCTTGCCAGGCCAAGAAGAGCGCGTTGACCGATTGTGCGAGCTTAACGTGATTAAACAGGTGGCTCATGTCAGTCATACCGCCATCGTGCAAAATGCATGGCGACGCGGGCAAAAACTATCCATTTATGGCTGTATTTACGGCATTAAAGATGGTTTATGGAAAAACCTGAATGTAACCATTAAAAATATTGAACAGGTTCCCCCGCAGTATCGTTTACAGCCTTTAGGTTAGATGGCACTTGCTTCTATGCTTGGTGGGCTTCAGAATAGCCGGTTCATTTTTTCGAGGCATTTAAGGAACTCTTGAAACTACGTCTGCACCTAGGGTTGCTTTTTATGGTGCGCTAACAACAGACTAGCCTAGCTAAAAATAGGTCTTGTTTTGTATGTTTTCGCCCATTATTTAAGTGTGCAAGAGCGTTTTAGAGAGTGCCTTAAAAATAGCAAGGAAAATTCATGTCCAACCCCGCACACCAGCAATGGTCGTTACCCGCGTCCGCCCTTAGTCATCAAGTTGATAGTAAGCTGTTTCCGTTTCAAGCGACCGATGAACTGGAGCACTTTGAATCTGTTCTAGGGCAGGTGCGCGCTGTGGAAGCCCTCGAGTTTGGGGTAGCCATGCCACGCTCTGGTTACAACGCTTTTGTGATGGGCGAGTCCGGCACAGGAAGGTTCTCTTATGTGCGTCGTTACTTATCTAAGGTAGCTAAAGAAAAACCAACGCCTTCAGACTGGCTGTATGTTAATAACTTTGAGGAATCACGTGAGCCGCACGCGATAGAACTCCCTGCTGGCAAGGGCGGCGAGTTTTGTCGTGATATTTCCAATCTGATTGACAGTATTTTAGCGGCCTTTCCTACAGTCTTTGAAACCCCTAGCTGGCAGCAAAAGAAAAACCAAATCGATCGCGTATTTACCAAGCGCTACGACAAGGTGTTAGACAAAATTGAAAAGCTGGCGCTAGAAAAAGGCATTGCACTGTACCGTGATAGCAGTAATATCGCCTTTACCCCGATGTTTGAAGGCAAAGCGCTGGACGAAGCCGAGTTTGCTCAGCGTCCCGAAGTTGAGCGTGAACAATTCCATGCCGATGTTGCAGTGCTGGAAGAAATTTTAAACACCGAGCTTTCTAGTCTACCCTTATGGAAGCGCGAGTCCAGCAACGAACTGCGTAAGTTAAACGAAGAAACCATCTCCCTTGCTTTAGAGCCTAATTTGACACCTTTAGCTGCCAAGTATGCTGAGTTTCCGAGCGTGCTGGCCTACTTGCAGGCCATGCAGGCTAACCTGTTAAAAACCGTTGTTGAGCAGCTGGTTGACGAAGATTTAAGTGATAGCCTCAGACGCAAGCTGATGGAAGAGCAGTACAGCCCGAATGTGTTAGTGGGGCATGCTAAGAATGGTGGCGCGCCAGTAGTTTTTGAGTCGCATCCAACCTATGAAAATATGTTTGGGCGCATCGAATATGCGTCCGATCAAGGCACGCTCTATACCAGTTACCGCCAAATACGCTCAGGCGCGTTACACACAGCCAATGGCGGTTATTTAATCCTAGAAGCAGAAAAGCTACTCTCAGAGCCCTTTGTCTGGGAAGCGCTGAAACGCGCGCTGCATTCTAGACAGCTGAAAATGGAATCACCGCTGATTGAGCTGACTCGCGTGGCTACAGTCACGTTAACACCGCAGGACATTCCGCTGCAGGTTAAGGTAATAGTGATTGGCTCACGCGAACTCTATTATGCCTTGCAAGAGCTGGACCCGGATTTTCAGGATATGTTTCGGGTGCTGGTTGATTTTGAGGAAGATGTGGCGTTCTCAGCGCAAAGGGTGATGGATTTTGCGCAGCTGATTCATACGCGTACCAGCGAGGAAGGCATGGCGCCTTTAACAGCGGCTGCAGTTAAACGTTTAACTGAGCACAGCATGCGCTTGGCAGAGCACCAGCATCGATTGTCGGCTAACTTGTCTGAGTTGTTTCAAGTGGTGAGTGAAGCTGATTTTATTCGCCATAAAGAACAGGCAGAAATCACTCAGGTAGAACACATAGAGCAAGCGATTAAGGCCAAGCAAGCACGCACCGGTAGAGTGTCCCAGCAGATTATGGAAGACATACTGGCGGGTATTATCCTGATTGATACAGAGGGTGCAGCCGTAGGTAAGTGCAATGGTCTCACTGTACTGCAGGCGGGCGACTCTTCGTTTGGTATGCCAGCACGCATATCAGCGAGTGTTTACCCGGGCGCTAATGGCATTGTAGATATTGAGCGCGAAGTAACCCTAGGGCAGCCGATTCACTCAAAAGGGGTGATGATTCTAACCGGTTATTTAGGCGGCAAGTATGCGCAGCAGTATCCGCTGGCTATCTCTGCCAGCATTGCCCTAGAACAGTCCTATGGCTATGTCGATGGTGACAGCGCCTCGCTGGGTGAGGTGTGTGCATTGATTTCTGCCCTGGCGAATGCGCCGTTACAGCAATGTTTTGCAGTTACGGGCTCTATCAACCAGTTTGGTGAGGTGCAGGCGGTGGGAGGAGTCAATGAAAAAATTGAGGGCTTCTTTAAACTGTGCCAAAAGCGTGGCTTGACGGGCGAGCAAGCCGTGATTATACCCAAGGCGAATGTTAACAATCTGGTGCTTTCTGCAGAAGTGGTGAGCGCTGTGGAGCAGGGTACATTTTCTATTTACGTGGTGGAAACTGTTGCTCAAGCGCTGGCGTTATTAAGCGGTGAAGAAGTAGGTACGCTAGATGCGCAAGGCAGTTATGCGCCGGATACTATCAATGGTCGTGTGGTAGCAAGGCTTAAAGCTATTGCCGAGATGGCTGCTGATAAAGAAGAATAAAAAAGAGAACGATAGCGACATTTCTGAGCAATAAAATGCAGAGTAAGCTGGCTGTGTTACTGGCACTTTGTTGACAGAGGCGCAAAAAAAATAAAATAAAGTTTGAATGTTGAATTGCCTTGGTCTTAAAATTTTACAGCAGCGTGCAGTTCGACTGGGCGTGCTGCTGAACCCCGAAATAAATTTTTCACAAAGTGAGGACTGTACTTAAATGACAACCACTTCATTGCGCTTAGAGCACGACTTGCTAGGCAGCCTGCCTGTGCCAAATGATGCCTACTACGGCATTCAGACATTGCGTGCCCTAGAGAACTTCCAGTTGTCAGGGGTTCCTCTATCAGAATACCCGAACTTTGTGACTGCCTTAGCGATGGTTAAACTGGCTTCAGCTGATGCGAATCATGAATTAGGTTGTTTGCCGTCTGAGCGACATACAGCGATCACTAAGGCTTGTAGACAGATTATCCAAGGTCAGCATCATGACCAGTTTGTCGTCGACATGATTCAAGGTGGTGCTGGTACCTCAACCAATATGAATGCGAACGAGGTGATCGCTAACCTTGGCCTAGAAAGCATGGGTAAAGAAAAAGGTGAATATCAATTCTTGCACCCTAACAATGATGTAAACATGGCGCAGTCCACCAATGATGCTTATCCAACGGCGATTCGAGTGGGAATGTTGTTGGGGCAGAATGATCTGCTCATTAGCCTAGAGCGTCTGATTCAGGCGTTTGCCGATAAAGGTGATGAGTTTTCAACAGTGCTGAAAATGGGGCGCACCCAGTTGCAAGATGCTGTACCCATGACCCTGGGCCAGGAGTTCCATGCCTTTGCTAACAATTTACGCGAAGATTTATCTTTGTTTCAGAAGCTAGGTAGCGACTTGTTTACGCCGGTAAACCTTGGCGGTACAGCTATTGGGACGGGTATCAATGCGGATCCTCGTTATCAAGGTATTGCTGTTGAACGTTTGGCAGCTATTAGCGGCCATCCTATTCAGGCAGCAGCGGATTTGGTCGAAGCAACCTACGATATGGGCTCCTTTGTGTTGTTTTCAGGGCTGCTTAAGCGCTTGATGACCAAGCTGTCTAAAACCTGTAACGACCTGCGTTTGCTCTCCAGTGGTCCGCGTACAGGTATTAATGAAATTAATCTGCCGCCGCGTCAGCCGGGCAGCTCCATTATGCCGGGTAAAGTGAATCCTGTTATTCCAGAAGCGGTCAACCAGATTGCGTTTGAAATTATCGGCAATGATCTGGCGGTGACCATGGCTGCTGAAGCAGGGCAATTGCAGTTAAACGTAATGGAGCCGCTGATTGCATGGAAGATGTTTGATTCCGTACGCCTAGTTTGCCGCGGCATGGATATGCTGCGTGAGTTCTGCGTGGTGGGGATTACCGCTAATGAGGCGCATTGCCGAGAACTGATGGAGCATTCCATCGGTTTGGTTACGGCTTTGAATCCCTATATTGGTTACGACAACTCCAGCCGTATTGCTAAGCAAGCATTGCATACGGGTTGTGGGGTGTTGGAATTGATTAGAGCGGAGAACTTACTGGATGAGGAAATGCTGGCTGATATTTTAATGCCAGAGCATATGATTGCACCAAGGATGGTAGCGAAAAAAGTTTAATTGTCTCTTTGGGAGCGTAGGTTCTCTGCGCTCCCAAGTCATTGAAAAACCAACTGCTTTCGTCGGATATAAGCCACAGAATTATACAGGTTTAGCTTTAGTTTTTTACTATTAATGCTATGCTTAACTGTATCTGGAGGTCTTTATGTTAGTGCTGGCTGGCGATATAGGTGGAACAAAATCATGGTTAGCTGCTTTTGATACGCAGCAGTCAAATTCTATCGTGGCAGAGAAAATTTATTCCAGTCAGCAGTTCGATTCTTTGTCTGCGGTGGTACGGGAATTTTGTCGCGACTTTCAGCTTAACTCCTTTCGTAGTGCTTGTTTTGGTTTGCCGGGACCGGTAACGGGCGAGCAGGCGCAATTGACAAACTTGCCTTGGTTGGTAACCAGTCAAGAAATTATCCAGCAATGCGATATTGCAAAAGTAAAACTCATTAACGACTTTCAAGCGGCTGCTTTGGGTATTGATGCCATTAGCACTGAACAATTGGTGTGTCTGCAAGAAGGGAGCTTCAATCCGCAGGGTAACCGGCTGGTTGTCGGCGCAGGTACTGGTTTGGGAGTGGCTCCGGTAGTCAACACGCCACAAGGCTTCGTGCCCCAGCCTTGCGAGGGCGGGCACATGGATTTTGCGCCGGCAAATGAGCTGCAGCAAAGGTTGCAAAGGTGGTTGTGGCAAAATTGGCGTCATCTGTCGTATGAGCGCTTACTCTCGGGCGCTGGATTACAAGCTTTGTATGCTTTTTTCAGCAAGTTGCCGCTTAAAGAGCAAGAGTCTTGGCCCGCGCCTGAGCAGATTCAGCTGTGGGCGCAGGCAGGCCAAGCAGAAGCCATAAAGGCCATTAATGCGTTTGTACAAATTTATGCGGCCTATATTGGCAATCTTGCCTTGCTGTGGCCGGCTTATGCGGGCATCTATATCGCAGGTGGCATTGGTGCCAAGCTTGAACCCTGGATGCGTAAGCAGGGTTTTTTAACTAAGTTGCAAGACAAAGGACGTATGAGTGACTTGGTTGCTGGTATGCCGGTGTATTTGGTTAAAGACCCAGCGCTAGGATTGAAAGGCGCCATGATGTGCGCAAAAACATTGTAATTTGACGAGTGTAGGTGGAGAGCTACTCCACTGAGTTCAAAAGCTACGTAAGTGAGGTTGGTATGGATAACACAACAAAGAGTAAAACTACTGCTGATATTTTGCGCAAAACATTGGCGCTGGTGTTGGCTGGTGGCGAAGGCAGCAGGCTAAAGGATTTAACGCAGTGGCGCGCTAAGCCAGCCGTACCCTTCGGCGGCAAATATCGCATTATTGATTTTGTGTTATCCAACTGTGTGAACTCAGGGATACGCAAAATCGGGGTATTAACCCAGTATAAGTCCAACTCACTCATCCGCCACGTACAGCGAGGCTGGAGCTTTATGCGTTACGAAGCTGGCGAGTTTGTTGAGCTGCTACCCGCGCAGCAGCGCGTGGACAAAGAGTGGTACCGAGGTACGGCGGATGCGCTGTATCAAAACTTAGATATTTTGCGCCGACACAAGCCTGAGTATGTGTTGGTACTGGGCGGTGACCATATTTATTCCATGGATTACAGCCGCATGCTTAAAGAGCACGTTAGCTCAGGTGCAGATGTCACTATCGGCTGTATTGAAGTGCCGCGTGAAGAAGCTACTGGTTTTGGTGTGATGTCGGTCGATGATGCTTTTAAAGTCGTCAAGTTTACGGAAAAGCCCGTTGACCCTGAGGCGATGCCGGGCAAGCCAGACAAGGCATTGGCATCAATGGGTATTTATGTATTCTCCACTGAATTTTTATTCCAGAAGCTGATTAAAGACCACGATGATAGTGAGTCTTCACACGATTTTGGTAAAGATATTATTCCGTCGGTAATTGATGAGTACGATGTATTAGCGTATCCGTTTGTCAATGAACGCGGGGAGCCGGATTATTGGCGGGATGTGGGTACGCTGGAATCATACTGGCAGGCGAGCATGGATCTGTGCTCAATCACCCCAGAACTTAACCTTTATGACCGCGACTGGCCGATTTGGACCTATCAGGCGCAGCAGCCGCCCGCCAAGTTTGCCTTTGATGATGACAGCCGTCGCGGGAAAGCAATCGACTCGCTGGTGTCTGCCGGTTGCATCATTTCTGGGGCCAGTATTAAGCGTTCGGTTATCTCCAGTGGTTGCCTTATACACAGCTATACCAGTATCACCAACTCAGTGCTACTACCCAAAGTAGAGGTAGGCAGACATTGTCGGATTCAAAACGCTATCATTGACAAGGGAGCGAAGATTCCCAATGGCACAATCATAGGTGAAGATCGAGAGCAAGATGCGAAACGTTTTTTAGTTGATGAAAATGGTTTGGTTTTGGTAACGCCGGAAATGCTTGGCCAAAACGAGCGTTTTACGCGATAGATATCCTTATATAAATTTAAGCAGTCCGGTGTCGGCGACTGTTAGGGGGAACATCAAGTGGGTGAGCAACAGAAAATAAAATTAGTTCTGTGTTGGCATATGCACCAACCACATTATCGTGATGGTATGGATGGCGAGTATCGTTTACCTTGGGTGTACCTGCATGCCATTAAAGATTATACCGATATGGTGGCGCACCTAGAAAACTGCCCAAATGCAAAAGTGGTGGTCAACTTTGCTCCTGTGTTGCTGGAACAACTAGATGATTACGGTGGACAAATGGCTGGCTGGCTGGAAAGAGGTCAGCTCATGCAGGATTGGCTGCTCAATATTGTCGCTGGGGCGTTGCCTATTCCTGCTGATGTGCCAGGGCGCAAAAAAATTATTGATGCCTGTCAACGCTGTCATGCGCCGACCATTATCGATACGCTACCCCCGTTTCGTTACTTAACCGAAATAGCCCAAAATTATATGCATGACGCTCAAGCCTATGAGCAAATGTTGTTATATCTTAATGATGGTTTTTTTCGTGACCTATTGATGTGGTATCACCTAGCATGGATGGGACAAAGCCTGCGCATAAGCGATAGTCGTATTCAGAACCTGATGGATAAAGCGCATAGCTTTACCGAGGTCGATCAGCGAGTGCTGGTGCAAATAATAAAGGATGCAGTGACGGGTATTATTCCCCGTTATCGGGCGCTGTTGGAGTCAGGTCAAATAGAGTTGTCGACCACGCCCTACGGACATCCTATTGTACCGTTACTTCTAGACTTTGATTCCATGCGTGAGGTAATGCCTAACGCACCAGGTCCACAGTACGACAACTATCCTGGCGGTTTGGAACGTGCGCGTTGGCATATGCAGCATGGTCTGGATATATTTGAAGAGCACTTTGGGCAGCGGCCCAAGGGCATTTGGCTGTCTGAAGGCGCTGTCAGTATTGCTGCTATTGATTTGCTGGATGAGTTCGATGTGAGCTGGACCGCAACAGGACAAGGCGTATGGGCTAACTCCTGCAGAAACGCTGGTACAGCTGTACATGGTGTGCGCTGTGATCAAGCCTATTACCGACCAGTACGTTATGCCGAACAAAAATGCGCCATGTTCTTTCGCGATGACGGGCTGTCAGATTTAATTGGTTTTCATTACAAAAGCTGGAAAGTTGAGGACGCGGTAAATAATTTCGCTCAGCACCTAGTCAACATTAGCAACTACTTAGGGGCTAAAGCCTCTGAGCATGTAGTGAGTGTGGTGTTGGATGGGGAAAACGCATGGGAGTATTACGCTAACAACGCTAATGAGTTTTTATCAGCGCTATATAAAAAACTTGCTACGCATCCGCGTATTGAGCTGACTACCTTTAGTCAGGCGCTTAAGCAGGGCGCAGCAGTTACAAGCTTGCCCGTACTTACGGCCGGAAGCTGGGTCTATGGTTCATTTTCGACATGGATTGGCGAGCAGGATAAAAACCTTGGCTGGGATATTCTGGTTGAAGCGAAATTGGCCTATGACCGTGTGAAGGCAAGTAATCGCTTAACTGAGGATGAGTTAGCCGCAGCTACAACGCAGTTGGCAATTTGCGAGGGTTCAGACTGGTTTTGGTGGTTTGGTGATTATAACCCAGCAGAAAGTGTCAGTGACTTTGAGCTGCTGTATCGTCATCACATTGAAAAACTGTATCAGTTGCTGGGTGAAGAACCTCCTGAAATTTTACAACAACCCATCTCTTCAGGTGGTGGCAGCATGGAAAACTCCGGCACGATGCGCCGTAGCTAATTAATAGTACACATTAAGGATATAAGAGGTACGTGATGACAGTCCGAACAGCAGGAGTACTTTTACACCCCACATCTTTGCCCAACGGTGTGTTGGATGATAATGCTTGGTGGTTTTTAGACTGGATGCAGAAATCCGGACTGTCTATTTGGCAGGTGTTGCCATTAACAGCACCGCACGATGATTTATCGCCCTACCATAGTTTGTCAGCTTTCGCTCTGAATCCACGGCTTTTGCCTACAGACTGGGAAGAACGGTTGGAAGAACGTGATTTTGCTAAGTTTTTGGCGCAGCCGCCCTTATGGCTGGAAGACTATGCTTTATTTATGGTGCTGCGTGAGAAATTCCACCACAGCGCCTGGTCAGCTTGGCCCTCCGTCTATCGCTTGCGTGAACCTAAAGCCCTGCAGCAAGCAGCTGAAGAGCACCACGATCGTTTATTACATTTCAAAAAAGAACAGTTTGGTTTGCTATCCATCTGGCATGAGCTCAAACAGGATGCCAATAGCAGAGGTATAAAAATTTTTGGTGATATGCCGATTTTTGTCGCCTATGACAGTGTTGAGGTGTGGAAACAGCCTGAGCAATTTAAGCTGGATGAGAACCTAAACCCGACAGTAGTCACGGGAGTGCCGCCAGATTATTTTTCCGAAACAGGTCAACGTTGGGGTAACCCGCACTATAACTGGCCGGTTATGCAGCAGGATAACTTTAAGTGGTGGTGTTGCCGTATCGAGGCAGCACTGGAGTTGTTTGATTTAGTACGCATTGATCACTTTCGCGGCTTGGAAGCCAGCTGGGAAATTGATGTTAATGAGCCCACGGCTATCAATGGGCGTTGGGTTAAGGCACCGGGCGCACAGCTGCTTGAGCGCTTGCAACAAGTGTTCCCTTCGCTGCCGTTAGTCGCTGAGGACTTGGGGGTTATTACGCCGGAAGTCATTGCTTTGAAGGAGCAGTTTAACTTGCCGGGCATGTCGGTCTTGCAGTTTGGTTTTAGCGGATTGCCAGATAATCCGCATGCTCCTGATGCGCTTGTGCCCAACTCGGTGGTGTATACCGGTACCCATGACAACGATACCACTCTAGGCTGGCTGCACAGCTTACATCCCGGTACGCGTGAGTGGATGTTGAGCCAAGTTGCACAGGACGTTAAAGAAATGCCTTTGGCACTGATAGTGACAGGACTGCGTTCAGTGGCTGAGCGGGTTATCGTTCCTATGCAGGATTGGCTGGGATTGGGTTCCGAGCATCGGATGAACACACCAGGCACCACAGAAAATAACTGGCATTGGCAGTTTCAATGGTCGCAATTGCCCGAAGGGTTGGATCAGCGTATTCGTTACTGGGTAGAGCAATCAGGCCGACTGCCCAGCTAAAGTAGGTGAAGTAATGATAGATAAAGCATTAGTAGAGCGCTTAGAGCAGGGACGCTTACATGATCCCTTTCAAATTCTAGGAGCCCACTCTGTAGGTAAAGAGTGGGAAATTCGCGTCTGGATGCCTACTGCTAAGCAAGTACGGCTTGAAAATAGATTCCCTATGCAGCGTTTAACCGATAGCGGTTTATTTACGCTGACACTCAGCAGCAAAGAGTTTAAAGCCTTACCACGCCACTATGATGTGCATTGGGATGACTATAACGGCTCAACCTATAGTCAAGTGTCGCCGTATTCGTTTGAGCCCTTGCTCGGCGAGCTAGATCTGCACCTATTTGCTGAAGGGCAGCATTGGCAAATTTATGAGCATTTAGGCGCACAGACCACAATCATCGATGGCATACCTGGCGTGCAATTTGCCGTCTGGGCGCCCTCGGCAGAGCGCGTATCCGTGGTTGGTGATTTTAACGGCTGGCATGGTTTTCGTCACCCTATGCGCAATCGTGGTGGTTCGGGTGTGTGGGAGATCTTTATTCCCGGTATGGGACAGGGTGATAAGTATAAGTTTGAAATCCGCAACAGCACCACGGGTGATGTGTTTAGTAAAGCTGACCCCTATGCGCGCGGCATGGAAATGCGCCCACAAACGGCGTGTTATGTCTTTGACTCGCAGCATCAATGGCAGGATCAGAGTTGGCTTGAGCGGCGTGCTAGTTTTGATTGGCCACATAAACCCGTTAGTATTTACGAAGTGCATCTCGGTTCATGGCAGCGCAATGATGCCGGTGGTTTTTTAAACTATCGTGAAATCGCGCATCGTTTAGTTGAGTATGTGGTGTGGATGGGTTATACCCATATTGAGTTGATGCCTATTACCGAGCACCCACTGGATGCCTCTTGGGGCTACCAAACGTCTGGCTACTTTGCACCAACTAGCCGCTTTGGCTCACCCGATGATTTCCGTTATTTTGTCGACTACTGCCACCGGCACAATATTGGCGTGTTTTTGGATTGGGTACCTGCTCATTTCCCTAAAGATTTTTTTGCCTTAGCCCGCTTTGATGGTACAGCGCTTTATGAGCATGCAGATGCACGTTTAGGCGAACATCGCGACTGGGGTACTTATATTTTCAATTTTGGTCGTAACGAAGTGCGTAATTTCTTAATCGCTAACGCACTGTACTGGCTTAAAGAGTTTCATATTGACGGTTTGCGCGTGGATGCGGTGGCTTCTATGCTGTATCTGGATTATTCACGCGAAGAAGGTGATTGGCTGCCAAATAAATATGGTGGGCGTGAAAACCTTGATGCCATAGCTTTCTTGCAGCAGCTTAACGCTGAGGTGCATAGCCAGCACCCGGGCACTTTAGTAATGGCAGAAGAATCTACTTCATGGCCGATGGTGTCGCGTCCTACTTGGATGGGTGGCTTGGGCTTCTCCATGAAGTGGAATATGGGCTGGATGAATGACACGCTGGATTACTTTGAAAAAGATCCCGTATACCGACCTTTTCACCATAACCAGCTTACATTTAGTCAGATGTACGCCTACACAGAAAACTTTATTCTGCCGTTTTCCCATGATGAAGTAGTGCATATGAAAGGTGCGCTGGCGCAAAAAATGCCGGGTGATGACTGGCAGAAAATGGCTAATTTGCGTTTGTTATTAAGCTATCAATGGCTGCACCCGGGCAAAAAGCTGTTATTTATGGGCTGTGATTTTGGCCAATGGACCGAGTGGAATGAGGCAATTGGCTTGCCTTGGCATTTGACGGACTACCCAAATCATCGCGGCGTGATGCAACTTGTGCGTCGGCTTAATCAGCTCTATCAGGTTGAGGAAGCGTTGCATAAGTATGACTTTGAACCACGTGGTTTTAGTTGGGTTGATTGCCATGATTACAGTCAGTCCATTTTAAGCTTTGAGCGTCATGCAGACGGTGAGACGCTGGTGTGTGTGTTTAACTTTACCCCAGTGCCACGCTACCGCTATCGCATAGGATTGCCCCAAGCAGGGCGTTATCAAGAAGTGTTTAACTCGGACTCACACCTCTATGGTGGCAGTAACCTAGGTAATAACGGTGCTGTAGATAGTCAACAACATCCATGGATGAATCGCCCCGTTTCGGCGAGCCTGACATTGCCGCCACTGGGGTGCGTAGTATTTAAACGCACCGATTAGATACGTTGCCTAATACGTATAAAACTTGCTCACTTAAGGATTTTGAAACTGGAATACAGATGAATATTTTATTTGCAACATCAGAGGCGCACCCCCTAATAAAAACCGGCGGCTTGGCTGACGTATCCGGTAGCTTACCCAAGGCTATGGCTCAGCTTGGTCACACAGTGCGGCTAGTTATGCCAGCCTATCAGGCGGTGTTGGAGAAATACCCTGAGCAGCAACTGTTGGCAGAGTTTTCTGTGGGTGGAGCAGGACGCTTGCTCCATGTGCGCGTGCTTAGCGTACAGGTAGCAGAAGTGGGGACAGAGGTGCTGCTGTTAGATATTCCAGAGCTGTTTCAACGCCCCGGTAATCCTTATCTTGCCCAAGATGGCAGTGACTGGTGGGATAACGGTGAGCGCTTTGCGGTTTTTTCGCGTGCGGTAGCTGAAATTGCTATGGACCGTGCAGGACTTAACTGGCGCGCCGATGCTGTGCATGCCAATGATTGGCAAACTGGTTTGGTGGCCGCGTTTTTAAGCGAGGAAACGCAGCGACCTAAAACGCTATTCACTATTCATAATATGGCTTACGCGGGTTACTTCCCTAAGTCTTTATTTGACAGCATGTGGATGCCTTTGCCGTGGTGGACTGCTGAAGGTATTGAGTACTATGGGCAAATATCCATGCTCAAAGCGGGCATTATGTATTCTGATTGGGTAACTACCGTCAGTCCTACCTATGCGCAAGAAATATGTACTACAGAGTACGCCTATGGTTTTGCCCCAATAATGCAACAGCGCAGAGCCGAGGGTCGTTTGGTAGGCATTCTAAATGGCATAGACACCGAGCAGTGGAATCCACAAACCGATCCACATATTGAATTTAACTACTCAGTAACTAGCGGAAGAGTTAGCCAAAAGAAACGCAATAAAGCGGCCTTGTTACATCAACTGGGTGTTAAGGACGTCGAGTCACGTCTAACTGAGCCGCTGATAGGCTTTATTGGGCGCTTGGTGACGCAAAAGGGGGTTGATCTCATTACCCAGGTAATCCCCGAATTACTAGAAAAACACGCAGTAAATTTTGTTTTGGTGGGTGCAGGTGAAGAGCATTATGAAGATGATTTTCGTGCACTAGCCGAGGCTTATCCAGAACGGGTTTTTGTGCATATTGGCTATTCAGAGCCCTTAGCGCATCAGGTTGAAGCAGGAGCAGATATGTTCTTGATGCCTTCACGCTTTGAGCCCTGTGGGCTGAATCAAATGTACAGTCTTGCTTATGGAACCCCGCCCATTGTGCATTACACCGGTGGTCTAATTGATACGGTGGTTAATGCTAGCGAAGAGAATGTCGCCGATAAAACAGCAACGGGCTTTGTGTTTTATGACCCAACAATACACGCGTTACGCTCAACAATTGAGCACGCATTGTTTCTCTATAGCAAGCCAAGAGCATGGCAGCAAATCCAGAAAAACGGTATGAGCCAGAACTTTGATTGGCAGCAGAGTGCGCAGAAATATATTCAATTATTTACAAAGGAAATTTAAATGGTTAAGCAAAAAGCGGTAGCTACAAAAGAAATTATGAGTGATGTTGATACGCTAGAGCGCGACTTTATGCATTACTTGCGTTATCACTTAGGGCGCGAGCTTACTTCAAAAGATGAATATCAGCTTACAGCGCTTATTTATATAGTGCGTGACCGTTTAGTAGAGAACTGGAAAAAAACCTGGGATAGCTACCAAAGCCAGAGTCCTAAGCGTGGTTATTACTTGTCGATGGAGTTTTTGATTGGTCGCTCATTGCGCAACAACCTATTAAACCTTGGCATTGAGGGTGAAATCGGTGAGGCGTTGGAAAAGCTGGGCTTAGAGTTGGAAGAAGTTGAGCAGTTAGAGATTGATGCCGGCTTGGGTAATGGTGGTTTGGGTCGTTTGGCCGCGTGCTTTATTGACAGTTGCGCTACGTTGCAGTTGCCCGTAATGGGCTATGGTTTGCGTTATGAGTACGGCATGTTTCGCCAGATTATCAAAGACGGCTTTCAGATTGAAGAACCGGATCATTGGCTAGGTTTTGGTGCTTATCCGTGGGAGCTGAAGCGCTCTGAGTACACACGTATCGTCAAATTTGGTGGTTATTGCCGATCCTATGTCAATCCTAAAACCGGACTGCTGATTGTGCACTGGGAAGATGCTGAAGAAGTGTTGGCCATGCCGTTTGATGTACCAATTCCAGGCTACAAAAACAAAACGGTTAACACCCTGCGCTTGTGGGATGCGTCCGCTGCCGAAGACTTTAAGCTCACTGAGTTTAACCAGGGCTCTTATTTTGAGGCTGTGGCCGCGAAAAACGAAGCAGAAAATATCACGATGGTGCTCTATCCCAACGATAGTAGCGAAAGTGGTAAAGAGCTGCGTTTGCGCCAGCAGTACTTCTTAGTCTCCGCCAGTCTGCAAGACATCGTGGCCAACTGGGAGCGCCATAACGACAGCTATGATAACTTTGCCGAGAGAAACGTTTTCCAGCTGAATGACACCCACCCAAGCTTAGCTGTAGCTGAGCTAATGCGCATTTTGGTCGATGAAAAGCGCCTAAGCTGGGATGAAGCGTGGGCTATTGTTACCACAACGATGGCCTATACCAACCATACATTACTGCCTGAAGCGCTAGAAACATGGCCAGCAGCGCTGATGAATCGCTTGCTGCCACGTCCGATGCAAATTATTGAAGAAATCAACCGCCGTTTCCTTGCTCAGGTTGCCATGAAATGGCCAGGTGATATCGATCGCCAGCGTCGCATGTCTATTCTTGGCGGGCAAGGCGAAGTACGTATGGCATACCTCGCTATTGCCGGTAGCTTCTCGGTTAATGGTGTTGCTGCACTGCACTCACAGCTGTTGAAAGAAGGCTTGTTTAATGATTTTTATCAGCTATGGCCGCATAAGTTTAATAACAAAACCAATGGCGTAACTCAGCGTCGTTGGATGGCTGCAGCTAACCCAGGTTTGCGTCAATTGTTAGATAAAACCATAGGTGAGTCGTGGGTCACTGATCTTAGCCAGCTGAGCAAGTTAGAGAAACAGCTGACTAATAAAGCTTTCCGCAAGAAGTGGGACGATATTAAGCTGCAAAACAAACAGCGTTTGGCTGAGTTGATTAAGCGGGAGGTTAATATCAAGGTTGATCCCAACTCAATGTTTGACGTGCAGGTTAAACGTATTCATGAGTACAAACGTCAGCTATTGAACGCACTGCATATCATCCATTTGTATAACCGTATTAAACGTGGCGATACTGATAACTGGACCAACCGCGTAATGATTTTTGGTGGTAAAGCAGCGCCCGGTTATGACATGGCTAAGCTAGTTATCAAGCTTATCAATAACATCGCCAAAGTAGTGAATAATGATCCGGATGTGGGTGATAAGCTCAAAGTGGTCTTTATCCCTAACTACAGTGTGTCGAGCATGGAAGTGATTGCACCGGGGACCGACTTATCAGAGCAGATTTCTACTGCGGGTAAAGAAGCGTCGGGCACGGGCAATATGAAGTTCATGATGAACGGTGCATTGACTATCGGCACGTTAGACGGTGCCAACGTTGAAATCCGTGAGGCGGTTGGTGAAGAAAACTTCTTCCTCTTCGGTCTCACTGCGGATCAAGCCTTGGCAAAAGCTGGACGTTATAACCCGCAGGATTACATCGATAATGATCATGACTTGCAGGCTGTAATGCGCTTGCTGGAAGTCGGGCATTTTAACCAGCATGAGCCAGGCATCTTCAACGACATTATTGCATCACTGAAAACGCATCACGACCAGTGGATGGTATTAGCAGATTTTCGCAGCTATGTTGATATGCAAGCCAAAGCTGCTGATGCCTATCAGGATAAAGAGCACTGGACGACTCTGAGTATTCTTAACACAGCGCGTAGTAGTGTGTTCTCTACGGATAGAACCATGGAGCAATACAACGATGAAATCTGGAAGCTGCCCAAGATTGCAGTCAAGTAGTTATTGGGTAAGGGTGTGAGCGCTAGGCTCGCACCCGTTCTGATATTTTCTAGAGTTTTATCACTATGCTGAATGCCTATTTAAATCTAAGTATCGATTTTTCTGACAAAAGCAAACAGGTGTCGTTTGGCACCTCAGGCCATCGTGGTTCAGCGTTGTCCGGCACATTTAACGAACAACATTTGCTGGCTATCGCTCAAGCAGTTGCCGATTACCGGCACCAGCAGGGCATTAATGGCCCATTGTTTTTAGGTCTAGATACCCACGCATTATCACGTCCTGCTTGGCAAACCGTGGTATCAGTGCTGGTAGCCAATCAGGTCGATGTGCGCGTAGCCAAAGACAACCTGGTTACGGCAACGCCCTTGATTAGTCGCGCTATTTTAGCCTACAACGCCACACAACCCGCTGCTCAGGCCGATGGCTTGATCATTACGCCGTCGCATAATCCCCCTGAAGATGGTGGGATTAAATACAACCCAGCCAATGGTGGGCCCGCAGATACAGAGGTGACGGACTGGATACAGCAGCGTGCCAATGACTATTTGTTGCAGGGTTGTACCAAGGTACGTCAACTGGAGTTTGCGGCAGCGTTAGCGCAGGTTACTGAGTATGACTATGTGGGTGAGTATGTGGCCGAGCTGGCTAAGGTTGTTGATATGACTGCTATCCGCCGCGCTAAACTAAGAATTGGCGCTGACCCTATGGGTGGCAGTGCCTTGCCCGTCTGGCAAGTGCTGGCGCAGGATGAGAGTCTGGGCATTAGCGTCACCAACCCTGTCATTGATGATAGCTTTGCTTTTATGCCGCCCGACCACGATGGGCGCATTCGTATGGATTGCTCCAGTACAGCCGCCATGGCTAATTTACTGGACATCCGCCACGACTATGATTTGGCTTTTGGTAATGATCCTGATGCGGACCGCCATGGCATAGTGGATGCGGCGGGCTTGATGAACCCGAACCATTTTTTGTGCGTTTGTGTTGATTACCTGATCGCGCATAGAGAGGGCTGGAGTAAAGCGCTTAAGATCGGTAAAACTTTGGTGACCAGCTCCATGATGGATCGTATCGTGGCCAGTCACGGGCGCACACTCTATGAAGTGCCGGTTGGTTTTAAATGGTTTGTTGAGGGCTTGCATGAAGGTTGGCTGGCTTTTGGCGGTGAAGAAAGTGCTGGAGCCAGCTTAGTCACGTTTGACGCAAAGCCTTGGTCGACCGACAAAGACGGTATTGTATTGTGTTTATTAGCAGCGGAAATTACTGCGGTCACTGGCTTACTGCCTTCTGAATACTATGCGTTGCTGGAGAAAAAGCATGGTACGCCGGTCTATCAGCGTATAGATGCCCCAGCTACAGTCGAGCAGAAGGCGGCCTTTAAACAGCTCACAGCAGCGTCGATTAACCAGACCGAATTGGCAGGCGAGAAAATCATCAGTGTGCTGACGCAGGCGCCTGGTAATCAAGCTTCTATTGGTGGCATTAAAGTGGTGACGCAAAACGGCTGGTTCGCGGCAAGACCTAGCGGCACTGAAGCGTTGTATAAGATTTACGCTGAAAGTTTTATTAGCCAAGCCCATTTGCAGCGTTTAATAGATGAAGCCAAGCAGCTTCTGTCGTCGGTGCTTTAATAGACTAACGCGCCGTAAAAGTTGCATTTTGCAGAGGCGACTAGTGGTTTTGCAGGGAGTACTTACTTAAGCATCTTCAGCAAATTTGGCTTCAATGAGCTCCACTAACTGAGCTAGCGCAGGTTCGGCTTGCTCACCTTCGGCGCAGAGGTACAGCTGAGTGCCAGGACTGGCGGCAAGCATCATCACTTCAAGAATGTTTTTGGCGTTTCTAAGTTGCTCAGTGGTATGACCAATACTGACCTGACAGGGGAATTTATTCGCTAGCGTAGCCAGTTTGGCTGAAGCACGGGCGTGCAGTCCGCGCTTGTTGCTGATGGTGACAACGCAGCAGTGCTTGCTCATTGGCTATCGAGTCGTACAACATCGCGGTGGCGAATTTGTACGTTTTTCAGTTTTTTGCGCAAAGCGGCACCTAGGCGTTCGGTCATATACACAGAGCGGTGTTGTCCACCGGTACAGCCAATACCCACGGTCACATACGCGCGATTACTGGCTGCAAAACGTGGTAACCACTTGCTGAGATAGCTATAGAGATCTTGATACATTTCTTCTGCTTCAGGCTGATCGCGCAGATAATCAATCACCGGCTTATCCAGTCCGCTATAACCTCTTAGTTCAGGAATCCAGTAGGGGTTGGCGAGGCAGCGCATATCAAAAATCACATCAGCATCGACCGGTACGCCGCGCTTGAAACCAAAGGACTCAATTAAAAAGGCTGTGCCCGGCTCGGGTTTGTCGAGTAAGCGCAGTTTAATAATGTCGCGTAGTTGGTACAGATTTAAGTGCGTGGTATCAATGCAGAGATCGGCCAAGTCGATGATGGGCTCCAGCAGTCTTTTTTCATCGGCAATGGCTTCGGGTAGTGAGCGCGTATCATTGGTCAGTGGGTGGCGTCTTCGGGTTTCAGAGAAACGCTTAAGTAGAGTTTCGTCATTGGCATCCAAGAATAATAAATCACACTGAATATGACGTGCTCTTAGGTCGGCGAGTAGTTCAGGGAAACGTTCAAGCTGATAAGGCTGGTTACGCGCATCAATAGATACAGCAATCTGCGGATACAGCATGTCAGGATTGAGTAAAGTACGCTCGACCAGCTCAAGTAATAATGTGGCGGGTAGGTTATCAATGCAGTAATAGTCGTTATCTTCTAAAACGTCTAAAGCAGTACTTTTGCCCGAGCCTGAGCGACCGCTAACAATAACCAAACGCATAGCTATTTAACTCCTGTTTCTGCTTGGCCGGCTAAAAACGCTTGATAAAGAGATTCGGCATCGGCTGACTGACGCAGGCGCTCGCGAATATCGTCGCGATCGAAAATAGACGCTATTTGTCGTAATAGCTCCAAGTGTTCATCGGTTGCTGTTTCAGGCACTAATAAAACAAAGAGTAAATCTACGGGTGCACCGTCGATGGCGTCAAAGTCTATTGGGTTTTCTAAATGCAGTAGTGCACCGATGGGTTGGGTGCAACCTATCAAGCGGCAATGGGGAATGGCTATACCATTGCCAAAGCCTGTAGAGCCCAACCTTTCGCGCGCAATGAGGCTGTCGAGTAAGCTGTATTCATCAAGCTCGGCGCAATCATTGGCTAACAGTTTGGCGATGTGTTCTAGGATTTTCTTTTTACTGCCTCCTGGCACGTTCACTTGGGAACGGCCGGGAGTCAGGATTTGCTCTAATTGAATCATTGAGTATAAGCGCTCGCTAATTAGCACCCTTTTGGCGGTCAAGCTGTTTTTCTTTGTGCTTAAGCAGCTGACGATCCAGTTTATCAACCAAGAGGTCAATGGCTGCATACATGTCTTCATGCTCAGCGTTAGCATTGACATCGCCACCGGCGATTAGGATGGTTGCATCAACTTTTTGGTTAATCTTTTCCACGCTCATGGTTACACGAATACTGGTGATCTTGTCGAAGTGACGTTCTAAGCGTGAAAACTTGTTATTAACGTATTCGCGCATGGCGTCAGTGATGTCCAGTTGATGGCCCGTGATGGTAATTTGCATGGTGAACTCCTTAGTTTAGATACTTCGTATAGTGTACTGTAAACAAAATAAAACGGGGTGATTTAACAGTATAAGTTTAGAGTAATTGTTTGCGTTCAGTCGATGAAGGGATTCCAAGTGCTTCGCGATACTTGGCAATGGTGCGTCGCGCAACCTGTATACCCTGCTCTTCTAAAAGTGCTGCGATTTTACTGTCGCTGAGTGGTTTTTTGGGGTTTTCCGCTGCGACGAGCTTCTCGATAATGGCGCGAATCGCAGTGGACGAGCATTCCCCGCCCTGTGCCGTACTGACGTGACTGGAAAAAAAGTATTTAAGCTCAAAAATACCTCTTGGCGTGTGCATGTATTTTTGTGTGGTCGCTCTTGAGATGGTCGACTCATGCATTTCGATGGCTTCGGCAATATCGGCTAGCACCATGGGCTTCATGGCCTCGGGCCCGTGTTCAAAGAAATCAATTTGCCGTTGTAGTATTTCTGTAGATACCTTTAACAGCGTTTCGTGACGGCTTTGTAGGCTGCGGATAAACCAGCGCGCTTCCTGTAATTGGTTGCGCATAAAGGTATTGTCCGTACTGTTATCGGCACGCCGTACATAGCTGGCATAAAGTGAGTTGATGCTGAGTTTAGGTGCGATTTCTGGATTGAGCTCGACTACCCAGCGGTTTTTGTCTTTACGTACTATGACATCTGGAACAATATACTCGGCCTCAGAGGTTTCAATGCTTGAACCAGGGCGTGGGTCCAGTGTTTGGATGAGCTGCACAATGCTACGCAGTTCATCTTCGTTAATCCGCATCGCCCGCATAAGACGTTGGTAATCTTTACTGCCGAGTAAATCCAAGTGTTTTTGGCAGAGAATGATTGCTTTGTCTAACCAAGGTGTATCAGATGGCAGGCTTTTTAACTGTAAAACTAAGCACTCACCTAGATTGCGCGCCCCTATGCCAGTGGGTTCAAATTCCTGCACGCGTATCAATACGGTTTCAAGGTCGTCCAGTGTGACCTGTAGCTCTGGCATAAAGCCTTCGAGCAGCCCAGGTAGCGACTCTTCTAGGTAGCCGTCGTCACCTATAGCATCAATGAGCGTACGCGCAATATACTCGTCTCTGGGTTCAAGTTTGGCGACATTAAGCTGCCACAACAAGTGGTCGCGCAGGTTGGTATTGCTGGCGGTTGTCGCAGTGAAATCCCAGTCTTCGCTGTTTGAGGCGGGTAAGTTGCTGGCGCTGGATTGGTATACATCTTCCCAAGAGGTATCGATAGAAAGCTCAGCGGGGATTTGGTCTGCCCACTCGCTAGCGCTTGCATCAGGATAGTCCGGGTTAGTGTTTTCTTGGCTATCATTCGCCGCTTGCGTGGCAGTGCTGTGTTCGTGATGCGAATGAGTTACTTGGCTAAGCTCAGGATTATCGTTCGAGTTGAAATCAGCAAGGCTTAGCTGCTCATGCTCGGCGCCTTCCTCTTCTCGCTCCAACATTGGGTTAGAGTCAAGTGCTTCTTGGATTTCAGCTTGTAAATCCAAGGTAGACATCTGCAAAAGTCGAATGGCTTGCTGCAACTGCGGCGTCATCGTCAGTTGCTGGCCCATTTTTAAAACCAGTGAGGCTCTCATAATGTGAACACATATCTCCTTAGGCGCATCGATGGTTTTTTATATTCTATAGCAAGATATATGCCTTATTTTTACACGTTTGCCAAGTCCTAGCAGCAAAATGATTGCTAAATGATGCTAAAGGGCGTGCAACCTTAGGGGTTGAGCAGGTAATCAGGTTTTAAAACCCCCTGTAGTTGTGCGTAGGGAATCTGTAATTCCGGAAGCCCAAAGGAGTAAGGAGCGATTGCATAGGGGTTATATTTAACTGTGACACCTGTGGCTGTGAGGGCGATATTGTCATTGGTATGAAATGGCCAAATATCCAACCACGCGTCTAGGTCAAGATCTGTTGTAGTTGCCAGTGTAGCTAGCCACTGTTGGTGAGCTGTAGCCAATAGCGCGTAAAACTGCTCTTGGGCATCGGGCACTAACATATCTTCCAGAGTGATGGGTGTTTGTGTGTCGTTATCCCAGTTTAGATATTCAGAGCTGCTCATGCCGTGCGCAGCGCCGGTGAAATAGATGCCGTTCATAAGCTCGAGCACAGTAAAGCGCTCGTTTTTAAACACAATGTTGGCGGTAAAGCTGACCCAGTCAAGAATGTCTGCGTTTTCCCAAAAGAATTGTTCGTACTCAAGTAGGTTGTTAAAAGCCGTGTCTTGCTCACTCTCAAAAAGATTAAGCATGATCAGGCGCTGCTCTAGCTGTTTGCTCAACTGCGCATCTTCGGGGAATTTTAGGCTGTTTACACTGATAGCCGGGCAGCTGTTTGCATCCTCACAGCCGGGTTTGGTGCGGCTCCATTCGTGTGGCAGGGCTTTTAAGCCGATGTCAGCTGCTGGTTGTGCAGAGGGTGCGGCTGGGAGAGTGCCGGATGTTGTGCCGCAGCCAACTAAAAGGGTGAGTAGCAAAATAACTAATAAAGAAAGACGACGGTGTAGGTGCTTATCTAGCGATAAGAAAAAGTTCATCACGTTCTATGACTCCCCGTGTGGCAGAAAAACTATGGGTGGCGCGTGCTGGTTAAAGTCTAAACTCTTCGCCAAGGTAGACTTTGCGTACCTTTTGGTTGTTTAACACATCCTGCGGTGTACCCGCGCAGATAATGCTGCCTTCGTTAACTATGTAGGCGGTTTCGCAGATATCCAGTGTTTCGCGTACGTTATGATCGGTGATGAGTATGCCGATACCTTTGCTTTTGAGATGATGGATAATTTGCTTAATGTCGCCCACAGAAATAGGGTCAACGCCAGCAAAGGGCTCATCGAGTAGGATGAATTTAGGGTTGGTGGCCAGTGCGCGAGCGATTTCGACACGGCGGCGCTCACCCCCTGACAGGCTCATGCCTTTGTTGTGGCGAATGTGGGTGATGTGGAATTCTTGCAGTAAATTCTCTAAGGCTTCTTGGCGTTGCTTGCGGTCGAGGTCTTTACGCAATTCTAGAATGGCCATGATGTTGTCTGAGACACTTAGTTTGCGGAAAATAGAAGCTTCTTGCGGTAGGTAGCCAATGCCGGCGGTGGCACGGCCGTGCATGGGTATGAAGCTAATGTCTTGGTCATCAATTTTGATGACTCCCTGATCTGCTTTGACAAGACCGACAATCATGTAAAAGCTGGTGGTTTTACCCGCTCCGTTTGGGCCGAGCAAACCCACGATTTGCCCGCTTTCAATGCTGAGGCTAACGTCTTTTACTACTTTACGTCCTTTGTAGGACTTGGCGAGATTGCTGGCGGTTAGGGTGCTCATTGTGTAGCAGGCTCTGTTGTTTTGTTTGGTTCAGAGGTTTTCTTTTTGGGTTGAATAACCATGTTGACCCGCGGTTCTTCCTTGCTGACTGTGCCGGCAGGCGCGCGGCCAGCCACGACTGTTTCGGCCATGGTGTCGTAGGTGATTTTTTCGCCTCGGAAGGTATTGTTAGTTTGCACCACCTTGGCTTGATCAGTGATGACGATTTTATCCTGCTGAGCAAAGTATTCGATGGTCATGCCGTAGGCCTTTACGAGTTCCTTATCCACATCTGGAATTTGTTCGTAATAAGCGGGTCTGCCCACAGACTTAAAGGACTTAATATCACCGTTGGCTTGTTGCACTACCGTGACGGTATCACCGGTAATTTTAAGCGTGCCTTGAGTAACAACGACCGCGCCGCGATAAATGGCAGTGCCTTTTTTATCGTCCAAATCGGCAGTATCCGCCTGAATATGGATAGGTTGGTCACGATCGCTGGGTAAAGCATGGCTCAAATGAGTGAATACTAGGCAGCTCGCGGCAAGACATAGAGTAGCAATTCTATTGGGCGTCATAACGTCCTCTTACTTTGGACAGCAATTGCACTAAACCTTGCTGCAAGTAGGCGTTCATGCCTGTTGCTGTGGTTATACCCTGTTCACTGTCTATTTGTACGTCAGCTTGGGTGTGTGCATGATCTGTATTAAATATATAAGTTAATTGGCTGGTGGTAAGCAAAAAAGGGCGTTGTTTTTCGTCATGATGCTCCACTCGAACCTTATCGAACAACTCCACTTCTTCACCGCCGGGGCTCACTTCACCGCGTTCGCCGCTGATTAGCCAAGGTTGTTGCGTACCCTGATAAAGGTGCAGTTCAGGCTGTGTGAGCAAAGTGATATCGGTTTGCTGAATGTGCTCAGTATAGTCAGCGGTGAGAATATAGTGTAGCTGACCTTCTTCATTAAATTGTGTGGTGCGGCTGTTGCCAGAGAAAAAATCAATGGTGCGTTGCTCATCTAGTGTGCTGGCAACACTAACGGGGCGATCATTGCCAATATTCCAGTAGCCTATAGCGGCAATGATGAGCGCCACCGGAACAACAATGACCCACTGAGAGATTTTTTTGGTTTTTCTCTTCGCCATGGCTGGACCTATAGGTAGGCTTCTTGTGCCGCTGTAAGCGTGCCTTGAGCCTGCATGATAAATTCGCAGAACTCGCGTGCAGCACCTTCGCCACCGCGGGCTGAGGTAACTGCTGTTGCATGCTGGCGCACAAAGGTGTCGGCGTTGGCAACAGCTACACCAAAGCTGACACAGCGAATGGCGGCTAAGTCCGGCAGGTCGTCACCCAAATAGGCAGCATCGGTATAGCTCAGTTGCAGCTGCTGCAGAAGCTCATCGAGGGCGTCTCGCTTATCTTCACGGCCCTGAATTACATGGGTAATGCCAAGATTGGCCGCGCGACGCTCTACTACTGTGGAGGTACGGCCGGTGATAATGGCGGCCTGAATACCTGATTGCATTAGCATTTTAATACCATGGCCATCTAGCGTGCTGAAAGATTTAAATTCGCTACCGTCAGCCATAAAGTTTAGCTTGCCGTCGGTTAGTACACCGTCGACGTCAAAAACGGCAAGGCGCACTTTGCGGGCGCGCTCTAGCAGTTCAATATTATTGTAATCAAGCATTACATTACTCCAGCGCGTAATAAATCATGCATGTTCAGAGCGCCAATGGCTTTTTGCTGATGATCAGTGACGGGAAGTGAGTTGATTTTATAATCTTGCATGATCTTGAGTGCTTCTGCGGCCAGCATATCTTGGGTGGCTGTTTTGCCGCCTCGAGTCATGAGTTGATCAATGGTGGCGTTGCGCACGTCAATATCTCGATCCAGTGCGCGGCGTAAGTCGCCGTCAGTAAAGATGCCGGCCAAGCTGCCATCCTCGTTAAGGATTAGCGTCATGCCCAGACCCTTTTTGGTCATTTCAAATAATGCTTCACGCATGGTTACGCCGCGAGACACAGCCGGAAGCTCTGAGCCACTGTGCATTACGTGCTCTACTTTAAGCAATAAGCGACGACCTAATGCTCCACCGGGGTGTGAGAAGGCGAAGTCTTCTGGAGTAAAGCCGCGCGCTTCCAGTAAGGCTAGAGCCAGTGCGTCACCTAAAACCAAACAGACCGTGGTTGACGAGGTGGGTGCAAGATTTAACGGACAGGCTTCTTTTTCTACGCTGGCGTCCAGGTTAACAGTGGCGGACTGTGCCAAGATTGATTCTTGGTTACCGGTCATGCTGATGAGCTTGATGCCACGACGTTTAATCAATGGCAGCAGTGTGATGATTTCATTAGTGGTGCCCGAGTTGGATAGGGCTAGCACGACATCGTTTTCGGTGATCATGCCCATATCGCCATGGCTGGCTTCAGCCGGGTGCACAAAAAAAGCTGGGGTGCCTGTGCTGGCTAAAGTGGCAGCAATCTTACGGGCTATGTGACCGGACTTGCCCATACCCACCACCACTACGCGACCTGGGCAGTCCAAAATAAGTTGACAGGCTTGGATAAAGCTTTGGTCAATACGTTGCTCTAGACAGGCAATGGCTTCATTTTCTAAACGAATCGTGCGTCGAGCTGAATCTATAAGGCGATTTGTTAGTGTCATACTAATTAGTTTAGTCAGTTTAAAAAATGAAATTATACGTGAAAAGCAAAGGCTACGCTGCAGCAAGAGGTTATTAATTATTTGGTCATTGTGCAAAGCTTTAGTTGTAGGTGTTGGCAGTGGTATCATATGCGGCTTTCAGGTTGCGTAATGTACTTTGTAAGTGCAGTGCGTGTTAAGTATAGGTATCCATATGTCAATTGATAGCGCCAATGCGATTGAGCTTAAAGGCTTAACCTTTAGGCGTGGTGCGCGAAAAATCTTCGATAACGTTGATTTGTATATACCGCGCGGCAAGGTAACCGGCATTATGGGGCCTTCGGGCTGTGGGAAAACCACCTTATTGCGCCTGATTGCCGCACAATTAAGGCCTGAGCAGGGCGAGGTTTGGGTTAACGGTCAAAACTTACCTCAGCTGTCACGTTCAGACTTGTTCGATGCGCGTAAGCAGTTTGGCGTGCTGTTTCAAAGTGGTGCGCTGTTTACTGATTTATCCGTCTTTGAAAACGTGGCCTTTCCGTTGCGCGTGCACACTAAGCTTACCGATGAGTTGATTCGCGATATCGTGTTGATGAAGTTGCAGGCGGTTGGTTTGCGTGGCGCGATAGAGTTGATGCCTGATGAGTTGTCCGGTGGGATGAAGCGTCGTGTGGCTTTGGCGCGCGCTATTGCGCTCGATCCGGATATTTTACTGTATGACGAGCCCTTCGTTGGACAAGACCCCATTGCCAAAGGTGTTTTGGTGCGCTTGATTCGTTTGCTCAATGATGCCTTAGGTATTACCAGTGTGGTGGTGTCGCATGACTTAGCAGAGACGGCCAGCATTGCGGATTACCTGTATGTGCTCGGAGACTCACAAGTGCTAGGGCAGGGTACGCCGGAGGATTTAATGAAATCGGATAATCCGCATGTGCAGCAGTTTATGCAGGGTAGTCCTGATGGGCCAGTGCCTTTCCATTTTGCCGCGCCTGATTATAAAGAAGATCTGCTAGGAGTCCGACATGGCTAAGCAAAGCTTGGCTGAACGCATACGCCTCTTTGGACGCTCTGGATTGATGGTCGTGCAGGCGATGGGAGCCGCTGGTGTGGTGCTGGCGCACGCGCTGCTTGGTCGACGCGGTGCTGGTAGCAGTGTGCATTTGCTGATCAAACAGCTGTATTCTGTGGGCGTGTTGTCGCTGGCCATTATTGTAGTGTCTGGGTTGTTTATTGGCATGGTGCTGGCGCTACAGGGCTACACTATTTTGGTTGATTTTGGCTCTGAACAGGCGGTTGGACAGATGGTGGCTTTAACTCTGTTGCGTGAGCTAGGGCCGGTGGTTACTGCACTGCTATTTGCTGGGCGTGCTGGTTCTGCGCTAACGGCAGAAATCGGTAATATGAAATCCACAGAGCAGCTATCAAGTTTAGAAATGATTGGTGTTGACCCGCTCAAATACATTGTGGCGCCGCGCTTGTGGGCAGGATTTATATCTATGCCGTTGCTGGCTGCTATTTTTTCAGTGGTCGGGATTTGGGGCGGTGCTATGGTGGCTGTTGACTGGCTGGGCGTGTATGAGGGTTCGTACTGGGGCAATATGCTCGCCAGTGTGGACTTTCAAAAGGATGTTGTAAACGGCGTAATTAAATCCGTGGTGTTTGCTTTTGTGGTGACCTGGATTGCTGTGTTTCAGGGGTACAACTGTGTGCCTAACTCTGAGGGTATCAGTCGTGCCACAACCCGTACTGTTGTATATGCGTCTTTGGCTGTGTTGGGCTTGGACTTTATTTTGACTGCTTTAATGTTTGGAGATTTCTAATGCGAGTTCGCGCTCTGGAGATGTCTGTAGGTGTGTTTTTGCTGATCGGCATAGCAGCGTTGGTAGTGTTAGCACTGCGAGTTAGCGGCTTGACGGTTAATACGCAGGAAAATACTTACACCCTGTATGCTGCTTTTGATAACGTGGCCGGACTGACCACCCGAGGCCGTGTAACCATAGCGGGGGTCACGGTGGGTAAAGTGACGCAGATAGAGTTTGACAAAGAAACTTTCACTGGACGTGTAACCTTAGCCGTCAATAAAGAGGTGGATAACCTGCCTACGGACACCACTGCGTCCATTCTGACCGCCGGCTTGCTGGGTGAGAAATATGTTAGTTTGAGTGTGGGTGGTGAAGAAGAGGTTTTAAAAGATCAGGATGAGATATACGACACGCAATCATCACTTGTTTTAGAAGAGTTGATTGGTAAGTTTTTAATGAATTCTGTTAGCAGTGAACAATAGGTTAAACAATGATTCAGAAGCTATTTTCTAGACTAAGCTTTGTCGCAGTATTGTTGTTATTCACGGGTATCGCCCAAGCGGAGCAAACCGCGCATCAGGTCGTTGAGCAAACGGTTGATGAGCTGTTTTCCGATTTGAACGAAAATCGTGAGCAGTATCGAGCTGATCCAGAAACTTTCTACGCCATGATGAACCGTGTCATCGGTGAAGTTGTTGATGTGGAAGGTGTAGCACGTAGTGTGATGACTGTACGTTACTCCCGACGTGCAACGCAGGCACAAATTGTGCGCTTTCAAGAAAACTTTAAACGCAGTCTGATGCAGTTTTATGGTAACGCCTTGTTAGAATATAACAACAGCGGTGTACGGGTTTTGCCCGCTAACGCCCCCGAAAGTGAGCAGCGCACTGAAGTGCGCATGGAAGTTAAGGATAGCCAAGGTGTTGTATATCCTGTTTCCTACACTATGGTGAAAGTTAACGGCCGCTGGAAGCTGCGTAACGTAGTCATTGAAGGCATTAACATAGGTAAACTCTTTCGTGATCAGTTTGCCGAAGCCATGCAGCGTAACCGCAATAATCTAGACTTGGTAATTGATACTTGGGTCGATACCGTGGCGCGCACACGCCAAGCTGAGGCGGCTAAGTGAGTCAGATAGCTTTATCAGACACTGGCCGCTTATCGTTGTCAGGTGTCCTAGACTATCGCACGGGAACGGCACTGCGTGAGCAGGGCAAAAAGCTGTTGGAGCGCAGCGCAGCAGAACACATTCTAGTCGATTGTGCGGCCATCGAAAAATCAAGCAGCGTAGGTATTGCACTACTGCTGGCTTTTATGCGTGATGCGCAGCGGTTAAACAAAACCTTATCGATTGTGAATCTATCGCAAGACATGCAAAAAATTGCCCGCGTGAGCGAGTTAATGCCCGTGCTGCAAATACGTAATTGATATAAGAGGAACACTATGCAAGCCCAAGAGGTTAAGCAACTGGTTGAAGAAAATCTAACCAATACTCAGGTAGAAGTAGAAGGTGAAGGCTGTAATTTTCAACTCAATATTATTAGTGATGAGCTGGCCGCATTGAGCCCAGTTAAACGCCAGCAAGCTGTTTACGCTGTGCTCAATCCCTTGATTGCTGACGGCAGTATTCATGCGGTAACCATGAAGTTCTTTACTCAAGCCAAGTGGCAAGCAGAACACGCCTAATCATTACAACGAGATTTAAATGGATAAATTAATCATCACGGGAGGCAACCGTTTAGACGGTGAAATCCGTATATCCGGTGCAAAAAACGCTGCCCTGCCTATTATGGCGGCTACTTTATTGGCGAGCGAACCCGTTACCGTCTGCAACTTACCGCATCTGCATGACATCACCACCATGCTTGAATTGTTTGGTCGCATGGGAATTCAGCCCATTATTGATGAGAAGCTCAATGTCGAGATTGACCCAACAACGATAAAAAGTTTGGTTGCGCCCTATGAACTGGTGAAAACCATGCGCGCATCAATTCTGGTATTAGGCCCAATGGTGGCGCGTTTTGGCGAGGCTGAAGTGGCACTGCCTGGCGGTTGCGCTATCGGCACCCGTCCGGTGGATTTACACATTCGTGGCTTGGAAGCACTGGGCGCAGAAATTCTGGTTGAAGATGGCTACATTAAAGCTAAAGCGCCTGAAGGTGGTTTACGTGGTGGTACATTCTTCTTTGACACCGTCAGCGTTACCGGTACGGAAAATATCCTGATGGCCGCCGTGCTGGCTAAAGGCCGTAGTGTTTTAGAAAATGCTGCGCGCGAACCTGAAGTGGTGGATTTGGCTAACTGCCTGATTGCCATGGGTGCGAAAATTGAGGGTGCCGGCACAGATACCATAGTGATTGAAGGTGTTGAAAAGCTCCATGGTGCTCGTTACAAAGTGATGCCTGACCGTATTGAAACCGGTACCTATTTGGTCGCCGCTGCCATGACGGGCGGGCGCATCAAGCTAAAAGACACCAATCCAAAAATCCTTGAAGCTGTATTGGTTAAATTGCAAGAGGCCGGTGCTGAAGTGCAGTGCGGTGAAGATTGGATCAGTTTAAATATGCATGGCAAACGACCCAAAGCTGTGAATATCCGCACCGCACCCTACCCGGGTTTCCCAACCGATATGCAGGCGCAGTTTTTAGCGATGAATGCGGTGGCTGAAGGAACGGGAACGGTGATTGAAACCATTTTTGAAAACCGTTTTATGCATGTGCTGGAAATGCAGCGCATGGGTGCCAAAGTTCAGATAGAAGGCAATACTGCGATTGTGACCGGTATTGAGCAATTAAAAGGTGCGCCGGTGATGGCGACTGATTTGCGTGCTTCAGCCAGCTTGGTGTTGGCTGCCTTAATGGCGCAGGGTGAAACCCTGATTGACCGAATTTACCACATTGACCGCGGTTATGAATGTATCGAAGAAAAGCTACAGCTTTTAGGTGCCAAAATCCGCCGCGTACCAGGCTAGAATTATGCTTACCATTGCTTTATCCAAAGGTCGTATTTTAGATGACACCCTGCCGCTACTTGAGCAGGCAGGCATTGTGCCGACCGAAAATCCAGAAAAAAGCCGTAAACTGATTATCCCAACCACACGTGATGATGTGCGCTTGTTAATTGTGCGCGCTACTGATGTGCCGACCTATGTTGAGTTGGGTGCTGCGGACGTTGGGGTGGCTGGTAAAGATGTATTGTTAGAGTACGGCAGTCATAGCCTGTATGAGCCGCTCGATTTACAAATCGCTAAGTGTAAATTGATGACAGCCGGTCCAGTGGGCGTGCCTGAACCGCGCGGACGCCTGCGTGTAGCCACTAAGTTTGTCAATGTAGCTAGGCGTTATTATGCCGAGCAGGGTCGTCAGGTTGAAGTTATCAAACTGTATGGCTCGATGGAGCTGGCACCATTAGTGGGCTTGGCGGATAAAATTATTGACGTAGTTGATACCGGTAATACGTTACGCGCCAATGGTTTAGAGCCGCAGGAAATTATTGCTCATATTAGCTCGCGGCTGATTGTTAATCGTGCCTCAATGAAAATGAAGCACGCTGAGCTTAAACTGCTGATTGATACCTTAGAGCAGGCCGTAGAAACACGCTGTTAACTGGGTTGTATGTCATAGATAATAGCTATCAAATGTATAGCTGTAATATGAAGGTGTGTAGGCTGTGAATTTGCTAAGCTTTTCGTGTCGTAGCAGTGTGATGCTGCAGTAGCAAACTTGCGCCAACAGACACAGACAAGCTTGCTTGAAAGTAAAAAAAGCGTAACGCACCTTTGTAACTCGTTTAAATTTCACCTTGAGGCCTGCCATGACCCAGAACGCCCTTGTTCGCCGTTTAAATGCCCAAGATACTGATTTTGCTTCGCAGCTGGATCAGCTGTTGAGCTGGGAAAGTGTTTCCGATGATGAAGTCAATCAGCGGGTTTTAGACATTATCGATCAGGTACGTCAGCGCGGTGACGCTGCGCTAGTCGACTATACCCGCCAGTTTGATGCACTTGAAGTGCAGGACTTCAGCGAGCTGATTTTGCCGCGCGAACGCCTAGAGTTAGCACTAACGCAAATCCAGCCTGAGCAGCGCCACGCACTAGAAATCGCGGCTGAGCGCGTGCGCAGTTATCACGAGCATCAACGCCAAGAGTCTTGGCGCTACACTGAAGCAGATGGCACTGTATTGGGCCAGCAAGTGACGCCCCTTGATCGTGCTGGCCTGTATGTACCAGGCGGCAAAGCAACGTATCCTTCATCCGTTTTGATGAATGCTATTCCCGCTAAGGTTGCTGGTGTGCGTGAGGTGGTGATGGTTGTGCCAACTCCGCGTGGTGAAATCAATGAAATGGTACTCGCTGCTGCTGCTATTGCTGGCGTTGACCGAGTGTTTACCATTGGTGGCGCGCAAGCAGTTGCAGCTTTGGCCTATGGTACTGAATCGGTTCCGGCGGTAGATAAAGTGGTTGGCCCAGGCAATATTTATGTAGCCACGGCAAAACGTCATGTGTTTGGCAAAGTGGGCATAGATATGATTGCCGGTCCTTCAGAAATTTTGGTGATTTGTGATGGACAAACTGATCCCGACTGGATCGCCATGGATTTGCTCTCGCAGGCAGAGCACGATGAGGATGCACAGTCGATTTTGCTCTCACCTGATGCGCAGTTTTTGGATAAGGTTGCCGCCAGTCTTGAGCGTTTATTGCCCAGCCTTGAGCGTGAAGATATCGCACGCGTATCAATGACCGAGCGCGGAGCGTTGATTTTGGTGCGTGATTTAGAGCAGGCTGTTGAAGTTGCCAATCGTATTGCCCCCGAGCACTTGGAACTCTCTGTGGCTAATCCAGATGCCATGCTACCGAAAATACGTCATGCTGGCGCAATCTTTATGGGGCGTTACACGGCTGAAGCCTTGGGTGATTACTGTGCTGGCCCGAACCACGTGCTGCCAACCTCAGGCACGGCGCGTTTTTCTTCACCCTTGGGCGTGTACGATTTTCAAAAGCGCTCTTCAATAATTTATTGCACTCCACAGGGTGCATCTGAGTTGGGCAAGGTGGCCTCGGTCTTAGCGCGCGGCGAGTCATTGACCGCCCATGCGCGCTCAGCGGAACTGCGTATTATCAACGATAAATAAGGCGAAAACAGTGAGCAAGCTTTGGAGTCCGTTTGTTAAGCAGCTGGTCCCTTATGTGGCTGGTGAACAACCGAAAATGAAACGCTTGGTGAAACTAAATACCAACGAAAACCCTTATGGTCCGTCGCCAAAAGCGTTGGCGGCGATGCAAGCGCAAATTAATGATGACTTGCGCCTGTATCCTGATCCCAGCGGTGAGGTGCTCAAACAAGCCATTGCGGACTACTACCACATTAGTCCTGCGCAAATATTTGTGGGTAATGGCTCGGATGAAGTGCTAGCCCATGCGTACCATGCGTTTTTCCAGCAAGACAAGCCGTTGTTGTTTCCAGATATCAGCTACAGCTTTTATCCAGTATATTGTGGTTTGTATCGCGTAGAGCCAAAGCCCATTGCATTAGATGAGCAGTTTCAAATTAATCTGGCGGACTATCAGCAAGACAATGGCGGCATTATTTTCCCTAATCCCAATGCGCCTACCGGGTGTTTGCTCGGTCTGGCCGAAATTGAGGCGCTTCTGCAGAATAATACCGAAACAGTGGTATTGGTTGATGAAGCCTATATTGATTTTGGCGGACAATCAGCGGTTTCCCTAGTTGATAAATACCCTAACCTGCTGGTGACGCAAACCTTATCAAAATCACGCGCGTTGGCTGGTATGCGCGTTGGCTTGGCGATTGGTCACCCGCAACTAATCGAAGGATTAGAGCGCATTAAAGACAGCTTTAATTCCTACCCGCTTGACCGTGTGGCATTAGCCGGAGCCGCTGCCGCGTTTGCAGATCGTGAATACTTTGAGCAAAGCTGCGCTAAAATTATCACCAGTCGTGAGCAGCTAAGCGAGCAGTTAACCAGTTTGGGTTTTAAGGTATTACCCTCGGCAGCGAACTTTGTCTTTGCACGTCATCCGCAACAGGATGCGGCACAGCTATCTATACAGTTGCGTGAGCAGGGTATTATTGTGCGTCACTTTACTCAGCCGCGTATTGCACAATTTTTGCGTATTACCGTAGGTACAGATGAACAGAACACAGCCTTGGTAGAAGCATTAGCCGAATTGCTGAATAAACAATAATTTTGGGGGGTGCGTCATGCAAAACAGTCAAAATCTAATTTGGATTGACTTGGAAATGACCGGTCTGGATACCGACAATGACCGTATTATTGAGATGGCCACCATTGTTACGGATGCCCAGTTGAATATTTTGGCTGAAGGACCCGTGTTAGCAATTCATCAGCCTGATGAGGTGTTACAGGGCATGGATGAGTGGAACACTAATCAGCACGGCAAAAGTGGCCTGACCAAGCGTGTCCAAGAAAGCTGTATTAACGAAGCAGAAGCAGAAGCACAAACCATCGCCTTTTTACAGCAGTGGGTGCCGGCAAATACCTCGCCGATGTGCGGCAATACTATTTGTCAGGATCGCCGCTTTCTCTATCGCAGTATGCCCAAGTTAGAGGCTTACTTTCACTACCGCAATATTGATGTGTCTAGCCTGAAAGAGCTGGCTAAGCGTTGGGCACCTGAAACGGCTAAGGGATATGTAAAGGGCGATGTGCACTTGGCATTGGCCGATATTCAGGACTCTATTGCTGAACTACGTTATTACCGTGAACATCTAATGAAATGCTAAAGCTGTGGTTTTCTATACAGCGTCTCCTAGTTAATTACAGACAAAAAAAACCCGCATTGGATGCGGGTTAAAATAGCCTAATGAGGAGATAGCTCTATGAAAAACAACTTCATTCTGAGTTACCAACTGGCCTGTAACCAGTGCTGGTAATAGTAATCGTTCTCATTTGTAAGCGCAAGCATTTTGTTTCGCTTATGCTAATATTTTGTAGTAAGTCTTCAGTGTGTGGAATTCCAACATGAGTAAAGAGCAGACCCAGATATTTAAAGTTATTTTTATTAACCAGGGCCAAGTGTATGAAATTTACGCTAAAGCTATTTATCAGAGTGATTTGTGGGGCTTTCTGGAGATCGAGGAGTTTGTCTTTGGTGAGCGCACGCAGATGGTCGTTGATCCCAGCGAAGAGAAGCTGAAAAATCAGTTTGAAGGCGTAATTCGTAGCTATGTGCCTATGCACTCTATAGTACGCATTGATGAGGTTGAGCGCTTAGGCGTAGCACGCATCAGCGAGGCGCCATCAGGGGGTAATATCATGTCCTTTCCTATGCCAGTACCCAGCAAATAGCGTGCAAAAAAAGCGCCGTAAACAATTGCTTACGGCGCTCATAACAGTACAGCCCGCTTAACTTATAAGCCCGCCAGCCAAATCAGCATGCAGGCTGCGCTTAGTAGTGCCGCAAAGCCCATGGTAAGCCATTTAATCAGCGTTTTTTGCTGAAATTTCAGGTCATAGAGCGCATGCCGAATACGGTGTAGGCTATGGAAAGCTGGCAGCGCAATCACCGCGCCCACAAATACCAAACCCCAAAAGCTAAAGAACCATGCGCTGGCTTGCTGATACTCCAACGTCACTACGCCAAGCGGCAGCAGTAGCCCGTAGAATAGAATAACGCTGGGTAAGAACACGGCAAAGCACACGCCGCCGCCACTAAAGAGTCCCCACCAAATGGGCTCGTCACTGCGTTTAAACTTTTTTTCTTGTTGCATCGTATTAACCCCAAAATAACCAAGCGACTAAAGCAAAAACTGAGACAACACCGGCCCATTGCCCCGCCACCAAAGCAGCGGCAGGCACTGTGGTGCCGCCCAAGCGAATCGGCATCACGCGTGGGAACAGCTGGAAAAACGTCCACGCATGAAACAGGCTGGCGGCAAAAGCGACTGCGTTAATCAGCAGCACTAATGGGTTGTGCATCACTGTTTGCCAGTGTTGCCAGTGTTGTTCACCCTGACCTAGCGAATACAACCCTATGGCCAAACACAGCAGGAAAAACAGCAGCGGTAATGCAGTGAGCTCACGCAGCATATAGGCTTTAAAGGCATTGTTTTTTAGCCACCAAGTGCGGGTAAGGGGTGGACGATAACTCATGAGCGACCTCCTAGTAAACTCAACAGCAAATCAGTGGCTGACGTCACTTTGGATTGGTTAACCGCTGCGGCAGGGTCAACCTGTTTGGGGCACACCTCAGAACAGTAGCCCACAAAAGTGCAGCTCCAAGCGCCTTCTTCCGAGTTAATCATCGGCATACGTTCAGCCTGACCTTGATCGCGGCTATCGAGGTTATAGCGGTGTGCCAAGGTTAGTGCGGCAGGGCCGATAAACTCAGGGTTCAAGCCGAATTGCGGGCAAGCGGAATAGCACAGGCCGCAGTTGATGCAGTTCGAGAACTGCTGGTATTTATCCAACTGTTGCGGAGTTTGCACATGAGGTTCAAAGGTTTGTACGCCCTGAGCCTTCTTGTTGATGAGATAAGGCTTGACCGCTTCCAAGTGCGTCAGGAAAGACTCCATATCAATGATGAGGTCACGCTCGACTGGGAAGTGTGCTAAAGGCTCAATCAGCATGCCGGTTTTGGCGTAATCACGCAAAAATACATTACAACCAAGGATGGGTTTGCCGTTGATCATCATGCCGCAAGAGCCACAAATAGCCATGCGGCACGACCAGCGGTAACTGAGTGTCGGATCTAACTCTTCTTTAATATAGGTCAGCGCATCCAGTACCGAGGTGCTGGCGTCGTAGGGTACAGAGTAGGTTTGCGCAAACGGCTCTGCCGCTTGCTCAGGCAAATAGCGTTGAATGGTTATATCGAGCTTCATGACTTGGCTCCTTTAGCTGCATCACCGTATGCGCGTACAGCAGGCGGCAGAATAGACGTGTCAACCTCTTGCCATTCTAGGCGTGCATCCTCTTGTCCTTGGTAATACACCAGGCTATGGCGTAAAAACTCTTCATCGTTTCGGCTGGTGCAGCCTTCATCTAAACGCTGATGCGCGCCACGGGATTCGCGACGCTCCAGTGCGCCCAAGCAAGTGGCTTCGGCAATGTCCAAACCAAAACCAAGCTCCAAGCACATAAACAGCTCAGTGTTGTAGACCTTGCTTTTGTCGCTTACCTGAACGTTCTTATAGCGTTGTTGAAGCGCACGAATGGTATTGAGGGTTTTTTGCATGCCCGCTTCGGTACGATAAATGCCGCACCCTTCTTCCATGGTGATGAGTAATTCTTTTTTGATCTCGACCCAAGACTCGCCTGTATCACGGGCGCTAAGTTCAGCCAATTGCTGTTGCTGTTGGTTGAGCTGCTCTTGCATGGCGCTTAATGAGGCGAAGTCTTGTGTTTGTGCATTGGCAGCAGCCTGTTCGCCCGCCAAGCGTCCAAAGACTAATAATTCAGTTAACGAATTTGAACCTAGACGGTTAGCGCCATGTAAGCCCACAGAAGCACACTCACCAGCCGCATACAGACCCTTGATGCTAGTTTCACACTGAGCGTCCGTCATTATGCCGCCCATAGTGTAGTGCACAGCAGGGCGTACCGGGATCGGCTCACGAGCGGGATCAACGTTAACGTAGGCTTTCGCCAGTTCGCAAATAAACGGCAGACGCTCTTGCAGGTATTTTTCACCAAGGTGACGCAAATCAAGATACACCACATCGCTTTCACCGTAGCGGCCAGTGCGGCCAGCTTGTTGTTCTTGCCAGAAAGCTTGTGAAAGTTTGTCACGTGGGCCTAGTTCCATGTATTTGTTTTCAGGCTTGCCCAGCGGTGTTTCAGGGCCTAAGCCGTAGTCTTGCAGATAGCGGTAGCCGTCTTTGTTGATCATAATGCCGCCTTCACCGCGTGAGGCTTCGGTAATCAAAATGCCTGAACCGGGCAGGCCTGTTGGGTGATACTGAACAAATTCCATATCGCGCAACGCCACACCATGACGATACGCCATCGCCATGCCGTCACCGGTGACAATGCCACCGTTGGTGTTAAAGCGGAATACACGTCCTGCACCGCCCGTAGCTAGGATGACTGATTTGGCCCTGATAAGGTGCAACTCGCCGGTAGCAATTTGAATAGCGATAACACCCGCGATAGCGTCATCGATGACGACTAAATCGAGTACGAAAAACTCATCGAGGCGTTCAATTTGTGAGTATTTCAACGAGGTTTGATAAAGAGTGTGCAGCATGTGAAAGCCGGTTTTATCCGCGGCAAACCAAGTGCGCTCGACTTTCATACCGCCAAAGCGTCTGACTTGAATCGAGCCGTCTTCTTTTCGACTCCACGGACATCCCCAGTGCTCCATCTGTACTAGTTCGGCGTGTGCGTGGCGCACAAAATAATCAACCACCTGCTGCTCGGCCAGCCAATCGCTACCCATAACGGTATCTTCAATGTGGGCTTGAAAGCTGTCTTTCTCTAAGGTTACGGCAGCAGCACCGCCTTCGGCAGCAACGGTGTGTGAACGCATGGGGTAAACTTTAGAAACTAGACCTATCTTAAGGTCGGGAGCGTCTTCCGCAGCGGCAATACTGGCACGTAGACCAGCACCACCACCGCCAACCACTAAAATATCAAAATCATGCTGTTGCATTGGACATCCTTTTTAAGGCGTGAAGGGTTTTCTATGGCAGTCCAGCCGATAGCAAATTAAAGGCGTAATTATAGCAGGGATATTGGTGGCTGTACTGAGCGTGATTTTGCGATTGAACGTATTCGATACATTTTCATGAATATACCAAAGCTGCATGTCGACCGGGGCAATGGCTGCAGTTGGCTCTAAAAGGATAATCACGTTAAGATGCACGGCTTAAATTTTAGGGTTGAAATGTATGCAAGTTGCCGTCATACAAATGGTATCCACGGCTGATATTGAAGTTAATTTGCGTCAGGCACAGGCTTTGTTAGAGCAAGCTAGCGATGCGGGTGCGCGCTTAGCGGTGTTGCCAGAGAATTTCGCTGTATTTGGCCATGCAAATGTATCAGCAATTGCCCAAGCAGAAGCTGAGGGTGGGCCTATCATTCGCTGGTTAAAGCAAACAGCTGCGCGATTAAAGCTTTGGATCGTGGCGGGAACGTTGCCGCTGGCCGATGATGAGCATAGCGCTAAACCGTTTGCCGCTTGCTTAGTGTTTACTGATCGCGGTGAACAAGTCGCGCGCTATAACAAGCTGCATCTGTTTGATGCTGCAGTTACCGATCAGCATGAGCAATATTGTGAATCTGCAACTTATCAAGCTGGCAATGAGGTGGTACTGGTGGATACGCCATTGGGTAGGCTGGGCTTAAGTGTTTGTTATGATCTGCGTTTTCCCGGTTTATACAGCCAGTTACGTGAGCAAGGTGCAGAATTGATTGCAGTGCCCTCAGCGTTTACTGCCGCAACCGGTGCGGCGCATTGGCATAGTTTGCTGCGAGCGCGAGCAATAGAAACGCAATGCTATATTTTAGCCGCCAATCAGGGTGGACAGCATACTCAAACGCGGATGACCTATGGGCATTCGTTGATACTCGACCCTTGGGGTGAAATTTGTGCTGAGCACGCCCAAGGTCAACAAGTCATACAGACTGAAATTAATTTGCCGCGTCTGCATGAAGTGCGCCAACAAATGCCTGTGTGGCAGCACCGCAGATTTAGCGCGCCGCAATTAGGCGACAGAATAGATTTTCCTAAGGGGAGCAAAATTACATGAGTGAACAACACAGCAGTGCAACCCGGGTACTCTTAACCGCCAATGGTTTAGACCACGCGCAGTTAGAGCAAGCGTTGGCAGAACTGGCGGGTACAGGTATTGATAGCGGCGATTTGTATTTTCAGCGGCGCATGACCGAAGCTTGGACGTTAGAAGAGGGGATTGTTAAAGAAGGGAGCTTTAACCTCGATCAGGGTGTGGGCGTGCGTGCTATCGCGGGCGAGAAAACCGGATTTTCCTACAGCAATGCCATTCATTTGCCCGCATTGATGCAAGCGGCGCAAGCCTCACGCAGTATCGCGCGTTCTGGCCAACAGCGGTCGCCTCAGGTCATTGCTGCTCAACACAGTACAGCACCTCTTTACAGCCTTGATGATCCTTTGCATGTGCTCAGCCGTGAAGAAAAAGTAGCCTTTTTACAGCGTGTCGATGCCTTTACTCGCAGTTTGGATACGCGCATTAATCAGGTTAGTTTGAGCTTGGTCGGTGCTTGGGAACATATCTTGGTGGTTGACTTGGATGGTCACCTTGCAACCGATGTGCGTCCGATGGTGCGTTTTAATGTTAGCGTTCTGGTCGAGCAGAATGGCCGTCGTGAACGAGGCAGTTATGGTGGCGGTGGACGCCGTGATTATCAGTATTTTTTAGATGAAGACAGGGCGTTAGATTATGCTCGTGAGGCCGTACGCCAAGCTTTAGTTAATCTTGAGGCTGTTGCGGCGCCTGCAGGCAGTATGCCGGTAGTAATGGGGCCGGGCTGGAGCGGAGTCTTATTGCATGAGGCCGTAGGTCATGGCCTGGAAGGTGATTTTAACCGTAAAGGCAGCTCTAACTACAGCGGCTGTATTGGCCAACAAGTGGCCTCAAAACTATGTACCATTGTTGACGACGCTACTATTGCTCATCGACGTGGATCATTAAGCGTGGATGATGAAGGTGTAGCCGCACAGAACACCGTATTGATTGAGAAGGGTATTTTGCGCGGTTATATGCAAGACAAACATAACGCTAAGCTGATGGGCGTGAGCAGTACCGGTAATGGTCGTCGCGAGTCTTATGCGCACCTGCCCATGCCGCGCATGACCAACACCTATATGTTAGCTGGCGAAAGCTGTCCAGAAGAAATAATCCGCTCGGTAAAGAAAGGTATTTACTGTGCCAGTTTAGGCGGCGGACAGGTGGATATCACCAGCGGTAAGTTTGTCTTCTCCACCAGCGAAGCCTACTTAATTGAGGATGGAAAGATTACCGCACCGGTCAAAGGAGCCACTCTGATTGGTAATGGTCCAGACGCCATGCGCGCCGTATCGATGCTGGGTAATGACTTAGAGCTGGATAGCGGTGTAGGAATGTGCGGCAAGGGCGGGCAAACTGTTCCAGTAGGCGTAGGCCAGCCCACGCTTAAAATAGATCAGCTCACTGTGGGCGGTACGGGCTAGGGGTTCAGTGATTTAACAATGGCGCACTCAGTTTGCGCCATTATTTTTTATGCGTGCTTTTGGGTAGTTGCACGGTAATGCTTTCCGAGTAGCTATCATGCCAGGTGTCGTTGTTTTTGCTGAATATCGACCACCAAAAACCAAGTCCCAGTGGCAACCAAGAAATAATAGACACGACAAAACGTAATAGAGCTTGCCAGAGGTCAATGGCCGAGCCATCGGCATTTTGCACGCGGATGTTCCACGCCTGCATGCCAAGAGTTTGTCCAGTATGCAGCCAAAACTTAGCAAAAAACGCGAAGATACTCAGGAGTAGTAAGCTGGACAGTATGGGGTCGCGGTCAAGTAAAGCGTTTTCAGCCATGTACTTAAGCTGTTCGCTGCCATACACCAAACGCAACACACCTTGCTGGTAAATCCAAGTCACTATCATAACCAGCGCTACAACCAACATAAAATCGTAAAACATAGCGGCTAAACGGCGCATAATGCTGGCCTTGGGGTATTGGCCTTGGGGTTCAAGCAAGCGTTTTGACATAAGCACCTCAGAGTGAAAGCGCTCAGTATTCTACTGGTTTGCCGGTTAAAGTGGTAGGCAATCTATTGTGGCGCGCAGTCTGTACTTAGAGGGATTAAATGAAAAAGCCCTCACTCCTTGCGCAGTGAGGGCTTAATGAAATTGGTTAAATTAAAGCGGCTGAACTTTGTCTGCCTGCATACCTTTTTGGCCTTCAACAGCCTCGAAACTTACTTTCTGTCCTTCCTGTAAGCTTTTAAAGCCGTTGCCTTCAATGGCACGAAAATGGACAAATAAGTCTGGGCCGCTTTCTGGAGTGATAAAACCAAAACCTTTGGCGTCGTTAAACCACTTAACGGTACCAGTCTGGCGAGTAGTCATAACTTGCATCCTTTGAAACTTAATTGAATTGCACGCTAAATGCGTATGGACTGGATGCAAAGAAAGCGGTCGAGCAGGGTGTAGCAAGGCGTATTAAGGGCACAAAAGCATGCTTTTGGTAGAACTTAAACAGCTACTGCGTTAGGTCATTTCAACGGCAACCTATGCAATCACAGTGGTTTAACTCTAAGGGACGTTTTGTCTAAAACCAAGGTGGTCGAATTAGACAAAGGGCTAGTTTGCGTCAAAAAACTGGTGGTTCTTGATATAAGTCAAATTTGCAGGCGTGCCGGAATCTGTAGCCAGCTGTGCGAGCGATTAGCCCGCACAGCGGCTATGCCAAAGCTTGAGTTAGATTTCTAGCGCAAGACTTTCAGCAATTTTCTTTTTCCACACCTGTGGGCCAGTGATGTGCACGGACTCACCAGAGCTATCGACTGCTACAGTGACGGGCATATCTTTGACTTCAAACTCGTAGATGGCTTCCATCCCCAAGTCAGCAAAGGCCGCAGTGCGTGATTTTTTAATGGCTTGCGACACCAGATACGCCGCGCCGCCTACAGCCATCAGGTACACGGCTTTGTTGTCTTTAATGGCTTCAATAGCGATTGGTCCACGTTCGGATTTACCAATCATGCCCAGCAGTCCGGTGGACTCCAGCACCTGGCGGGTGAATTTATCCATACGGGTTGCAGTCGTCGGGCCAGCCGGTCCAACCACTTCGTCACGCACGGGATCAACCGGGCCAACGTAGTAAATAAAGCGACCCTTCAAGTCAACCGGCAACTCTTCGCCCGCGTCGAGCATATCCACAATGCGCTTGTGCGCGGCGTCACGACCGGTGAGCATTTTACCGTTCAGTAGCAGGGTTTCGCCCGGCTTCCAGCTTTGTACCTCTTCCGGCGTGATGGTGTCGAGATTTACGCGGCGTGCGGTAGGGCCCGCATCCCACACGATGTCTGGGAAAGCGTCCAAGTCAGGAGCTTCCAGCGCAGCAGGGCCAGAACCGTCCAGGGTGAAATGCACGTGACGGGTCGCGGCGCAGTTCGGAATAATACAGACCGGCAGTGAAGCGGCATGCGTGGGGTAGTCTTTGATTTTGATGTCCAGCACGGTGGTCAAACCGCCCAGGCCCTGTGCACCAATACCCAGTTGGTTCACTTTTTCAAAAATTTCTAAACGCAGTTCTTCTACGCGGTTTTGTGCGCCGCGCTCTTGCAGTTCATGAATATCAATGGGATCCATCAAGGATTCTTTGGCCAGAATGGCCGCTTTTTCGGCGGTACCGCCAATGCCGATGCCGAGCATGCCAGGTGGACACCAGCCTGCACCCATCTCAGGAACAGTTTTTAACACCCAGTCAACAATGGAGTCAGAAGGGTTAAGCATGGCCATTTTGGCTTTGTTTTCTGAGCCACCGCCCTTGGCGGCAATATCTAGCTCGATGGTGTTGCCAGGGACGATGCTGTAATGGATGACTGCTGGGGTATTGTCTTTGGTGTTTTTACGCGCACCAGCCGGGTCGGCCAAAATAGAGGCACGTAAAATGTTGTCTGGGTTGCTGTACGCACGACGCACGCCTTCGTTGATCATGTCATCGAGACCCATGGTCGCGCCGTCCCATTTTACATCCATGCCCACGCGGGCAAACACGGTGACGATACCTGTGTCCTGACACAGCGGACGATGGCCAGTGGCGCTCATGCGTGAGTTAATGAGAATTTGCGCCATGGAGTCTTTAGCCGCGGGGGATTCCTCGCGCTCGTAGGCTTGGTGCATGGCTTGGATAAAGTCGAGCGGGTGGTAGTAAGAAATATACTGTAAGGCGTCAGCGACGCTTTGAATCAAATCGTCTTGCTTAATGGCGGCCATGTAGCGCTCCTTAGGTTAGCCAGCCCTGCGCTTAATAATAATGCCCAAGGCTGTGAAATATTAAGCCTGCCATTATAGCGCCAAAAACCAGAACGCGCACAGCAAGGTCGTAGGACTTTAAGGTGGGTGGTTAATACTGACAGTGGCGTAGGGGCAGTATTTATAGCTACATGTTCAAAGGAACGTAAAAAAGTAATCTTGTTTTTTAGCGATACTAATACTTATTAGGCCACTACAGGCCGTCTAAAATACTTGATAGACTGCGTAAGTTATTTAACTGCCTGTACCAAGGACGAAGCCATGGTTAATCAATCTCCCGAACAAAAAGCGCGCGATAACATTGACCAAATGCTGGCCAAGGCAGGCTGGTTGGTGCAGAACAAAAAAAGCATCAACCTGAATTTGGGGGCAGGCATTGCGGTGCGCGAATATCAAACCGATGTTGGCCCCGCTGACTATGTTCTTTTTGTAAACCGCCAAGCCGTCGGCGTGATTGAAGCCAAGCCCGAGTCCTGGGGTGAAAAAATCACTACGGTAGAAGAGCAATCCCAAGGCTACGCCAACGCCAGCCTAAAGTGGGTGCACAATAAAGAAGCCTTGCGCTTTGTTTACGAAAGCACGGGCGTTATCACGCGCTTTACCGATGGCGCTGATCCCAACCCACGCTCACGCGAAGTGTTTAATTTTCACCGCCCAGAATCCTTAGCAGGCTGGTTACGCGAAACAAAAAGCTTTCGCGCGCGCTTGCAAGACATGCCACCTTTGCCCACCGAAGGGCTGCGCGATTGCCAAATAAACGCCATCAGCAATCTGGAGCAATCACTTAAAGACGACAGGCCACGCGCGTTAATTCAAATGGCCACAGGCGCAGGCAAAACCTTTACCGCCATTACGGCTAGCTATCGTTTATTAAAAGAGCCAGTGAGCGCCAAACGCATTTTGTTTTTAGTGGATACCAAAAACTTAGGCGAGCAGGCCGAACAAGAGTTTATGACCTTTGTGCCTAATGATGACAACCGCAAATTCACCGAGCTATACAGTGTGCAGCGCCTAAAAAGCTCACACATCAGCACCGACTCCCAAGTGTATATCAGCACCATTCAGCGCATGTATTCCATGCTCAAAGATGAGCCGTTAGATGAATCACTGGAAGAGCAAAACCCCGCTGAACAACTCACCAAGCCGAAAGAGCCTTTACCCGTGGTGTATAACGCCAAAATTCCACCCGAATTTTTTGACGTCATTATTATCGACGAATGCCATCGCTCTATTTACAACCTCTGGCGACAAGTAATTGAATATTTTGATGCGTACCTCGTTGGCTTAACCGCCACCCCCGATGCGCGTACGTTCGGTTTTTTCCGTAAAAACGTCGTCAGCGAATACAGCCATGAAAAAGCCGTGGCCGATGGCGTCAACGTAGGTAACGAAGTCTTTATTATCGAAACAGAAAAAACACTACAAGGCGGCACCATTACCGCCAAGCAGCAAGTTGAAAAGCGTGAACGCACCACACGGCGCAAGCGTTGGGAAATCCAAGACGAAGACGAAGCTTACAGCGCCAAGCAGCTTGACCGCGACATCGTTAACCCCGACCAAATTCGCACGGTCATCCGCACCTTTAAAAATTCGCTACCGATAATGTTTCCTGGCCGAGCAGAAGTGCCCAAAACCTTAGTGTTTGCCAAAACCGACAGCCACGCCGATGACATCATCCAAATTATTCGTGAAGAGTTTGGTGGCAGTAACCAGTTCTGTAAAAAAGTCACCTATCGCGTAGCCAACGACAAACTCGATACCGAAGGCAAGGTATTAGAAAAAGGTGAAGACCCTGCCACCATTCTGGCGCAGTTACGCAACGACTATTACCCGCGCATTGCCGTGACCGTTGATATGATTGCCACCGGCACCGATGTTAAAGCGCTGGAATGCCTGCTGTTTATGCGCGATGTAAAAAGCAAAAATTATTTTGAACAAATGAAAGGCCGTGGCACCCGTACGCTGGATAAAGATAACCTGCAAAAAGTCACGCCCTCCGCACAAAGTGCTAAAACCCACTATGTGATTGTTGATGCCATCGGCGTAACCAAATCCATAAAAACCGCCAGCCGCCCGTTAATTACCAAGCCCAGTGTGGCGCTGAAAGACCTAGCCATGGGCGTGATGATGGGCGCCAGCGACAGCGACACCGTGTCGTCTTTAGCTGGGCGCTTAGCGCGCCTCGATAAACAACTGGATGACAAAGAACGCGCCCGCATAGCCGAAAAAGCAGGCGGCGTGCCTTTATTAACCATTGTTGGCGAGCTATTTAACGCCATCGACGGCGACAATGTAGAGCGCAAAGCCCTAGACATTGCAGGCTTGCCCGAAGGCGCCGATCCTGGCGATGCTAACCGCGACAAAGCCCAAGCTGAACTGGTGGGCGAAGTCGCTAAAGTGTTTAACGGCGAGCTGATAGAGCTGATTGACACCATTCGCCGTGATAAAGAACAAACCGTGGTGCATGACGATTTAGACGAGCTGGTAAAGGCAGAATGGGCAGGCGATACCGAAGAAAACGCCCAAGCACTCACGCAAGAGTTTGCCGACTACCTTGCCGAACACGCCAACACCATTGATGCGTTAACTATTTATTTCCATACCCCCGCACGGCGCAGCGAAGTTACCTTTACACAAATAAAAGCCTTGTTAGAGCAAATCAAACAAGAACGCCCCAAACTTGCACCTTTGCGTGTGTGGCAAGCCTATGCGCACCTCGATAGCTATAAAGGCACAACGCCTGTTGCCGAGCTAACCGCTTTAGTCGCCTTAATTCGCCGCGTGTGTGGCATTGATAGCAGCATTACGCCGTTTGATGCCACCGTGCGCAAAAACTTTCAAAGCTGGATCATGCAATACCACGCAGGCGATAGAGAAAAGTTTAATGAACAACAAATGGCATGGCTGCGTTTAATACGCGACCACATTACCGACTCCACGCACTTTGAACGTGAAGACCTCGACAACACACCCTTTGATGCCCAAGGCGGCCTAGGGCGCATGTATCAATTATTTGGAGACAAGATGGATTGGATAATTGAAGTCATGAATCGGGAGCTGGTGGCGTGACAGGTGTAAGATCTATGAAGTCAAAATCATTTGATGCCGCTAATTTTTTAGAAACCAACGATGATATCCAAGAGTTTCTAGCACAGGCAGCAAGCACTGGCGATACTAAGCATTTATCACACTGTTTAAATATTGCGATACGCGCTCGTGGTACGAAAGAAGTTATTAACGTAGCAGCACGAAATACCCTTAACAACAAAGCCAAAATCAGCACCAGTGATAAATAGGAAAGAGAATTGAGTAATAGTAAAGGTGAATTTGGGACTGATGGTGTGGTTAATAAGGATTTACCGCAAGGTTGGACACTTTATCCGCTAGAGGAAGTTGTAGAAATACATAACAGCCTCAGAAAACCAATTAATGCTTCCGAAAGGAGTAAGCGAGACGGAATTTATCCATATTATGGTGCGACAGGGCAAGTTGGTTGGATTGATGATTTTAGGCAAGATGGGGAGTATGTGCTCTTAGGAGAAGATGGAGCACCATTTTTAGATATTACAAAAGACAAAGCATATATTGTTTCAGGAAAATGCTGGGTAAATAACCACGCGCATGTTTTAAAGGGACAAAAAGGAAAGTGCTTAAATAAATATTTATTGCACTCCTTGAATCAAACGGACTTTCGCAGCTTAGTCAATGGAACAACAAGGCTGAAGCTTACACAGGCTTCGTTGCGGAAAATACCTATTAATCTGGCGCCGCTCGATGTACAAGAAAGTATCGTCGCCAAAATCGAAGAACTTTTCTCCGAACTCGACAGCGGCATTGCATCACTAAAAACCGCCCAAGAACAACTCAAAATCTACCGCCAATCACTGCTTAAACACGCCTTTGAAGGCAAACTCACCGAACAATGGCGCAAAGACAACGCCAGCAAACTCGAAACTCCAGAACAACTCCTCGCCCGCATCCAAACCGAACGCGAAACCCGCTACCAGCAACAACTAGAAGAATGGAAACAAGCAGTCAAAGACTGGGAAGAAAAAGGAAAAGAAGGGAAAAGGCCGAGCAAACCAGCGATTCATAAGCCACTAAGTAGGATATCTGCTGAAGAGCTGGAGGTTCTGCCTGAGCTTCCAAAGGAGTGGAGCTATATTCGTTTAGCTGAAATTGCAGCGATTAACTCAGGAATGTCTGTTAGCAAAAATCGTAAACTAGCTGATCCAATAGAAGTAAATTATTTACGTGTGGCAAATGTTCAGCGTGGGTATTTAGATTTATCCGAAATAAAGTCTATGAATATAGAGATGGTAGACTTGCCACGTTTACAGTTAGAAATAAATGATGTGTTATTCAATGAAGGTGGCGATTTAGATAAGCTCGGAAGAGGCTGGATTTGGGAAGGTCAGGTATCGCAATGCATAACACAAAACCACGTGTTTCGTGCGTCTCCATTCGTGAATGAAAAATATCATGCGAAATTTATTTCTTATTGGGGTAATTCCTTTGGGCGAGACTATTTTGAAAGTGGAGGCAAACAAACTACCAACCTTGCTTCTATCAACAAAACTGTGTTGAGCAACTTCCCAATTCCATTGACTTCGTTCACAGAACAAAAAGAAATCGTAAATCAGCTGGAAGAAAAACTATCCATCATCGAACAAAACGAAAAAGAAATCGAAAGGGCTTTAGCCAAAGCAGAACTACTGCGACAATCCATACTTAAAAAAGCGTTTTCGGGAAAGCTCATTTTGACAGAGGAATAAAATGAAATGAACGAAATTGAATTGAACTTTGTTTCACTATTCCAACAAAGTAGAGGTGGAACTATTTATAGGAAAATAATAACTGATAGTTCTTCTTTCAAAGAAAAAGAAAGCTTCCGTACGAGACTGCCTGCTCACAAAGGAGCAGTGCAGTGGGATCTGTTTGATATTTCTTTTGAGGAAAGGGAGGGTTATGAAGCATATGTATTTGATTATACTGAAAATCCAATATTAGCTGTTCATATGATATATAGAGAGCTTTTATTGGTTTTGGGATCAAACACTAGCGATGTTAATTACTATACCCCAGAAAAAGCAATCCGGTTGAAGGAAGTTTGCTTTATAGTAGAAAGATTTGATGAAGGTAATGCGGAGGTCATTGTAAGGCCGTACTATTTAAAATCTAAGAAGTTGTTTGGCTTTTTACTTGAACATAAGTTTAGCCTTAAAGATGAGCAGCCTTTTAACAAAAAAACTCAAATTAGAAGCTACTCGCTTGATAAATCGGGGCGGCCAAATGTTTTCTTTTATAAAGATAAAAAACAGATACTTGATAGGTTTTTAAAAGAAACTTTATACCCTCTACTTTCCAAGTCTGATCTAGATTTCAACACAAAATTTACTACCTTAAGTGCAGAAAAGCTTGATGTTAAAACATATATTGTAGGGGGTGGAAAGACCGCTACATCTCAATTTATGGGGATAAAAAGTAATGGCCCTTACAGGCGCCTAGATGCTAACCCTCGTTACTTATTTGTTTTTTCGGAGCAAACAAGAACGCTTGCTAGAGATATTTATACTGGGTTGACAGGGAAGCTTTTTCCTGGCCAGTTTTCTGGCTTGGATGAAATGTTTTCTTTACCAATATATAAAGATATTGTTGAACACCATTTGGTAACAAAGTTTAATGAACAGTCTATTCTGGATATTGAAAATCAGGTTTGTAAGCTGAAATCATCATATCCACAAGATAAAATTATGCTTGTTGCTGTTCTTCCGCGAGGCTTTAAAGGAGTGGATTCAGCTTTTGATGCCTATGGGCATATTAAGTTAATGGCTCTTAAGAATAATACCTATTGCCAAGTTGTAACTGAAGATACGTTTTTTGAAAAGAATAAATTAAAATGGTCAATATCAAATATTGGGTTGCAGATTTTTAGTAAACTCGGAGGAGCTCCATGGCTTGTTAAGCCAGCGAAGAGTAGCTGCTTGATTTTTGGAATTGGCAGTGTTCAAGAGATGGAGCATGGCAATATAAAAAAATATACAGCTTATACTGTATGTTTAGATTCAAGTGGTGATTTTAAATATATAAAACCATTATCCACGTCTGATAATGAAGAATCTTATCTTGAGAGTTTAAAAAACAATTTAAGCCAGGTTATGTCGAGTGAAGAGAGCGGTCGATATAGCTCGCTTGTACTACATCTACCATACAAAATTAGTAGAAAGGAAATAGACGTTATTAAAGACGTTGTTTCAGAGTTAAAAAAAGAAACATGTGAAGTGATTGTCGTACGGATGAACACTAAGCATAAGTTTCTTGGGTTTAGCGCACATAATACCTGTGTACCTTATGAAAGCTCATATATACAACTTTCGAGAAGTGAGTTTTTAGTGTGGCCTGAAGGGTTGCAGTATGGAAAAGAAGTGTTGAACAAACGTATATCAGAGCCCTTATATATCGACTTTATTGAGTCAAAAGAAAATTGGGAAACAAAGAAAGAATGTCTTCAAGATATACTAAACTTGACGGGCGCTAACTGGCGCGGTTTTAATTCGAAAGCCCTGCCTATTTCCATTCTTTATTCTCGGTTAATAGCTAAATTTATGAAGGAGTTCTCTCACTTGGAAAATGTCAGCGACATGAGCATTGTAAGCGCAGATTCTGTTGCACCTTGGTTTTTATAAGGAGGATGAGATGGGATTGAGAGAAGACTCTTTATTATTCCTTCTTGGCGCTGGAGCAAGTGTTGATGCTGGCATAAAACACGCTAAAGCGATGACTCTTGATATTGAGGAAGATATTCGGAAAAAAGATACAGATTTTTCTGAGTTTCGTGATCTTTATAACTATCTTAAAAGTTCGATTATTTATCAACGAGGTCTAGAGGGCGATTATGCAGAGCAATCTGCGACGATTGAAGAACTACTTGGCGTTTTGTCTGAAATAAATCAAAAACATAGAAATAAGCTTTACCCATTTATTGGTGGTTGGAATATTCACCTTCTAAAAGTAGCTGGCGAAGAATTTAACAAGATAGAAAAGCTGGATAAGAAAATACGTGATCGGTTATTTGATTGGATCAATATCACTAATTATGACAAGGCAGAATACTTTAAGAAATTTAAAGATTTGACTTCGGAGATAGGCAGCGCTATTCGAGTGTTTACCTTGAATTATGATATTTGTGTAGAAAGAGCATTAGTTGGAACAGGAATAAATATTGAACTTGGTTTTAATCCTAGTTCTCGTGGGTGGGAAGCGGCGAAGTTTGATTCTAATCCAAACACAGATGTCGGTTTATACTTGTATAAATTACACGGATCTATCGATTGGATTAGAGATCTAGATAATGGTGGCGCACTAAAACTTTGCGATAGCCCACAGAAAAAAACAGAATTAATATTTGGAACCACTGCCAAATTGAGTTCGATTGATCCTTATCTCTTTTATGTACATGAGCTTAGAAAGTATTCGCTTAGTGAAGCTGCACGCTTTATCGTTGTCATAGGGTATAGTTTTAGTGATGACTATATCAATAACCTTATTCGACAAGCACTTGAGAGGAGTCAGTATTTGAAATTGCTTGTTGTATCCCCCGATTTGGGAAGCAATCAAGCTAAGGATCGGATACTAGCTATCTTGAGGGGTTTAGATGAAAAAATTATTTTCGAACCTAAAACTGCGAAACAATTCTTTGAAAATGATATGAGTCTTTCCTATTTTTCCTCCCTGTCTGAAGCTGGCGATGATGATCCGTTTTGATATCTCATCATTGAGTAAAAATAAATGGAACGCTCCATTTATTTACACTATTAAAAGTGAGCACATCCTAGAAGCATCATGCATACGCTGTCTGCTTTTGCTAACGATCTTCATAATCTTGGTGGGGGTTATGTGGTGATTGGTGTGGCAGAGGAAAACGGCCAGACGTTGTGCAGCACTGCTGTTTAATTATATTGGGTACGCAAATTCTTGTAGCGAACAAAACAAAAAGTTTAGGTTTTTATGAATATCTCACTTCCTACTTACGATCAGTTTATTGAACCTATCTTGCGGGTTTTGCAGCAATATCCTGAAGGGTTACGCGCGGCTGAAGTGCATGATGCGGCCGCGGATTATTTGCAATTAACGCAAGAGCAGCGCTCAGAATTATTAAGTAGCGGGCAGGCCGTTTACAAAAATCGTTGCGGCTGGGCACATGATCGACTAAAGCGCGCAGGATTGTCTTTTAGCCCCCGCCGTGGTTTGTGGCAATTAACGAATGAAGGCGCAGTTTATGCAAGTAAGCATTCCAGTGTTATTGCCGAGGCTGAAATTCAACGTATTGCTAGCAGCAATCTTGATGCCCCCATAGCGTCAAAATTTAGCAAAATGGTTGCTACAGATGAAATACATGCCAATGCCAGCCCTGACGATCAATTAGAGCAAGCTTTGCAAGCATTGCGACAAGCCACCGCAGGCGAATTATTAGAAATGTTGCTAGCCGTCACGCCCAGTCGTTTTGAAGTCATTGTTTTAGATGTGTTGCATGGTTTGGGCTACGGCATTAGCCGACAAGATTTACAACGCGTTGGCGGTAGTGGTGATGCAGGTATTGATGGTGTTATTTCTTTAGATAAGCTGGGTTTAGAAAAAGTGTATGTACAGGCAAAACGCTGGCAAGGCACGGTGGGTCGTCCAGAGCTGCAAGCTTTTTATGGTGCGTTAGCGGGTCAAAAAGCCAAGCGAGGAGTGTTTATTACCACCTCTTCTTTTACTGCGCAGGCGCTAGATTTTGCAAAGTCTGTTGAAGGTATTGTATTAATTGATGGTGAGCGTTTAGTGAATTTGATGATGGACACCGAAGTGGGCGTAACATCACGCATTTTAAGAGTACCCTCGCTAGATTCAGATTATTTTGAATAATTCAGTGAGCCGCCATTATCGTAACCGCCGCATTGGCGAGTTTTTAAAAGAGCTAATCGAAATGACCCAACCCGATTCACCACGCAGCCCAACTCAAAAATACCGTTTAACCCAACTCGGCAAGCAGGTGCTGGCGGTTAATAGAGGCGAATAGCCTAGGCTTGTTGTAAAACACACTTTACAAAATTGGCTTTATTTTTATAAGTGTGATTTACACATCCAGGTTTTTCATCTGAAGTGCACAGCTGCCAAGCGCTAAATTGCACATTAAGTTACGCTTTTCGTCACTTGGTGTATAAATTCAGTCTTTCACTAGACGCGCCACACATACTTCGTTTATATTAAGATGCTATCGTAAATCACACGCAATTTATTATGTATATTCCTCGTCATTTGCACAACAGGCTTCGTACTTTGATGCAGCAATTCCCTGCGGTTTTGGTGACTGGCCCTAGGCAAGTGGGCAAGTCGACCTTGTTGCAGCATGTCGCTCAAGATTATGTGTATGTCAGTTTTGATGACCCTTTGTTGCTTGCTCAAGCTAAGCAAGAGCCGCAGTTATTTTTATTAAACTATCCCGAGAACGTCATTTTGGATGAGGTGCAATATGCCCCAGAATTGTTCTCGCTCTTAAAATTAGCCATAGATAAGCAACAGCGAAATGGCCAGTTTTTGCTGTCGGGTTCGCAAGCGTTTGAGCTAATGCAAAATGTGAGTGAAACCTTGGCGGGGCGTGTGGCCATTTTAAAGTTGTCGGGCTTATCTTTACGGGAAATAGAACAAAACGATTTTGCTTTGCCTTTTATTCCTAGTGCCGCGTATTTGCAGCAACGCGAGCAATGCCCGCTTAAAGTCGATGCGCTGTGGCAAACCATTCACCAAGGCTATATGCCAAGGTTGTATCAGCAAGAAACTGATTGGCACACTTACTATGCGTCTTACGTTGCCACTTACATTGAGCGTGATGTGAGGCACATAGCCAATGTTAGCAGCAGTTTAGATTTCACCCGCTTTATGGTGGCCATTGCCGCACGCAGTGGCGAGCTGCTTAATTACAATAAAGTAGCGCAGGATGTCGGCGTATCGGTGGATACCATCAAGCGCTGGGTCAATATTTTACAAACATCGGGCATTATTTATTTGTTGCAGCCTTATGCCAATAATCACCTTAAACGCGCCATTAAAACGCCCAAGGTTTATATGCTAGACACCGGCTTAATGGCGTGGCTGACGAAATGGTTAACACCTGAAACAATACAGCAAGGAGCAAAAAGCGGGCAGTTTTTTGAAACCTTTGTGGTAAGCGAGATTATCAAGTCTTTTTACCATCAAGGAAAAGAACCCCCGCTTTACTTTTATCGCGATAACGATCAGAAAGAAATTGATTTAATTATTGAAGATGGGCGCACTTTGTACCCTATTGAAATAAAAAGTACTGCCAACCCAACTAAAAAAATGGCTAAAGCGTTTGATGTATTGCGCAATCACCTACCTGCCGACGAGTTAACTATTGCTCATGGAACATTAATTAACCAATATCCGCAAAAGCTTTGGTTGGCAGAAAATTTAGTCGCTTTGCCTTTAACCTATTTGTAGAACTAACCAAGAGATTTTGACATGAACACCGCCTCTATCGTTTCCCGTGTTTGGAGTTTTTGCACCACTTTGCGTGATGACGGCGTGGGCTATGGCGATTATTTAGAGCAGCTTACTTACCTTATCTTTTTGAAAATGGCGGATGAATACAGCAAGCCGCCTTATAACCGCGATGTGGGCATACCTGCGCGTTATAACTGGCAAGCGCTAACCAGCAAAAAAGGCGCCGAGCTAGAAGTGCTGTATGTGGAAATTTTGCGCGAGCTGGGCAAGCGCCAAGGTATGTTGGGGCAAATATTCACCAAAGCACAAAATAAGATTCAAGATCCCGCCAAGCTGTTTCGCTTAATCGACATGATTAACAGCACCAGTTGGCTGGTGATGGGTGCTGATGTTAAGGGCGATATTTATGAAGGCATTTTAGAGCGTAACGCCGAAGATACAAAATCGGGTGCGGGACAGTATTTTACGCCGCGCTCTTTAATTCGCGCCATGGTGGAATGTGTGCGCCCAGAGCCAAATAAAACCATCGCCGACCCTGCTTGCGGTACCGGTGGTTTCTTTTTAGCGGCGTATGATTTTTTAAGTGATGCAAAAAATTATCAGCTCGATAAAGAACAAAAGCATTTTTTAAAGCACCAGACGTTTCATGGCAATGAAATTGTCGCCAACACGCGCCGCCTGTGCTTGATGAATATGTTTTTGCATAACATCGGCGAGATTGATGGTGAAAGTTTAGTTTCCCCTAATGATGCGTTGATAGCGCCTAGCCCGATCAGTGTCGATTATGTATTGGCCAACCCGCCTTTTGGTAAGAAAAGCTCGATGAGTTTTACCAATGAAGAAGGCGAGCAAGAAATCGAAGACCTCACTTATAACCGCCAAGACTTTTGGGCAACCACCTCAAACAAGCAGCTTAATTTTGTGCAGCATATTCGCAGTATGTTAAAAACCACAGGCAAAGCCGCCGTAGTCGTGCCTGATAACGTGTTGTTTGAAGGCGGTGCGGGCGAAACTATCCGTAGAAAGCTTTTAGAAAACACCAAGCTGCATACTATTTTGCGCCTGCCGACAGGTATTTTTTATGCGCAAGGTGTAAAAGCTAACGTGTTGTTTTTTGATAACCAACCCGCCAGCCCAGAGCCTTGGACAAAAGAGGTTTGGTTCTACGATTACCGCACCAATATTCACCACACGCTCAAGCGCTCGCCGATGCGTTATGAAGATTTAACCGATTTTATTGCGTGTTATAAGCCTGAAAATATCCATGCACGCACTGAAACGTGGCATGAAGAAAACAACCCCGATGGCCGTTGGCGTAAATACAGTTATGAAGAACTGATCGCGCGTGATAAAACCAGCTTGGATATATTTTGGTTAAAGGATAAAAGTTTAACGGATTTAGATAATCTGCCAGAGCCTGATGACCTAGCAGAAGAGATCATTGAAAACCTAGAAGCGGGATTAAATAGCTTTAGAGAGGTGCTGGCAGGGTTGGCGAGCAAGTAAGCGCTGGTGTATAGGTCTAACAGTCCCTAAGCCATGATTAAGGGTTGCCTGTTTATTGTTTGTCTAACCTCACCAGCTCGTCTAATTGCTCATCCTTAGCCTGCCACAGCTCATTTACCCAAGCTTGAAAGGCTTGGCGATAGGCTTCATCGCTGCTGTAGTCGTGACCAATAAACTGCTGGGGGATTGGCATGATTTCCACGCGCATGATGATTTTTTTGAGGCGTCCAGACAGTAAGCACCAAAGAGTTGGGCGGCCTTGTGGGTAGTACAGGGTGACGTTAACTAGGCCGTGCAGTTGTTCGCCCATAGCATCTAACACAAAAGCAATGCCACCTGCCTTGGGCTTGAGCAGGTGCTGGTAAGGCGATTGTTGTTGTGTGTGTTTACTCGGGGTAAAACGCGTGCCTTCCAAAAAGTTAAATACCGAAACAGGATTGGTTTTGTAACGCTCACAGGCTTTGCGCGTGGTGGCTAGGTCTTGGCCTTGTTTTTCCGGGTGTTTGGCTAGATACTCTTTGCTGTAGCGTTTCATGAATGGAAATTCTAGCGCCCACCAGCACAGGCCGATCACAGGCACCCAGATGAGTTCTTTCTTGAGGAAAAACTTCAATAAGGGCAGACGGTGATTGAACTGATACTGCAAAGCCAGAATATCCACCCAGCTTTGATGGTTGCTGGTCACGAGCCAAGAGTGCTGTTTATCCAGCGAATCCAAACCCTGCACATCCCATTCAATACGTTGTACGAGTCTTATCCAAAAGCCATTTACCGCGATCCAGGTTTCGGCAATCCAATGCATGCCAAAGCGTAATGCGCGCTGAATTGGTGGGAAGGGTAGTGCAAGTTTAAACAGGGCAAGGATGAATAATGGCCAACACAAAAATAGGGTGTTGAGTGCCATGATCAAGCTGGCAATAATGCCGCGAAGAAGAGCAGGTAAGAAACTTAACATGCAGCAATTCCGTAATGAGTATTGCGTAATGGTTAAGCTTTTTAAGGTGAAGTGCAAGCCTTTGTTGCTGGCTTGTTGGTCACCTGCTTAGGGTTAAGCAGGTGACCAAACGCATGATATAGACCTATTAGTCTTGGCTGGCTGCCTGAATAGCTGTCAGGGCGATAGTAAAGACAATGTCTTCAACCAAAGCACCACGAGACAGATCGTTAACGGGCTTGCGCAGACCTTGCAGCATTGGACCCACGCTGATCACGTTGGCGCTACGCTGTACCGCTTTGTATGTCGTGTTACCTGTATTCAAGTCAGGGAAGATGAATACAGTCGCGCGACCGGCAACAGCACTGTCTGGAGCCTTAGAGCGGCCAATACTTTCAACGCTAGCCGCGTCATATTGCAAAGGACCGTCAATCGCCAAGTGTGGCGCACGCTCTTTGGCAATACGGGTGGCTTCACGTACTTTCTCTACATGGTCACCCGTACCAGAACTGCCGGTTGAGTAGCTGATCATGGCAATTTTTGGCTCAATACCAAAAGCCGCAGCAGATGCAGCACTCTGCAGTGCAATTTCTGCTAATTGCTCAGCGTTCGGATCTGGGTTTACGGCACAGTCTGCATACACCACAACCTGATCAGGCAGCAGCATAAAGAATACAGATGACACTAGGCTGAATTCTGGAGCTGTTTTGATGAGTTGTAGTGCGGGGCGAATCGTGTCGGCCGTGGTGTGCACAGCACCGGAAACTAAACCGTCCACATCGTCTTCGGCTAGCATCATGGTGCCTAATACAACGGTATCCCCCAAAAACTCACGTGCTTGCTCGGTGGTTACACCGCGCGATTTACGCAACTCCACCATGGGCGAAACGTATTTCTCACGTACGCTATCAGGGTCAATAATTTCTAAGCCTGCAGGTAAAGTAATGCCCTGTGCTTTAGCAATCGCTTCTACTTCTTCGCGCTTGGCAATCAGTACGCAGTTTGCGATACCGCGCTCTTGGCAGATTGCGGCTGCCTGAATTGTGCGCGGCTCGTTACCTTCAGGCAGAACAATGCGCTTAGCCGCTGCTTGGGCGCGTTTCACCAGCTGATAGCGGAATGCTGGCGGTGACAGCAATGCTTGACGAACTGTGCTGCAGCGTGTGACGAGCCAGTTTTTATCAAGATGGGCTGTAATGTGTTCGCTGGTTGTTTTTGCACGCTCCAGATCGTTTTCCGGGATGGCGCGTGGCAGGCGAGTAACTTGGTAAGCAGTATCGTAAGAGCCGGTAGTCACCCACATAACAGGCAGGCCACCTTTAAGTGCGCTTTTACCCATTTCCATAATGCTTTTGTTGGGTTCGTAACCGCCGGTAAGTATCAGGCCGGCCAAAGGAATGCCGTTCATTTCTGCTAGGCTAGCGGCCAGAATAATGTCGTCACGATCACCGGGCACAACTACTAAAACGCCGGGCTGTAGCAAGGGCACAATGTTGGCTACAGTGCGTGAACATAGAATAACTTTCTGCACACGGCGTTGCTCAATTTCACCTGAGTTTAATAGGCTGGCCTTTAAGAACTTTGCGTAGTCAGCTGTGCGTGGAGCATTGAGTTCTTCTTTCGCAGGAATGCAGCCGATTAAATGTAAATCGCCTTTACGTAAGGCAGGCAAATGGCTTTTGAGTTTCTCGGCAAAACCATTTAGCGAAGGGTTGGTTACCTTGTTGATTACGACACCTAAGACTTTAGGGTCTTTGGTGCCGCCAAACAGCTGTGCTTGAGATTCGATGCGGTCAGATATTTCATCTAGATTGTCGCTTTGCTGGGCGCTGACCAAAATGACCTCAGCGTCAAGTGTTTTCGCAAGACTGGCGTTAATGCGCTCAACATAGTTGGCTTGTCGTGAAGGAGTCATGCCCTCGACGATAATAACGTCATATTGTGACAGCATGCTCTGGTGCATGCTGACGATTTCTTCCATTAATTCATCAATAAGACCGTTGCCCACCATGTGCTCAACATGAGAGAGCGCTAAAGGTTGGGGCTGTTGTGTGCCGTGCACGCGCATCATTAACTCGCTGGCGCGTTCGGGCCCGCTTTCGCTTGGGTGTGGCTGGGCGATGGGCTTTAAAAAGCCCACTTTGATGCCTGAGCTGAGCAAGGCTTGAACAATACCTAAGCTGACGGAAGTAAGACCTACGCCAAAACCTGTTGGAGACAGTAAAAAAGTATGCATTTAAACGTCCTATTTAGCGATTGCGTCGATGAGCTCGAGGGTTTCATTGGCAATTTGGCGTTCTTCGTTAGTAGGAACTACCATGACCAATGGGTGACCATCGAGGCTGATTTTACCGGCAGCTCCGCGTGTGCAGGCTTGGTTAGCAGCGTCATCGAGCTTGAAATTAAATATACGCATATGATCCAGCGTTTTACGGCGGATTAAGCTGGCATTTTCGCCAATACCGCCAGTAAAGAGTAAACCATCAAGCTTAGGCAGCGCACAAGAGAGTGCGGCTAATGACTTAGCCAGACGGTAGCAGAAAATCTCAATAGCTAGCGCAGCACGCTCATGACCTTGCTCGCTGGCTTCGATCAGGGTGCGCATGTCGTTAGACAAACCTGAAACGCCTAACAAACCGCTTTGCTTGGTTAGCATGGTTTCTACTTCTTGTGCGGTCCAGCCGAAAGTGCGGTGCAGGTGAATTTGCAAGCTAGGATCTACATCGCCACTACGGGTACCCATCACTAGACCTTCTAGTGGGGTTAAGCCCATAGAGGTATCACGGCTTTCACCGTTAACTACGGCGGTAGTTGAGCAGCCGTTACCTAGGTGGGCAACGAGCCAGCAACTGTCATCAACAGGAAGACCAGCCATTTCTGCGCCCTTGCGGCTGACATACAGATGGCTTGTGCCGTGGAAGCCATAGCGGCGGATATGGTGCTCTGTGTAGAGGTATTCTGGGATCGCGTAACGGTAGGCGTATTCCGGCATGGTTTGGTGGAATGCCGTATCAAATACTCCAACCTGAGGCAGTTCTGGGTAAACAGCCAAAGAAGCTTCAATGCCCATTAGGCCGGGCGGGTTGTGCAGGGGAGCTAGTGCAGCGGCTTCTTCAATTACTTTAATGACCTCTGGGGTAAGCAGTGATGCTTTGGTGACGTGAGCACTGCCGTGAACGACACGGTGACCAATGCCTGTTAGTTTGCCATGAGAAACTTCTTGCACGACAGGTAAGATTTTGGCCAGTGCGCCGGCATGGTCTGCGCCATTAAGATTCATGCTTTTCTTTACACCGTTTTCTTTCCAATTAACAACGGCTTCAGGAAAACCAATGCACTCTGCAAGTCCTTCAAGGAGAAATTCATCTTGGTCTTCGTTGACCAAAGCAAACTTAATCGATGAGCTTCCGCTATTAATAACTAGGATGTTTCTGTCTGACATGTATTTCCCCTTGAAAAATTTGGCTGCTTATCCAGTTACGACAGCCCGTAGTTTTTATAAAACGGTAGATTGACCTGAAAAATAATAGGCCTATTTAAAGTTGTGCTACATGGTAGGGAAAGATATGTTTTAGTCATTTATTCTTAAGTCGCATTTGCATAAATCAGTAGGTACACTGCCCGTTCATTCATAAACAGTAAAAGGTCTAAATTTATGCTTATCGCCGACAATACCGTCGTGGCTATCGACTACACTTTACGTAACGATGAGGGCGAAGTCCTTGATAGTTCAGAAGGTGTGCAGCCTCTTGTATATTTACATGGCGCAGCCAATATTATTCCCGGCTTAGAGCAAGCTTTAGTGGGTAAGAAAGTGGGTGATGCCTTGTCTGTAATCGTTGAGCCAGAGCAGGCTTATGGCGAGTACATTACTGAACTGGTTGCGACATTAAGCCGCAGCATGTTCGAAGGCGTTGAAGAATTGCAGGTGGGCATGCAGTTTCACGCCTCAGCTCCAGACGGTGGTATGCAGATAGTCACCATACGGGACATTGAGGGTGACGACGTAACAGTGGATGGCAATCATCCGTTAGCCGGGCAGCGTCTCAGCTTTGAGGTGGAAGTGAAAGATGTGCGTGAGGCCAGTGCAGAAGAGATTGAGCACGGCCATGCGCATGGTGAAGGCGGTCATCAGCACTAAGCGACACGCTAGGTTGTAAGACTGTAAAAACAGAAGCGTCGATTGAGGTTATCAATCGACGCTTCTGGGAAATGCATGCAAGAACTCTAGGTAAAACCGTTTATAGGGAAGTGAGCGGCATTATTTAACCAATCCCTCAGCAACAGTTTTTATTTATTGGCTTTAATTTCTTTAGGAATACTCTCTTGGGCGTCTTTGAATTGGCGCTGCATTTCTTTATTCGCTTGAGAAGCCTGCGGTGGTTCAGCATTTCTGTTCTTATCCAATAAGCCTAGACTGGCTTGACTAAGCCATGACTTGGAAGCAGTTTCTTTAAACTGTGGAACGAATTCACCGGTTACTAAGCTTGAATGCTCTGGGTGGTTGAGCATTAACACGGCTAAGCTTTTGTCGGCCAAATCATCAAAACCCAAGGTCTGGTAGCTTTGCACCATAATAGCTAGGCCGTCTGCGACTGCGGGTGAGCCTTGAAAGTTTTCTACTATATAGCGTCCACGATTAAGCGCGGCCACATGTGCTTGGCGCTTAATGTAATAACTAGCAACGTGCACTTCATAATCGGCTAGCAGGTTGCGCGCATAGATCATACGTTGTTTTGCGTCGGGGGCGTAACGGCTTTCAGGAAAGCGGTTCAGCAACTTGGAAAATTCATTGTAAGAATCACGTGTTGCACCCGGATCGCGCTGGGTCATATCAAGGGGTAGGTAGCGTGCAAGAAAGCTGCGATCTTGATCAAAGGCAGCTAAACCCTTCATATAGTAAGCATAGTCAACGTTAGGGTGTTGTGGGTGCAGACGCACAAAACGGTCAGCAGCGGCTTCTAGTGCGTCGTAGTCGCGAAATTGGTAGTTAGCGTAAATTAACTCAAGCTGTGCTTGTTCAGCGTAACGACCAAAAGGAAAGCGTGATTCTAGTGCGCGTAACTTGCTGATAGCGGTTGAATAGTTTCTTTTGTCTAAACTGCGCTGTGCTTGCTCATAGAGTTGATGCTCAGTGAGGTCTTCATCAACAACATTTTTTTTGCTTGAGCAAGCAGTTAACAAACTAAAACATACTAAAAAAAACAGGTGTTTTACACGCATATTGTTTTTGCCTATTGAGGTTAGGGTGTGTGCGAGACTCATTCTTGAAACGTCTGACTCGCTGCACAAAATAATGTTCAAGCACTGCTTGTGCATATTGTTGGCACACCAAGCTAGAGCCTTGTTAGAATCCTTGCTCGGGTTGCTCATTTAAGCACAAGCGGCCATTGTAACTAAAGCACAACTATAGTGATATAAAAGAGTATGCCAAAAAATACGACAAAAACCATCGAGCTTTGCGCTGAAATTCCGACTGAATTAGGTGGGCAACGCTTGGATCAGATTGCCGCGCAAGTTTTTACTGAACATTCTCGATCTAGGCTAACGGCCTGGATCAAAGAGGGACGCTTAACTGTGGATGGACAGACGTTGCGCCCGCGCGATACCGTCTATAGTGGTGCCATGCTGAAGTTGGTAGCCGAGCCAGCAGAGCAAGGCGAATGGCACGCGCAACCCATGGATTTGGATATTATTTTCGAGGACGAACACCTGTTAGTAATTAACAAGCCTGCCGGTTTAGTGGTGCATCCCGCTGCAGGTCATGCTACGGGGACGCTACTGAACGGACTGTTGCATCATGCACCACAGCTGCGTGAAGTTCCGCGCGCTGGTATTGTGCACCGTTTAGATAAAGACACAACTGGGGTGATGGTGGTTGCGAAAACCCTCATTGCGCATACCAGTCTGGTAGAACAATTACAGGCGCGCACCGTTGGACGCACCTATGAGGCGATAGTGGTAGGGGTGGTTACCTCTGGAGCTACTATCGAGGCTGCTATAGGTCGTGATCCGCATCAGCGTCAGCGGATGGCAGTGGTAGCTTCGGGTAAGCCAGCAGTGTCACATTATCGAGTATTGCAACGTTTTCGCGCTCATACCCATGTGCGGGTGCAATTAGAAACGGGACGTACCCATCAGATTCGTGTGCACATGACGCATGTAGGTTTTCCTTTAGTTGGTGATCCTTTGTACGGCGGGCGTTTTCGTATTCCTACAGCAGCGAACCCAACCTTGGTTGAAGAGCTAAGAGCTTTTCCACGCCAAGCCTTACATGCGCGCTTTTTAGAGTTAAAACATCCCCTCAACGGCACATCCATGAAATGGGAAGCCCCTTTGCCAGACGATATCAGCTGGCTGTTGCAGTTATTGCGCCAGAATGATGAGGCTTTTATTGGATGAGTCGCATAGCGTCATGGCCGACAGATTGGATTTGCCCCGATTGGCCCGTAGCGGCCAATGTACGAGCCTGTGTTACCACTGCTAGTTTTGGTAATAGCCAAGGCGATTTCGCCCATTTTAACTTGGGCGATCATGTGGGTGATGAACTGGCGTCCGTGCAGCGCAATAGAACTTGGCTGGCGCAAACGCTGGAGTGCACGCCGGTGTGGTTGGAACAGGTGCACGGAGTAAATGTAGTGCAGGCGCAAGTCGGTCAGCAGTTACAGGCCGATGCAAGCTTCACCCGTGAGCCTGGCATAGCCTGTGCCATTATGACGGCTGATTGCTTACCTGTTCTCTTTGCTGCGCAAGATGGGAGCTGTGTTGCGGCTGCCCATGCCGGCTGGCGCAGCTTGGTGGCGGGCGTATTGGAAAACACTATCGCGGCCATGCAAACACCGCCGCAACATATTACGGTTTGGTTAGGGCCGGCCATTGGCCCGCAGGTGTATGAAGTTGGGCCTGAAGTGCGCGAGGCGTTTGTAGTCCAGCACCAGCAAGCCGAGCAGGCGTTTATACCTAGCAAACGAGCCGGACATTGGATGGCTGATTTATACCAGTTGGCGCGTATTCGTTTGAGTGAATCCGGTGTTACCGAAGTGTACGGTGGTGGGTTTTGTACGCTTACCGACAAGCGGTTTTATTCCTTTCGCCGCCAACCCACTACAGGGCGTTTTGCTAGCCTTATCTGGCTTGAACAACCCTAGTACTGCCTTCAGCGTGAGCTACCGCTCTAACACATGGCGTTACACTATAGTCATAGCGACCTCTACAAAGCTTTTGGCTGATGTATGCTCTTCCCCTAGGTTGTATACCCTTTAAATTTTATACTCAGACTGCGGAGCTTTCTATGAGCGATCTATTTTATAACGCCGCACCGCAAGAAACCCGTGTTGCCCCACCACGTAAAACCGCACGGGACTACCCAACCAGCAAGCCGCGAACGGTGTACTTATTTGGTACCTGTGTGGTGGACTTGTTTTTTCCTGAAGCCGGTATGGATGCGATCCACTTACTAGAGCGCGAAGGCATTAACGTTGATTTTCCGCAGGGGCAAAGCTGCTGCGGGCAACCCGCCTACACCTCAGGTTACACGGAACAGGCACGGGAAGTAGCGCGCGCTCAGATTGACTTGTTTAAAGGAGGTTGGCCAGTGGTGGTCACGTCTGGCTCTTGCGCAGGCATGTTCCGTGAGCACTATCCTGACCTCTTTAAAGATGAACCTGAAACACTGGCTAAAGTGCAGAATTTAGCCGAGCGCACCTATGAGTTGGCCGAATTTTTACTGCATGTCTGCAAGGTGCAGCTGGCTGATCAAGGCGAGCCGCTGCAAGTAGCGCTGCATACATCCTGTTCTGCCCGTCGTGAAATGAATACCCATGTGCATGCCCGTGCCTTACTTGCTCAGTTAAGCCATGTAGAGCGCGTGGACCACGATCATGAAAGCGAATGCTGCGGTTTTGGCGGTACTTTTTCGGTGCGTATGCCTGATATCTCAGGTGCTATGGTGGCGGATAAAACCCAAGCCATACAAGCAAGTGGTGCACAGCAGGTGGTGAGCGCCGACAGCGGTTGTTTATTGAATATTAATGGCGCCTTTGAAAAACAAAACATTCCATTACTAGGTCAGCACCTAGCCAGTTTTTTATGGCAACGCACCCAGTCTAAACAGGAGCCGAGGGCATGAGTGACCAACGTATCCACGCCGTCGATGTCACTGCGCGCAACCTTAAAGCTAACGCACGCCTGTCGTTAAAAGATCAGCAACTGCGTACTAATATGCGCAGCGCCATGGACTCTTTAATTAGCAAACGCATTATTTCCATGCCCGATGAGGATGAGCGTGAAAACCTGCGTGAACTGGGCAATAAAATTAAAGCCAGTGCTTTATCGCAACTACCCGATTTGCTGGAGCAACTGGAAAGCAATTTAACCAAGCAGGGTATTCAAGTGCACTGGGCCAGCACCACCGAAGAAGCCAATGCCATTGTTTTAAACATTGCTCAAGCCCGCAATGCCAAGCAGGTGATTAAAGGTAAATCCATGGTCAGTGAAGAAATGGCCATGAATGAATACTTGACTGAACACGGCATTGAAGCGCTTGAATCAGATATGGGCGAATACATTATTCAGCTAGATAATGAAAAACCCACGCACATTATAATGCCAGCGATTCATAAAAATGCGCAGCAGGTGGGTAAGCTTTTCGAAAGCCGTTTAGCGCTACCCTATACCGATGATGTGGACAGCTTGATTCAGTCAGCACGCAGTATTTTAAGAGAAAAATTCTTTCAGGCGGATATTGGTATTTCAGGGGTTAACTTTGCTGTAGCAGAAACAGGCACTTTGTTGTTGGTGGAAAACGAAGGCAATGGCCGCATGTCTACCACGGTTCCGCCCGTACACATTGCCGTAACAGGTATTGAAAAAGTGGTTGCCAACTTGCAAGACACAGTGCCGCTCTTGTCACTACTCACTCGCTCTGCATTAGGGCAAGGCATTACCACCTATGTAAATATGATTTCTGCACCACGCCAGCCAGATGAGCTTGATGGCCCAGAAGAAGTCCATCTAGTGTTGCTGGATAATGGCCGTAGCCAAGCCTTTGCAGACAGTGAATTAAGGCAAACACTGAATTGCATTCGTTGCGGTGCTTGTATGAACCATTGTCCTGTTTATACACGCATTGGTGGGCAAGCTTACGGCACGGTTTACCCTGGCCCCATAGGTAAAATTATTTCGCCACATCTTTTAGGTTTGGAAAACACGCCAGACCACCCTTCAGCCTCTTCTTTGTGCGGTGCTTGTGGTGAAGTCTGCCCAGTGAAAATCCCCATTCCTGCTTTGTTACGCCGCCTGCGTGAAGAAAACGTTAAATCACCCAAGCAGCAACCCCAGATAATGGCTGGGCAGGGCAGCCGTTATTCCGCCAAAGAACGCTTACTGTGGAAAGGGTGGCAATACTTTAATAGCCAGCCGTTGCTGTATAAAACCGGCACTTTCTTAGCTACACGCCTAGGCAAATTCACACCCAACAAGCTAGGTGCTTGGACACAAAATCACAGCGCCCCTAGGCCCGCAAAATGTAGCTTGCATGAGTTGGCAAAAAAGCATTTGGAGAAAAAATCATGAGTGCACGGGATAAAATTCTAGCCAGCCTACGCCAAAGTTTAGAAGGCACTCAACCGCTAGCCAACCCTTTTGACGCTAGCTTAGTGGATAAACCTTGGCGCTATAAACCAGAAGAAAGAATCACCCGTTTAAAAGAATTAATGACTGCAGTACACAGCGAAGTGCATCTAACATCAAGCCAAGCTTGGCCTGCACTGGTGTGCAAGCTTTTAGCCGAACGAGCCATTAACAAGCTATTAGTTGCTCCAACCACAGCCCATGGCAAAGCGCTGGCTAATTACTGTGAAAATGAAGATTCAGCCTTAAAACTCTTGGCTTATGACCGCCCCATTGAAGAGTGGAAGCGTGAACTTTTTGATGAAGTACCGGCCAGTTTGACCGGCACGCTTGCAGGGATTGCCGCTACAGGAACCTTGGTAGTACAACCCAGCCCAGCCGAACCACGCCTAATGAGCCTAGTGCCACCGCTGCATATTGCGCTACTTAAAGCCAGCCAGATTTATGATAACCTCTATCAAGCCCAACAGCACTGGCCCAAACCCATGCCAAGCAATTTACTGTTAATTTCTGGCCCTTCAAAAACTGCTGATATCGAACAAGTCTTAGCCTATGGCGCTCATGGGCCAAAAGACTTAATTGTGTTACTGGTGGAAGATGCGTGAGCTGGCACGCATCTTTCTTTACACCTTAAACCTTTCCACCATGGCTTGCATTTGACTGGCTAGTTTGGCTAAGTCTTCGCTGGCGATGGCGACTTGCTCGGTGCTAGTCGCTGTTTGCTCAGTCACCTGACCGATACTGACGATGTTGTGGTTGATTTCTTCAGTGACGGCACGCTGCTGCTCGGTGGCGGTAGCGATCTGTGCATTCATGGTGGTTACGGTGATGAGGTTTTGCGCGGCATTGTTTTGCAGCTGCACAGAATTTTCTACCAGCTCGACACTATAAAGGGCATGATTACTGGCCTGCTGCATCACTTCCACGGCCTCAGTGACACCGCTTTGTAGACTGTTAATAAGGTTTTGAATTTCCAAAGTCGACTCATGGGTGCTGTTGGCAAGGGAGCGCACTTCTGAGGCGACCACGGCAAAGCCTCGGCCTGCCTCGCCTGCACGGGCTGCTTCAATCGCAGCGTTAAGTGCTAAGAGATTGGTTTGTTCGGCGATACCACGAATAACATCCATCACGGTACTAATTTTTTGGCTACTCTTAGCTAGACCGCGCACTACTTGCTCTGCGTTTTTAATTTCTTGTTCTAAATTGCTGATGTTATCTAAGGCATCATGACTGACCTTGTTGCTAGCTTGGCTTTGTTCTTCGACTTCTTGTGCGGCGAGTGCTGCTTGTGCTGTATTTTGTGCAACTTCCTGCACATTGGCTGACATCTGGTTCATGGCGACCACAGTAAGCTCGGTTTCCTGACGGTTTTGTAACATGCCTTGATTGGTTTGCACGGTAGTGGCGGATAACTCCTCAGCCGTGGAAGCAACCTGTAGAGCCGATTGGTGCATTTGTTTAATAGTGGTTTGAAATTTTTCTAGCATCTGGTTGAAAATCTGACTGGTGCGGCCAATTTCATCCGTTGAATTAACGGGTGCGCGCAAACTCAGGTTGTTTTGTTGTTCAATATTTTCGATGCTGCTTTGCAGGCAGTGAATTTGTTGTACCAGTTGGCGTGACAGCCAGTAAGAAAATAAGCCAGCACTGAAGAAAATAGCCAGACACATAATGAGCGTGAAAATAAATTGCTGTTGGGTTGTGTGTAATAAAGCTGTGGTGTGCTTGCCGAGTTCTTGGCTGAAATAGTGGGCAATTTCATGCAAGATATTAATTTTTTCAGTAGACATTGCAAACCAATCCGCCGTCTCAGTAACGAATACACCAGTATTTGCGCTTTGGATAGCCTGTTCGCGCGCTTGCTCTACCTGCAGAATGACGGGCTGACTTAGTTTTTGCTCGATATAGAGCTGTTGTTCAGCGTTGGCACGCTCGATGAATTGTTTGGTGTGCAAAGCCTGCTGCGCCATCAGACGCAACACAGCACGTAAGTTGTCAAATGAAAGCTCTTTGCTGCTAAAGACGGCGCTGAGAATGGCGCGCTCAGTTCCTGCGTTTTCTGAGGCGTGCAGAGCTTGGGTGTAGGCAGCAGCGATGTTTGAAATTTGTGCGCTGGCCTCTATTTGAGTCAGGGTTAGGGTGGCGTTTATCAGCTTGGCGTTGAGCTGGCTATAAAACTCAATAGCTTGGTCGGCGGAAATTTGCAGCGCTAAAATTTGGCTGCGCTGCTGTGGCAGCAGTGCGAGTTCATCCAGTACGTTTTGCCAAGTGTCAGTAAATTGTTGGCCGAATACTTGGGTGTCATGATCTTGTAAATATTGATTGAGCTTGCTTATTTGTTGATCGGTTTGAGTCTGCTGCTCTTGTAGTTCTTGGCTAAAACGACTACCCGCCGAACCTAAAAAGCTAGCGCTGCGACCACGTTCGCGTTGCAAGTGTTGTAAGGCTGCGGCTGCATGGTTGGAAAGTGCGCTAAGTTGCTCGACGTTGCTGGCGGTTTGCCAGGATTGCATTTGCTGGTTCATGACAAAACCAGCTAAAAAAGCCAAGCCTAGTAGGGGTAAGACTAGGTTAAGAATAAGCTTGTGGCTTAATTTAAGATTATTAAATCGCATAATAGAGCGCCTATAAAAACCGACCTGTATGCTGGGGTATTGTAGGTGTATGCTCCTTTAGTACAAGCAATAGCTGAGAGCTAAAAATGAAACTTGATTGCGGTCATGCGAGCGTTGGATGGTTCTTATAAGTAATAGCAATGCTTAGTAGGGGGTACGAGGGTACAAAACTAGCTGTAAAGAGCAGTAGCCTCATTAAATTGTGGGCTACTGCTTAAGGCGCAGTAATAGGTTGTAATGAGTTATTTGCAGCGTTGTAATTTTTGATACGCCTGAATCAGTTTTTGCTGCGCCGGCAGTTGGCTTAATTGACTATCTAAAGGCGCTAAGCCATAAAAGCGGGATTCGCCTAACAGTACTGCGCGACAGTCGGCAACCTGCTGTGTGCCATAGGCCAAGGTAAAAGCGTGCTCATACTCAACCCATGTTTGTGGTGTACGCGAGAGTTGAAATTCCAGCAATGCGGCAAGGCACAAGTAATGCTGCCGACGGGATTTAGTAAAGGTGCTGCTGTTAAAGTCCAGCGTCCAGCGCACCCAGTCCAAAGCAATTTGATGCGCGCCAGCTGCCAAAGCGAGCATGGCTTTGAGCTCACCAATACGCAAGCTGCCCCAAGGGTCATCAGCGGTAACCGCCAAGCCTAATAATTCAGCCAGTAATAGATCATCACTAAGGTTGTCTTCTTCGATAGTCTCGATTAAACCTAGATAATCCTCCGCCTGTGCTGCTGTGCTAGGAAGTTGGCAAATCAACTCACGCCAATCATTGCCAAGGTTATTATTGGCGTAGAACAGATCCTCGATGGGATAGATTTCTGACATACCAGGCACGAGTATGCGGCAGGCATCAACGCCCAAGTGCTGGTAGTCGGCAATGTAGATGCTGAAATCTTGCTGCTCGATAAGCTGCACCAGATGCTCGAAGGTGGTTTGTGTATCGCCTTGGAAATCCCATGCGCAGTATTCAAAGTCTGTGGTTTTACGCAGCGAGTCCCAGCCAAATAAGCCGCTTGAATCGGTAAAGTGAGTTTCAAGGTTAGTTGGATCGGCAACTTCATTATTGGCAAAGCTGGGTGCAGGGAAAACATCCAGCTGGTGTAAATTACGACCCTGCAGCAGTTCGGTAACAGTGCGCTCCAGTGCAATGGCAAAGTTTGGGTGCGCACCAAAAGAGGCGAAGCAGCCGCCATTGTCAGGATTAAATAACAGCACGCACACCACCGGAAACACACCGCCTAAGGAAGCATCGAGGGCTAAAGTGGGGAAGCCTTGCTCTGCCAAATAGGCAAGAGCCGCATGGCTGTTAGGGTGCTGAGCCAATATATCCGCAGGTATGTGCGGCAGACTTAAAGCCTCGGTTAACACGCGCTGTTTGACGTAGCGCTCACAAATTTCTGACAGGGCTTGCGCGCGCGCTTCATAACGATTATTACCCGCTGACATACCGTTGGAGACATAGAGATTGCCGATAATATTAACCGGAATAAACACCTGTTCTAGGTCGTTCTGGCGGACAAAGGGTAGGGCGCATACCCCACGCTCTTCATTGGCGGATTGCAGATCAATCAGTTGGCTGGCTGCCAGTGGCGCCTCTTGCTGATAAAAATCCAACAAGTACTCGTCGAGTAAACCCTCAGGCAAACTGTCGTCTTCTGTGAGTGCAAACCAACGCTCGTTGGGGTAATGCACAAACTCGCTATGGGCAATGTGCTCGCCCAGATAAAAATCCGCAAAGAAATAGTTGCAGGATAAGCGTTCAAAAAACTCACCTAGGGCAGAGGCCAGAGCAGCTTCTTTGCTGGTGCCTTTGCCGTTGGTAAAACACTGCGGGCAATCACGATCGGCAATGTGCACGGACCATACGTGTGGCGCAGGATTAAGCCAAGAAACCTCTTGGATAGTAAAACCAAGTTGTGTGAGTTGTTGTTGAAAACGAGCAATACTGTGCTCTAAAGCGGCATCTTTGCCAGGAATTAGGGTTGCGGTAGACATAAAATCCAACTGCGAATGCAGGCTGTTTAAAGAAGGTTCTGCTGTGTTTTAGCAGTGGATATGAAAACGCACAACCTGCAGCGATTAATCTGCAGGTTGTGCGTTAAGTGGTATTACAGCTTGTGCCAGTACATCAGCACGTCAAGCATACGGTTACTGAAGGCCCATTCGTTGTCGTACCAAGACAGTACTTTAACCAGTTGGCCTTGAACGCGGGTTTGCGTGATATCGGCAACACTGGATACTGGATAGCCATTGAAATCACAAGAAACCAATGGTTGCTCGTTACACTCAAACACACCAGCGGGATATTGCTTAGCGCCTTCTAGTAAAGCAGCGTTTACGCTATCGACATCGACGGGACGTTCTGCAATAAAGCTCAGGTCAACCAAGGATACGTTCATGGTTGGTACTCGAACGGCCAAACCATCAAGACGACCTGCCAGCTCAGGGATAACCAAGCCAATGGTTTTGGCTGCTCCGGTGCTGGTTGGGATAATGGAGTGTGCCGCAGCACGCGCACGGTAGAGATCGCTGTGGTTTTTATCAAGCAAGTTTTGATCGTTAGTGTAAGCGTGCACTGTGGTCATCAGACCTTGCTGAATACCAAAGGAGTCGTGCAGGATTTTTACCAGTGGTGCCAAGCAGTTAGTGGTGCACGAAGCATTAGATACAACAGTTTGGTCGGCCAGCAGTTTATGGTTAACACCATACACAACGGTGAGGTCGGCTGAGTCTAATGGGTGCGCCAAGAGTACGCGTTTGGCGCCAGCAGCAATGTGTTCGTCTGCCAGTTCACGTTTTTTGACGCGACCGGTACAGTCGAGCACTACATCGATATCAAGCTCTTTCCACGGAAGGTTTTTGGTTTCGCTTTCTTTCAGCATGCGAATGGTTTTGCCAGCAATTTGCATACTGTTTTCACCAGCCTGGATGTCACTGCCGAAGCGCCCAAAGGTTGAGTCGAAGCGGGTCAGGTGTACCAAGGTTTCTACAGAACCTAGATCGTTAATAGCAACGATTTCAATTTTGTTATGCAGCTCGCGCTCAAAAAGCGTGCGTAAAATATTGCGTCCAATACGTCCATATCCATTAATGGCGATTCTTAGCATTGTCGTTCTCCGTTGATTTTTATTTAGGGGGTTATTATTCGCGTTTAGCACCATAATGGCCGCAACCATTAAAAATGTGTCCGTTCCAATCGAGCATGGCGGAAAGGTGATTGAATGCACCGCTCATGCTGTCTGTGCAATGCTGGGGGCTTAGCCAAAGCTGCAACTGTTCTTGATCAGCTTGGCTGCTGATATAGGTGAAGCCATCAGGCAGTTGCTCTTCTATATAGGGCAGTGCTAGGGGTTGCTGGCCAGGTTGCGCAAGCAGCAAACCGTCAGAACCCAGCAATAAAGTCCAAAAAGGCTCGTTGCCGTGCACGCGAAGGATGAGCTTAGCAAAGTCAGGATCATCGCAAGCATGACCTTCAAGTTGGATGCGATAGAAAGAGTTGATTGTAATGTGGGTTGCTTGCTCAAGAGTGAGATTGTTTAAATCGCCACGCAAGTCTACAAAAGCTGGCATACCCTGTTGTCTGGCAAATGAGTTAAAGGTTTCTTCGATTTGGGCGTTAGCAAAGCTCAATTGCAAACGGTTTTTTGTGCTACAGGGCTGCACATACCAGTGCCCAGCATCTTGGCTAATAGTACCTTGAATACGCTCGTCTTGATGGCTCGGCTCGGTTGGCTGCTGCGCAGATTGGCAGGCAGTTAGCAGCGGCAAACTCGCGAGTAAAGCGTAAATAAGTTGACGCATTGTGTTACCTCCATGAAACAAAAATTAGCATTCAACAGTATTGGTATGGCTGCAAACGAGCCTGTGCTAAATAATTAGCACAGTCGCCCTAAGTTTATTACTTAATACCATCTGGTTTAATAACCAATAAATCACAATCAGTTGACTCAAAAACGCGTTCAGCGGTACTGCCAATCATAATGTTTTGCAGATTGGTACGTGAAATAGCGCCCATGATCAGCAGGTCGGTGTTCTTGTCTTGAGTATGCTCTGGAATGGTGTGCTCAGGAAATCCTTCCAGCAAGTATTTTTCCTCTTCCGCAATGGGGTACTGATTAAGTAGGGCAGTACAGGCCGCTTTATGCTGATCTTTGCTGCGTGCAAGGAAATCGTCATAGGCCGCAACCAGTTCGGCATCAAACACCATGGTGCGCGGTAGCGGTGCGTAGCTGTGAATGAAATCCGCTTTCATGCCTAATTTGTCAGCCAGTTTGCAGGCCATGCTGACCAGCTTGTGATCCAGTATGGCTGGCTTATCAGCCGCGTGCAATGGGTCAATGGCTGTGGTGATACGTTCGCCTTGCCATGCTTTGTCGCTGCGCACTAACCAAAGCGGTACGGGGCAGTAACGAATAAGCTGCCAAGAAATATTATTAAAAAGAAGGCGTTGTAAAATGCCGTGTTTATGCGCTTCGCGGAAAATAATATCAGGCTTTAACTCGTTGGCATGCTCGATAATTTGGCGGTGTATTGGCTTGCCCCAGCGTGCTTTAGTGGTTACGGTAATGCCGTCGGCACGCAAAGGTGCGGCTAGGGTTTCCAGCCACTTAATACGGTTATTTAACAAGGAATCTCGAGCTTTTTGCTGTGCGGGACCGTCAAAGAAAAAACCACCGTCCAAAGCTGAGTTGTACTCGCACACTAACAGCTCTATGGCGGCGTTAGTTTTTCTGGCAAACCAAGAGGCGCGCTCAAGTGAGGGTTGTGAGTCTTCAGATGCTGGATCAATGATTACCAATAACTGCAGCAAGTCCATAACAAAATACTCCTCGATTAAACTCAGACTGATTTGAAGCGGTACTGTTGCGTGGCAGTCTCTGAAAAACGCACGAAGTGGATTTACAGAGGCTGTTTAACAATAGTTTATAGCAATGCAGAATAGCTCAGATTTGATCATATATAAACTGCTAACATTTTGTGAGTTAGGCAAGTGTTGGGTACTGTACGCGAAGCAGTCAGAGCGTAGCTGCAATTTTAACCAAACGAGTAAACTAATACGTGCTTTTGAGGCTCTTCGCATTTAAGGGTGTAGAAAAAATCTGATCGGCTGGTAAAAATATCGGGGAACTTGGAAAATGTAAGCTCCCACAAGAGCTGTGCCAAGCAACCGGCTGCGTGCCAACCGCTTTACAGTGGGACTGTGGGAATGTGGGAGCGCATCTTATGCGCGAAGCGGACTTGAAATCGCGCAAGAGCAACAGGATAAAGCCGGTTGTGCCGGATTCAGACTCCAATCGCGCAAGAGTTGCGCTCCCACAGGAGTTGCGCTCCCACAGGAGTTGCGCTCCCACAAGAGCTGCGCCAAGCAACCGGCTGCGTGCCAACCGCTTTACAGTGGGACTGATAGCCTGGTGCCTGCTGAAGTCAGGAGAGTTTAGAATTCAGCTACACCCTTAAATGCGAAGGGCCGCTTTTGATGTGTTGGGTGCGGGCAAAAATAATTAACGGAGCAGGCGATGACAGCAAGTATTTTTTGGTATGACTTTGAAACCACGGGCATCAATCCGCGAGCCGATAGAGCCTTGCAAGTAGCTGGGATTCGAACGAATGAAAATCTGGAAGAAATTACGGAGCCATTGAATCTGTATTGTCAGCTAAGCGATGATATTTTACCTCACCCGATTGCCAGTCTAATTACTGGTATAACTGTAGAGCAGATGCAGCATGGTTTGCCAGAGCATGAGTTTATTGCACAGTTGCAGGCTGAGTTGGCTCGCCCTGGCACCTGTACGGCCGGTTATAACAGTATTCGTTTTGATGATGAAGTAACGCGCTATACGCTTTATCGTAATTTTTATGATCCCTATGCGCGTGAATGGCAAGGGGGAAATAGCCGCTGGGATATATTAGATGCGTTGCGCTGTGCTTGGGCGTTACGACCCGAAGGAATTCAGTGGCCACTTAACGAACACGTACGCAATACGTTCAAACTTGAGTTGCTAACCCAGGCTAATGGTATCGCGCATGGGCAGGCGCATGATGCGTTGGCGGATGTGCGTGCCACTATTGCTATGGCAAGATTATTAAAAGAGCAGCAGCCAAAGTTATATGAGTACCTGTATGGCTTAAGGCTTAAGAATGCGGTGCTGGATAACCTGGTTATCGGTCAGCCTGCAGTTCATATCTCTGGTCGTTTTTCCGTGGAGCGCCATTGTTTGGCGATTGTTTTACCCGTGTTTAAACATCCAACGAACGCTAATGCTTATGTTGTATGTGATTTGCAAAGTGACATAACACCCTTGATAGAGCTGGATGGGCAGCAGATAAAAGACAGGCTGTATACCAGACACAGCGAGCTGGCAGAAGATGAGTTACCGATACCGTTAAAATTAATTCACACAAATAAATGCCCAGTTGTTCTGCCCATGTCTGTTTTGCGCGAGCAAGATATTCAACGCTTAGCCATTGATGAGCAGCGCTGGCAAGCAAATTACAAAAAATTATTAGCCTATCAATCAGAGCTGGCGGAAAAACTAGCCGTGGTATTTGCCGCAGAAGAGTTTGCCGGTATAGCGGATCCTGAGCAGCAGCTTTATCAGGGCTTTTTAAAAGACCGGGATAGGGCACTATCGAACAGAGTTAAGCAAGCAACACCAGAAGAGTTGGCTGTACAGCAGTGGCCTTTTGATGATGAGCGTTTACCCGAGCTGTTATTTAGATACCGAGCGCGAAATTATCCAGCTAGCTTAACTGAGGCTGAGTTAAAACAATGGCATGTGTTTTGTCGTAATCGTTTAGTTGATAAACAGGCTGGAGCACCCCTTACAGTACAGGAGTATATGGCGGCATTTAGTCAGCTCAGTAGTGAGCAGCAAAACAGTACGCTAATGCAGGGCTGGTTGGCGCGCGTGCGGCGGTTAGAGCGGTTTTATAAAATTACCTAAAGAATAAAAAAGCGCCTGTTTAGGCGCTTTTTTATTCTTTGCTTTGGTTAGTCAATAACTATTGACCAACTTTCAACAGTTTGAGCACCCCAGCGTGCTTTCCACTCTTTTAGCTCTTTGTGGTTGCCACCCTTAGTTTCAATAATTTCATTGGTGTGTGGGTTGGTGTAGCGTTTGGTTTTACGTGTACGGTGTGGGCGCCCTGTGCCTTTAGTTAAACCAGCAACAGAACTGCGTATTGATTGTGGATCTAGTAGCGCATTAATATCACGCAAAGATTTGCCGTATTGCGCCATTAATGTGCGTAGTTTTTCTTCGAACTCCATTTCTTTTTGCAATTCAGAGTCTTGCGACATGTTTTCGAGTTGCTCTTGCAGCTCTTTGATAGCTTCTTTCGTAGCGCGGTACTTATTTATGATTGACATGTTAGCTCCGTTTTTTGTTTAAATAGAATCATGCAAAACATAATCATCCTGGTAAATATAGTTATCCAGAAATGCTCATGTGTAGAGTGTGATATAGGTAGTTTGTTCAAAAAAAGCTAATAAATAATGTAAGTTTCTATTTGTTAGCTAATCAAACTAATAGATATTAGATTTTTCGTGCTTATCATAGAGCCCGCTATATACTTTGTAAAGCTCTTTATATATGGGCAAAGTGACATTGTTCGTGTAGTTGTATTTGATGATAAAGCTGGTTTAGCACTACAGTTTAAATGGCTACTCAGGGTGCTAGGTGCAATTAAGCTGACGGATTGCGCCAAGCTAGGTAGAATGGCTGGTTTTGTATGACTGCGGAGTTGTAAATGCGTACTTTTCGCTTAATTATTGCTTGCCCTGACCGAGTGGGCATTGTTGCAAAAGTAAGTAATTTTTTAGCTACTTACAATGGCTGGATACAGCAGGCCAGCCAGCATGCTGATGAGCAAAGTGGTTGGTTTTTTATGCGCCATGAGATTCGCGCAGAGTCGTTGCCGTTTGATCTTGAAGGTTTTAAACAAGCGTTTGCTCCTATTGCCAAAGAGTTTTCCATGCAATGGCAGGTGACTGATTCAGCAGTTAAGAAACGCGTGGTGTTAATGGCAAGCCGTGAATCTCACTGCCTTGCAGACCTTTTGCACCGTTGGCATAGAGGAGAGATGGATTGTGATATTCCCTGTGTAATTGCAAACCATGATGACTTGCGCAGCATGGTCGAGTGGCACGGGATCCCATTTTTTCATGTGCCGGTTGAGGCTGAAAACAAGCAGCCCGCCTTTGATGAAGTCGAGCGCTTAATTGAAGAACATGATGCGGACTGTGTTGTGCTGGCACGCTACATGCAGATTCTGCCGCCGCAGTTGTGTGACAAGTATGCCGGTCGCGTCATTAATATTCATCACAGCTTCTTGCCGTCGTTTGTTGGTGCTAAGCCCTATCATCAGGCTGCTCTGCGTGGCGTGAAGTTAATTGGTGCGACCTGCCACTACGTAACCCAAGATCTGGATGCGGGGCCTATTATTGAGCAGGATGTTGTGCGTGTGAGCCATAGAAACACCATTGATGATATGGTGCGCCTAGGTAAGGACGTAGAAAAAATGGCTTTGGCGCGCGGTTTACGTTATCACCTGCAAGACCGCGTGCTAATACATGACAATAAAACGGTTATTTTCGACTAGATAAATGCGAGCTAATGCGGGCGCACAGCCGGCACTATTTAGGTGGTTAAATTTTATCAGCATCAATTAAGCGGTGGCGTACAGCAAACAAAGCTAGTTCGACATCGTTTTCTAAGCCAAGCTTTTCAAAAATACGGTATCGGTAAGTGTTGACCGTTTTCGGCGAGAGACTGAGCATTTCTGCGATATTTTGAATTTTATGTCCTTGGGAAATCATTAGGCTGATTTGCATTTCACGCTCAGACAAGCTCGCTAACGGATTATCCTGTTGCGCGTTAGTAAAGGGCTGCAGCGCCAGCTGCTGGGCAATATAAGGGCTTAAATAATAATCGCCTGCAGCTACTTGACGAATAGCCAGCAGCATTTCTTGCAAATCCGTACCCTTGGTTAGGTAGCCGCGAGCGCCGGCCTGCATAAGACGGGAAGGAAAAGGCTCGTCTTCACAGGCTGTAACTGCGATAACTTTTATTTCGGGGTGGCGTTGCTTGAGTTTGCGCGTGGCCTCTAAACCGCCAATGCCAGGCATACGAATATCCATCAGAATAACATCAGGATTTAAGTCTCTGGCCATATCGAGGGCTTCTTCGCCAGAGTGTGCTTGCCCAATAACACGTAGATCTGTAGCGTCACCGAGCATACGCATGATGCCGGTACGTACCAGCTCGTGGTCATCAACAATCAATAGCTTGATCAAGCCTGCGCCTCTAAGATAGTGGAGTTTGTAATATGCACAAAACATTATTAATCATTTCTAGTCTAGCTATACTCTAGACTTTTTTGTACTGGATTGAAGCACAATGCATAGTATTAGTTGGATAAATGACTCGCAGCAGTTAAATGAACTCTGTTCGCACTGGTTAAAGCAAGATTTTATTGCTCTGGATACTGAGTTTATTCGCGAAAAAACCTTTTATCCGATCGCAGGCTTACTGCAAGTCAGCAGTGGGGAGCAGGCCTATTTACTGGATCCGCTCACCATTGATGATTGGTCTGCCTTTGCTCAAGTATTGCAAGAGCCAAGTGTGGTGAAGGTTGTGCATTCTTGCGGTGAGGATTTAGAGGTATTGCAGGCTCTAACGGGTGCGCTGCCTGTGCCTTTGTATGATACCCAGTTAGCGGCTGGTTTTATTGATCTGGGTTTTTCATGGAGTTATGCGTGTCTGGTTAAGCATTTTTTAGACGTTGACTTAGCGAAGGATGTAACGCGTTCAGACTGGCTGCAACGCCCGTTAACTGAACAACAGCAAGACTATGCGGCGCAGGATGTTACCTACCTGGCGCAACTCTATCCGCTGTTAGATGCTCAGTTGTCTGAGCAAAAACGAGAATGGCTGCTGGCAGACGGAGCTAGTCTGGTTGAAACCCAGCTTAACCCGGTTGCGCTTGGTGAGTTGTGGCGCAGCAATAAGCAGGCGTGGCGTTTAAATTCGCAGCAATCAGCGGTACTCCAGGTGTTGAGCGCATGGCGCGAAAAGCAGGCTAGAAAAAGGGATTTGCCGCGTAACTTTGTTTTACGTGAGTCAGTACTGTTGGCGCTGGCGCTAAAACAGCCGTCACGATTGGCCGAACTTGCGGGCTATGAAGATTTGCATGCGCAAGCAATTAGACGTGACGGGGAAGCTATTTTAGAGCGTATCAAGTACGCGCGCTCACTGCCTGAAAGCCAGTGGCCACAGCCTATGCCGCAGCCGTTACCAGCAGAAGCCAATAAACTGTTAAAAGCCTTGCGTAGCAAGCTAGCAGAGTTCGCCAAGCAGCAGCATATAGCAGTAGAAATGGTGTTAAAGAAAAAGATTTTGAATGATTTATTGCGTACGGGTTATCCGCACGGACCTTATCAGCTACCTGATACTCTCAGTGGGTGGCGTAGAGAAATGTTAGGGCCCTTGTTGATAACCTTTTTAGAGCAGGAAAGTAAATGAAACGTATTTGTTCGGTGTATCACAGTTCCAAGAAAATGGGCATGTACCTGTATGTGTTAAAAGCAGACGCATTAACCAAAGTGCCAGAGGAGCTTTTAACATTATTCGGTCGGCCAAAACATGCTTTTGATTTGGTGTTATCACCTGAGCGTAAATTGGCGAAAGAGGACATTGAGCAAGTGTTGGAAAACCTTAGTACGCAGGGTTTTCATTTACAGTTACCGCCGGTAGAGGACGACTATATACAACACTTGCCTGATGAGTTATTGACCCGGAACGACCCAGTGTAATGCTAGAAAAAAGGGCGTAAGTATTAGCCAAAGAAACGCTTTAGCATGCGCCCGACAAAGCCTTGCTCAAGATCGGCTTTAACATAGGGTACGTAGTGCTGGTCTTCACGCTTAATATGGTTAATTAACCACAGTCCTATATCGGTACGTACAGTACGAGCGACTTTCATTTTAACGGCGCCTTCTTGGATTTGTTTCAGGTAACCGTAAGCACGCTGTTTGAACGCTTCATGTATCTTATGGTGCTGCTCCAGCATGGGGTAACCCGCCTTTTCCATCAGCGATTCTTCAAAGGTGTTGTGTGTTATTGCGTACTCAATTAGGTTGCGGCAAATAGTTTCAACGCGATCTTCATCATTGGCATTAATGCACTGCTGGATCTCTTCAAAGTATGCAAAGAGTCTTTTATGCTGCTCATCGACAATATCGATGCCAGTAGCATACTCATCAGACCAGGTTAAAGTGTTGGGCATTGCTCTCTCCTATAGTAAGGCGCTAACTATAATAGGTTTGATACAGGTCAAGGTTTGACGTGAGTCATCAAGGGTATGGATTTTATGCAATTTAGCCTAAAGCTAGAACGGTTATCAAGCTGAAGGATAATTAAAGGAACCTCTGAATAACGTTACCGAGGACGCTAACACAAGGCAAAAACGTGCGAAAAAGCGCAGTTTACACCGAGTAAATGAGCATTTTGAGTACGTTTTTAACGCAGTGGTAGCTACGCAGGTAGTTATTCAGAGGCTTCTAAATAATATAATAAAATGGGTGAGGTATTCGTGGAGCAGCAACGATTTGGTGGTATTGCGCGTTTATATGGTGAGCAAGGTTTGCAGCATTTGCAACAAGCGCATGTGGCAGTGGTGGGAATTGGCGGTGTAGGCTCTTGGGCTGCCGAAGCTTTGGTGCGTTCTGGTGTGGGTGAAATTACTTTATTTGATCTGGATGATATCTGCGTCACCAATACTAACCGCCAAGCACACACCCTGATTAGTACAGTCGGCCAGATGAAGGTTGAAGTGATGGCGCAGCGGCTTCGGCAAATTAACCCCGCTGTTCTCGTGCACGAAGTAGCTGACTTTGTTAGCGCCGATAATCTTGCTGAAACTATTCATGATGATTTTGATTTTCTAGTTGACTGTATCGATAGCGTAACGGCTAAAGCCGCGCTGATTGCTTGGTGTAAAAGACGTAAAATCGGCATTGTGACTGTAGGCGGTGCAGGTGGGCAGATTGACCCCACTAAAATCCTAATTGCAGATTTAAATAAAACCTATAACGACCCGTTGGCAGCACGAGTGCGCGCTAAGCTTAAGCGCGAATACAACTTTACCCGCACGCCAAACAAAAACTTTGCGGTGCCTTGTGTGTTTTCTACAGAGCAATTGCGTTATCCCAAGCCTGATGGCGAGGTTTGTTTTAATAAGGGCTTTGTCGGCGAGGGCGTTAAATTGGATTGCGCTGGTGGTTTTGGTGCGGTCATGACGGTGACTGCTACCTTTGGCATGGTAGCAGCCAGCCGTGCTATTGAGCGGATAGTGGCGGGCGCACGGCGTCCGTCTGAGCGTTACGCACGCGAATCAGCTGAAAGCTCCAGCGCGTGTAATACAGGGCGCTGAAAAACAAACTGACACTTAAGATTATCTCTAGAATACCCAGCCAGGTACGGCTAGGGTCGATGCTGGCCAGCACCCCTTTAATAAAATAAAGGTTAACGATAAACGCAGCCCAAGCATGTGTGCGTGGCGAACCCAGCAGCATGCCGGGTGCAATGATGAGCAGAGCTATAAGTTCAATACTAATAATGACCCAAGGTCGTGCGCCGTGTAGGTCGGCAAAAAACAGATTCCAGACGAGCAATAAAGCGATCAAGGCAAGAAAAGAAACCAAGCTCAGCACACGGCTAATTTTTACTCTAGGCAACAGCCAGTTTAATTCGGGGAGAGGTTTGTTTTTTTTCGCCAAGATTATTGCTCCAGCTTTTTGGCAAATTCTGCCAAACGCTTGCCCAGAGCTACACAGAGTTGAATCTCATACTCATCCAGCGCTCTATCGCTATTCGGACCAGCTAAATGGCTGGGTCCATACGGTGTGCCACCAGCTTGAGTTTGCGTTAGTGCCGCTTCACTGTAAGGTAGCCCGCAAATCAACATGCCGTGATGCATCAATGGCAGCATCATGCTTAGCAGAGTGCTTTCTTGGCCGCCATGCAGGCTTGAGGTCGAGGTGAATACACCAGCAGGCTTGTTAACCAGCTCGCCGGTTAACCATAGATTGATGGTGCCATCTAAAAAGTACTTCATCGGTGCGGCCATGTTGCCAAAGCGTGTCGGGCTGCCTAGGGCTAAGCCGGCGCAGTTTTTCAAATCATCATAGGTGGCATAAACCGCGCCCTGTTCGGGCACCGCAGGCGTAACAGCTTCTACTTGCGTAGAAACTGCTGGCACTGTACGTATTTTGGCTTCTAATCCAGCGCGTTCGACGCCCTTGGCAATGTGACGTGCCATTTCAGCGGTAGCGCCATGACGGCTGTAATAGAGAACTAAAATATAGGGTGAAGGCATTACAAAAGCTCCAATAGTTTTTCTGTAGGACGACCAATTACCGCCCGTGTATCGGTAGCTAAAATGGGACGCTCAATAAGTATCGGTGCTTGTACCATTGCTTCAATAAGTTGGGAATCAGCTAGGTTTAAATTGCCTAAACCGAACTCATCAAAGGCATCTTCTTTGCTGCGCAACAAGTCGCGCGCATTGATGTTTAGCTTAGCCAGCAGGCTGGTCAGCTCCTCGTGAGTAAGTGGGTTATCCAAATAGTGAACAACCTTAGCTTTAATACCGCGCGACTCGAGTAATTCAAGAGCGGCGCGTGATTTGCTGCAGGCTGGATTATGGTAAAGAGTATAGTTAGTCATGCTGTGCTCCTGTGTAAGGCGAGCTTGTATTCTAGGCAAGCCTTATCCAACTGGCTAGACGTTAGTGCTTTATCGCGCCTAGTTTCAGCAAACGCTGGCGAATGCTCTGCTCCGTTTGTTCGCCCAGCAGCGTAGCGGCTAGCGTTCCTTGCGGATTGATGATGTGGGTTACAGGTAACCCTTGGCTGCTGGGTAGACTAAAGTGTTTGGCCGGATCTTGGCTGAGTACAGGGAAATGAATACCAAGGCTGTCGCTCGCCTCAACCAATGCGTCGCCTTTGAGTTGATCAAAATTAACGCCAAGAATCTTGATGGGTTGCTGTGTCAAGCTTTGGTGCAGCTGGTTTAACTCAGGCACTTCTTTGCGGCAGGGTTTGCACCAAGTTGCCCAATAGTTGATTACCAGCCAATGCTCGGCCAGATCCAGTGGCTGGTCGTTTTGATCGGTAAAAGCTGGGGGCTGCGGTTGGCAGGCACTAAGCAGCAGGCTTAGCGCAAAAATGCTAAATAGCTTGATGAAGGTTTGCATGGCTTAACGAATGGCAAGTGAGGGTTGGATTATGTTGTGTGGACGGTAAATCTACAAGCTCACCTAATGTCGCACGCTGGTGGTGGCTGTTAAATGAAGTGTAATAAAAAGCAGCTTGGACAAGGCATATTTTGATACGCACTCCCCAAGCCATAGCGTTCTTGTATTTTACCCGCTAGATATATGCGGTTACCTTCAGCTGGAGAGACCAGATGGCGAACGGATGGACACCAGAAAGAAGGGCGCGACAAGCGGAGCTGATACGGTCATGGCAGCCATGGGAAAATAGCACGGGGCCGGTAACCAAAGAGGGAAAAGCGAAGGTTGCCAGTAATGCCTGGAAAGGCGGTATCCGCCCCAAACTCAGGGAGTTGTCGGGTCTGCTGCGAGATATGGAGCAACAGCGTAAAAATCAGCGTTAACTGATACTTGGCTGCCTATCTGGCAACACTGGGTCTTAATGGTTACTATCCTGCTATTGGTCAATAGCCGTAGATGCTGATTTGAATAGGGATAACGCCGTCAATGATCCAATCTTTTTTGCAACAGGTAACCAGCACCCACAAAACCGGAGCTGCCACCGAGCATTCCTACCGGCCCGCACTGCAAGCGTTGTTTCAGAGTCTGAGCAATGACATCACTGCCATCAACGAACCCAGGCGTGTTGCCTGTGGTGCGCCGGACTTCATCATTCAGCGTGGCGAACTGGCGGTAGGGCATGTTGAGGCCAAAGACTTACACATTGGCCTGCGCAACCTGAAAGACGCCAACAAGGCACAACAGGATCGTTACCGCAAAGCCCTGCCCAACCTGATTTACACCAACTGCCTGGACTGGGATTTTTACCGCAATGGCGAGCTGTTTGCATCGGTAACTATTGCTGACTACCTGATGGGCATCCAGCCCAATAAAGACCAGTTCGGGGTATTGGAAAACCTGCTGCGCGACTTCATCAGCCAGCGCCCACAAAGCATCAGCAGCCCCGAAGTGCTGGCCAATATGATGGCGGGCAAGGCACAACTGATAAAAGACGTTTTTGCCAACACCCTAAACGCTGATGACGGCAGCACCAGTGAGTTGTATGGCCATTGTCAAGCGTTCAAGCAGCAGCTGATACACGATATCAGCATTGCCGATTTTGCCGACCTGTATGCGGAAACCATTGCCTATGGCATGTTTGCCGCCCGTCTGCACGATGACACACCTGAAGATTTTAGCCGCCAAGAAGCCCTGCATCTGCTGCCCAAGTCCAACCCCTTCTTGCGTAGCCTGTTTGGCTTTATTGCCGGCGTGGATCTGGATGAGCGTATTGCCTGGGTAATTGATGATCTGGCCGCCGTATTTCAGGCCGCCGACGTAAAACAAATCATGCAGGGCTTTGGCGAACTGACCGGACGACAAGACCCTTTTCTGCACTTCTATGAAACCTTCCTGTCAGCTTACAACCCAGACAAACGCAAATCCCGTGGCGTCTGGTACACCCCGGAAGCTGTGGTTAATTTCATTGTGCGCGCCGTGGACGAGGTGCTGCAAACCGAGTTTGGTCTGGCTGACGGGCTGGCCGATACCAGCAAAATTACCATCGACTGGGATACCGACCTCAACGATAAAAAAGGCCAAGCCATTACGCAGAAAAAGGACGTTCACCGGGTGCAGATTCTTGATCCGGCAACCGGCACCGGTACATTTCTGGCGGAAGTGGTCAAGCATATTGCGCCCAAAATCAAAAGCATTGCGCCCAGCATGTGGACACCTTATATCGAGCAAGACCTGATTCCACGCCTGCATGGCTTTGAATTGCTGATGGCCTCTTACGGCATGTGCCACATGAAGCTGGACATGATTCTTACCGAGCTGGGCTATCAGCCGGGCAGCAACCCGCCACGGCTGGGTGTTTACCTGACCAACAGCCTGGAAGAAGGCGAGCGCGAAGTTCAAGACCTGTTTATGGCGCAATGGCTGACCCGCGAGGCGAGAGAAGCCAGCGACATCAAGCGCAAAAACCCCATCATGTGCATTCTGGGCAACCCGCCTTATGCCGGCGAAAGCAGCAATAAGGGCGAGTGGATCATGGACTTGATGGACGCCTACAAAAAAGAGCCCGGCGGCAAGCAAAAACTGCAAGAGCGCAACCCAAAGTGGCTTAACGACGACTATGTAAAATTCATCCGCATGTCCGAGCATCTGATCAGCCAGAATGGCGAGGGCGTGTTGGGTTTTATCACCAACCATGGCTATCTGGATAACCCCACCTTTCGCGGCATGCGCTGGCACCTGATGCACAGCTTCGACAAAATTTATCTGCTCGACCTGCACGGTAATAGCAAGAAGAAAGAAGTCACGCCCGAAGGCAAACCCGATACCAATGTGTTTGATATCCAGCAGGGTGTCAGCATTATTATTGCCATCAAACACAAGCGTGATACAGGCAAAAAAGCTCCGGCCAAACCGCTGGCGCAAGTGTTCCATGGCGATCTATGGGGCAGGCGTGAAGACAAGTACCAAGCGCTATTTGACAGCTCGCTGGCCAGTTTTGACTGGCAGCACATTCAGCCGCAAGAGCCGCAGTTTGCCTTTATCCCGCGCAACTATGCACTGGAGGAGCAATACCAGCAGGGTTTTGCTGTGCACGAATTTATGCCGGTCAACTCGGTGGGCATTGTGACGGCCCGCGATGCGCTAACCATCGACAGCGACAAAAACCACCTGTGGCAACGGGTACAGGACTTTGCCCAATTGCCGCCAGAAGAAGCACGGCTGAAATACAAGCTGGGCAAGGATGTGCGTGACTGGCAAGTGGCCTGGGCACAAGACGATGTGCGCGACAACCTAGATATCAGCAAGGTAGTGCCCATTGCCTACCGGCCTTTTGATACCCGCTGGACGCTTTATACCGGCAATTCACGAGGTTTTCTCTGTTATCCACGCAATGATGTGATGCGGCATATGCTGCATGACAATCTGGCCATGGCGGTCAGCAAGCAGCATAAAGCGTCAGACGGCTTTTACCATGTAATTGCTCACATCGGCATTTCTGAGTCCAGTCTCACCTCAAACAAAACAGCTGAAATCGGTTACTCATTGCCGCTTTATACCTACGCCATGGATGCCGAGACGCAGCAGCTAGAACGTCAGGCTAACTTCAATTCCAAGCTGCACCGCAAGCTGTTGCGGCTAGCCAAGCACCCAGAGTTCGGCGAACCCGACGAGCTGGCGATATTCGATTACATTTACGCCGTGTTGCATTGTCCCGCTTATCGTCAGACCTATGCCGAGTTTCTGAAATATGACTTCCCGCGTATACCCTGGCCAGCCAGTCCTGACGAGTTTTGGCGTTTGCGTGAACAGGGCAGCCAGCTGCGCCAGCTTCATCTGATGCAACCTACAGCCATAGGCGACACCCCATACCCGCTACTGGGTGACGGTGACAACTGCATCGACAAACCCAGATTGCAAAATAGCCAGATATGGATCAACAAAACCCAGTACTTCGACCAGGTGCCTGATGGCGTCTGGGAGTTTTACATTGGCGGCTATCAGCCCGCGCAGAAGTGGCTGAAAGACCGCAAGGATCTCCCGCTCAGTTTCAGTGAATTGAAACATTACCAAAGCATCCTGAAAATTCTCGCCCGCACGGCAGAGATCATGCAGGGTATTGAGCTATCAGGGCTGGAATAACCCGTCAGCCAAAGCTGACAAGGATTTGAACAATGATTAGAAAATGCCTGGCCGCAGCGATATTTGTGCTAGCTGTACTTCCTGGCACCAGCTTGGCACAGATGTATAAGTGCACTGGCCCCAACGGTGAAATCACCTTTACCAAGCACGGCTGCGCCACGGATAACGACACTGCAAAAATTGAAGTGGGCCGCGTCAAGCCAAGGCGCGTAGTGTTCTGTGCCGTGAAGCCAATACAGCGTACAAAGGGGCGCAGAACCGCCAGCTTACCGCACGCCAGCGAGCCATGTCGGCAGGCTGTGCTTCGGGAGCCAGTGCACAAGAAATCGAACGCATTTCGCTGGATCACAAGCAAAAAGCTGCGGCTTCAAATCCAGCGCCCAGTGTGATTACCAATTGCGATCAGACCGGCTGTTGGGACAACCAAGGCGGGCGGTATAACCAGGGTGCAGGGTCGACCTATATCCGCAACGATGGCAGGGCATGCCAAAGTGTGGGTGGGCAGATGATCTGTAACTGAGCGCTACCCGCACGCATGTTTAAAAAGGGTCTGATTCCTTCGTGTGGCAGGCCATTAACGGCTTTTTGTGCGGAACGCACGTCATGACAGTCGTAGTGCCAGCACCTTACAGTGCCTGAAGGGAATCAACGCAGCACCGTGTGAGGTGTCCGCAGTGTTCGTGAAGAATAACGGCAGAGGTTCGCACCAGACTGACGCTGTATTTGAGTTCGCTTAATAATTCCAATTAGGCAACGGTTGGAATGCTGAGCAGGGCCGCTGGTGTGATTTGACCGAGATCGAGAGTTTTTTAATGGCAACCATCTTTGATAGTTAAGGCTATGCTAGGTGAAATCGGTACACGATTCGGTACACGAAGTTTTTATGGAATAAAAAAACCCCTAACTATCAACTAGTTAGGGGTTATATTTGGTGCCTCGGGGGAGAATCGAACTCCCACGTTGTTACCAACGGCGGATTTTGAATCCGCTGCGTCTACCAATTCCGCCACCGAGGCATGGCGCAAGATTATAGGGACGAGTTTGGTCTTGGTCAAATGCTTTTGCATGGTCAGCTACAAACTTTTCCGTTAAGCTTTGCCTCCCTGATTTGTGATGATGACTATGCGTGTAGCTGATTTTCAATTTGAACTGCCGGATGAGCTGATAGCCCGTTACCCCTTGGCGCAGCGAAATGCGAGCCGTTTGCTGGTGTTGGAGGGCGACAGCGGTGCATTAGCGCACCGTCAATTCATTGATTTGCTGGACTATGTTACGGCCAATGATTTGCTGGTGTTTAACAATACCAAGGTGATCCCAGCGCGTTTGTTTGCTCACAAAGACACAGGCGGTAAGGTCGAAATCCTCGTTGAGCGTGTGCTAGATGAGCATCGTGTGCTGGCGCATGTACGGGCCAGTAAAGCGCCTAAGCCCGGTACGCGACTGCTGTTAGACGAGGATACGGCGGTTGTGATGCTGGGTCGGCAAGACAGCCTGTTTGAGCTTGAATTTGAGCAGCCGGTGTTGCCCGTGTTAGACCGTTTAGGCCATATGCCCTTGCCGCCTTATATTGACCGGGCGGATGAGTTGGCGGATCGTGAGCGTTATCAAACGGTGTACGGCGAGCACTTAGGTGCAGTGGCGGCGCCAACCGCGGGTTTGCATTTTGATGAGCCTATGTTGCAGCAGTTAAAAGACAAGGGCGCGCAAACCGCCTTTGTGACCCTGCATGTGGGCGCTGGAACCTTTCAACCCGTGCGCGTTGAGCATATTGAAGATCATCATATGCACTATGAATGGCTTAGTGTCGGCCAGGATGTAGTGGATGCAGTCGCTGCTTGTAAAGCGAGCGGTGGACGGGTTATTGCCGTAGGAACCACTAGTGTGCGTGCGTTAGAAACCGCCGCGCAAGCAGGCCAGTTGCAGCCTTTTTGCGGCGATACCAATATTTTTATTTACCCAGGTCGACCTTTTCATGTGGTAGATGCTTTGGTGACTAACTTCCACCTGCCGGAATCAACTCTATTGATGCTGGTATCTGCTTTTGCTGGTTATGGTGCGACTATGGCGGCTTATCGTGCTGCAGTGGCCGAGCGGTATCGTTTTTTTAGCTATGGTGATGCGATGCTGATTACACGCAATCCTCAGCCTGATGCACCTAAGGAATAATTCATGTCTTTTATGCAGTTTGATCTGTTAGCCACTGACGGCCGTGCGCGCCGTGGCCGTTTAACCTTTCCACGCGGCGTAGTTGAAACACCCGTGTTTATGCCGGTGGGCACTTATGGCACGGTTAAAGCCATGTTGCCGCGCGATATTAAAGAAATTGGCGCGCAGATTATTTTGGGTAATACCTTTCATTTATGGCTGCGCCCCGGTACTGAAGTAATCCGGCAGCTGGGTGATCTGCATAATTTTATGCAGTGGGATGGCCCTATTTTGACGGATTCTGGCGGCTTTCAGGTGTTTAGCCTAGGCAAGATGCGCAAGATTAAAGAAGAAGGGGTGTATTTTTCTTCGCCGGTGGATGGCCGCAAAGTGTTTATGGGTCCAGAAGAGTCCATGCAGGTGCAGCGCGAGCTGGGCTCGGATGTGGTGATGATTTTTGATGAGTGCACGCCTTATCCAGCTGATTTTGCTACTGCAGAGCGCTCGATGGAACTGTCGTTACGCTGGGCTAAGCGTTCCAAGGTTGCTCATGGTGATAACCCTTCGGCGTTGTTTGGTATTGTGCAGGGTGGAATGCATGAGGCTTTGCGTCAGCGCTCGCTAGAAGGTCTGTGTGAGATTGGTTTTGATGGTTTGGCTGTCGGCGGCTTGTCGGTGGGCGAGCCTAAAGAAGACATGATGCGTGTGTTGGATTTTTTAACACCCTTAATGCCGCCTGAAAAGCCCCGATATTTGATGGGGGTAGGCACGCCAGCGGATTTGGTGGAAGGTGTGCGCCGCGGTATTGATATGTTTGATTGTGTGATGCCGACGCGTAATGCACGCAACGGACATTTGTTTGTTGATAGCGGCACAATTAGAATTCGTAATGCGGTGCACAGACATGACGATTCACCTGTAGATTCAAGTTGTGACTGCTATACTTGCCAAAATTTTAGTCGCGCTTATCTGCATCATTTAGATAAATGTGGCGAGATGCTAGGCAGTATGCTGAATACCATTCATAATTTGCGGCATTATCAGAGTTTAATGGCGGGTTTACGAGAGGCTATTGAACAGGGTAGATTAGCGCAGTTTGTGGACCACTTTTATGCGCGACGTGGGTTGCCAACCCCTGCGCTACATGATTGATTAATAAAAATTAGGAGTAAATATGAGTTTTCTGATCCCTATGGCATATGCCGATACCGCAGCAGCAGCGCCTCCTGGCAACGAATTTATGCAGTTTGCCCTTTTGGGTGGTTTCTTGGTGGTGTTCTATTTCATGATTTGGCGCCCGCAAGCCAAGCGTGCCAAAGAGCATAAAAGTTTGGTTAGCAGTTTGCAGAAGGGTGATGAGGTGGTAACCACCGGTGGTGTTGTTGGTCGTATTACCAAGGTAACCGATGAGTTTATTGTTATGGAAGTATCGGACACAGTTTCGCTGAATATACAAAGGCAAGCTGTTGTGGCCGCCCTGCCCAAGGGCACGTTGAAAGCCATTTAAAGAAGTTGGCCTGCAACCTAATGATAGGTTGCAGGCTGCTTGTCAGAAACATTGAAGTAACTCTTGAGCAAAAGAGTTGCTGCAAACACGGGCGGTATCATGCTCAATAAATATCCTCTATGGAAGTATGCGCTGATTGCACTGATTTTGTGCGTCAGCTTTATCTATGCTGCACCCAATTTATATCCTGATGACCCAGCTATTCAAATTAGTGGAAATAGCACTGCGTTAGAGGTTAGCGAAGCTGACTTGCAGCGTGCAGCCAGTGCGTTAGAGCAAGCGGGTATCCAGGTTAAATTAACCGAATTATCACAGCGTTCCGGCTTGATTCGCTTGCATAAGCAAGACGACCAATTGCCGGCAAAAGAAGTAGTGCGCAAGAGCCTAGGTGATAACTATGTAGTGGCATTGAACCTAGCACAAAATACACCTCAATGGCTACGCAGCTTGGGCGCGAGTCCCATGAAGCTAGGCTTGGATTTGTCTGGTGGTGTGCACTTCTTATTAGAAGTGGATATGGAAAAGGCGATCGAAGCACGCTTGAAAGTATTAGACAGCGAAGTGAAAAGCGTGCTGCGTAAAGAGCGCGTGCGTTACCGTACACTGCCAGCGATAGAGAATGGCATTCAGCTAGGTTTTGATGATAACGATTCGGCCAATAAGGCTCGCTCTTTATTGCGTAAAGAATTTAGTGATTTTGAACAGCAACTGATTGAGCGTAACGATAAGCCAATACTGCAGCTGAGCATGACGCAGGCTAAGCTGGTTGAAATTCGTGAATATTCTATCAAGCAAAACTTAACCACTGTACGCAACCGAGTCAATGAGCTTGGCGTGGCGGAGCCGTTGGTGCAGCGTCAAGGTGCTAACCGTATTGTGGTTGAACTGCCAGGTGTGCAGGATACCGCTGAAGCCAAACGTATTTTGGGTAAAACAGCTAACCTAGAGTTCCGTCTAGCCGCTATGCATGATGCGCCGCGAGCAACGACCGAGATGTTTGCGTTTCGTGAAGAAGGTCGCCCGCCGGTGGCTTTGGAGCGTAGCTTAATTATTACTGGGGATCAGGTAACTGATGCGCAGGCGAGCTTTGATGAGAAAGGTACACCACAGGTCAACATTAAGTTAGACAGTCGTGGGGGCGACTTAATGAATCGGGCTACGCGCAATAATATCGATCGCAGTATGGCGGTGATTTTTATTGAGCAACGTCCTGTTACGCGCTATGTGCGTCAGCTGGTTGATGGCGTTGAACAAGAGGTAGCCATTCAAAGCTTTAAAGAAGAAAAAAGAATTATTAGTCTGGCAACCATTCAGTCCGCGTTAGGCAGTCAGTTCCGTATCACGGGGTTAAGAGGTCCGGGCGAATCTTCTGAGTTGGCGTTGCTGTTGCGCGCTGGTGGCTTAGCAGCGCCCATGTACTTTGCTGAAGAACGTACGATTGGCCCAAGCTTGGGTGCGGAAAATATCCAGCTTGGTGTGACGGCAGCGCTATATGGTTTTATCTTTGTCGCTGCTTTCATGCTGTTGGTTTACAAGCTGTTCGGTGTTTTTGCCACAGTGGCACTAGGTTTGAACATGGTTAATCTGGTGGCGATGATGTCTATACTCGGCGCTACGTTAACTCTGCCGGGTATTGCCGGTGTGGTGCTTACCATGGGCATGGCGGTGGATGCCAACGTGCTGATTTTTTCGCGTATTCGTGAGGAGATTGCGAATGGCGCCAGTGTACAGCGGGCGATTAGTGAGGGTTTTGATAAGGCCTTCTCAGCGATTATTGACGGTAACCTGACTACTTTGTTAGTGGGACTGATTCTCTTTGCGATAGGTACGGGGCCAATTAAAGGCTTTGCTGTGACCTTGTCGCTAGGGATTATCACCTCAATGTTTACCGCTGTTTTTGTTACGCGTGCCATGGTGAATCTGGTCTACGGCGCACGTGACGTTAAGAAATTGTGGATTTAGGGGTGCAGTGATGAAACGTACTATCAATTTTATGGGCGTGCGCCATATTGCGTTCGCTATCACTCTAATCCTAACGGTTGCTTCATTAGCCAGTATTGTGGTTAAGGGTTTTAACTTTGGCTTAGATTTTACTGGTGGAACACTGATCGAGCTTAGTTATACAGAGGCCGCATCACTTAGCGAAATTCGTGACGTGTTACATGGTAATGGTTATGTGGATGCAGTGGTGCAGAGTTTTGGTTCGGTCAATGATCTGTTAATCCGTACACCCGGTGACAATCCTAGCTTAGGAATGCAGATTGAGCAGTTACTAAGACAGTCATCACAAGCTGATTTTGTGGTTAAAAAGGTAGAGTTTGTTGGGCCGGCAGTCGGTGAAGAGCTGCGTGACCAGGGCGGTATGGGCATGCTGGTTGCTCTGGCTGGAATTATGATTTATCTGGGTTTTCGCTTCCAGTGGAAGTTTGGGGTTGGTGCTATTACCGGCCTGTTTCACGATGTTATCGTTACCCTCGGTGTGTTTTCGTACTTTGAGCTGCAGTTTGATTTAACGGTGTTGGCGGCTATTTTGGCGATTATTGGTTATTCACTTAACGATACCATTGTGGTGTTTGACCGTATTCGTGAAAACTTCCGTTTGTTACGTAACACTGAGCTTATTGATAATATCAATATCTCGACCACGCAAACCTTAAAGCGTACTTTGGCGACATCGATTTCAACCATGTTGGCTGTGATGGCGTTATTAGTGTTTGGTGGCGACCACTTGTGGGGCTTTGCATTGGCATTGATGATTGGCGTAGGTGTGGGTACCTATTCATCGGTTTATATTGCGAGTATCTTCCTGCTGTGGCTCAAGCTTACGGTGGAAGATCTCATCCCACCTGTGGTTGAGCATGAAGTGGATGACTTGCCTTAAGATTATATGCGGGCGAGACAAATAAAAACGCGGGCTGATGGGCCCGCGTTTTTGATCGCTACCTATAAAGATCTAGAAGTTAAGACTCTAGTCTTTAAAGCTGTTAGGTACGAAGGGCTGGATGGAGGTCAGTATGGCTTTAAAGCACTTTGGACCACCAGCTACGACATGACCTTTTTCGAGGAAGTGGTGGTTACCAGTAAAATCACTGATTAGACCGCCAGCCTCTTGAATCAGTAACGCACCTGCTGCCATGTCCCATTCGGATAACCCGAACTCCCAAAAACCGTCGTAACGGCCTGCAGCAACATAGGCTAAATCGAGACTAGCCGCGCCGGCGCGGCGAATGCCGGCGCTTTGTCCAGCTAAAGATTTGAACATCTCTAGGTAATTATCGATGTGAGCCATTTGCTCGTTACGGAAAGGGAATCCCGTAGCTAGAACAGCGTGATTAAGGTTTTGCTGCTTAGAAACGCGCAGACGACGACCGTTAAGCATGGCACCGCGGCCGCGACTGGCGGTAAAGTCTTCATCGCGCATAGGATCATAAACAACAGCGTGTTCAATACGACCGCGATAACGGCAAGCAATGCTCACTGCAAAGTGGGGAATACCGTGAATGTAGTTGGTTGTGCCATCCAGAGGATCGATGATCCACTGGTAATCAGCGCCTTCGCCAGTACCTGCAATAACACCGCTTTCTTCAGCGTGAAATCCGTGATTGGGGTGAGCTTTGAGAATAGAGTTGATGATAGTTTTTTCGGCGGCGCGATCGATATCAGTGACGTAGTCTTTGGCTACTTTTTCACTGATCGACAGTCTGTCGAGTCTGTCCATTGAACGCACAATGAGTTCGCCGGCGCTACGAGCTGCGCGCAGCGCAATATTCAGCATGGGCTGCATGGGTAATTACCAGGGGTTGTTAAAGAATAGCTGGGTATTCTAGCAGATACTCTTGCGTATGTGTGCGCTTGCCTGGCGGTTTTTCATGGCGGAAAAGCTCTGTTTTAGGTAAGCTTTGTGGTTTTAAATTGCAGCGGGGTTGCAGGTGCTGAATAAGATTCGAGTGGTGTTAGTAGGCACTAGCCATCCAGGTAATATTGGCGGTGCTGCACGGGCTCTGAAAAACATGGGTTTAAAGCAGCTAGTGCTGGTGCAGCCCAAGGATTTTCCGAGTAAAGATGCAGTGGCGCGCGCCGCGGGTGCTGATGATATTTTGCAGCATGCACAGGTTGTGTCCAGCTTGGAGCAGGCGTTAGCTGGCTGCAGCTTGGTGCTGGGCACCAGTGCGCGTGATAGGCGGATTCCATGGCCTTTGGTTAATCCGCGTGAGGCAGCGCAGCGTTGTGTTGAGCAAATACAGGTTGAGCCGGATGCAGATATGGCGTTGGTGTTTGGGCGCGAGTACGCAGGGCTGACCAATGAAGAGCTGCATCTGTGTCAGTACCATGTACACATTCCAGCGATTGAAGAGTTTAGTTCATTAAATCTTGCCGCATCTGTGCAGGTGCTCACCTACGAGCTGCGTATGGCGTGGCTCACAGCTACGCAGCAGCCAACACGTATGGTCTCAGTAGAGAGTACGGCCATACTTGGTAGTGCGCCTGCATCCCACGATGCGTTGGAATTGTTTTATGAGCATCTGCAGCGTACTCTGGTTGATATTGAGTTTTTAGATCCCGAAAAGCCCCGCCACTTAATGGCGAGGCTGAGACGTATTTATGGTCGCGTGCAACTGAGTAAGTCTGAGGTCGGTATTTTGCGCGGCATCCTTACAGAAACCCAGGTAGCTGCCAGTGGCGAACTACAGCGGCGCAAACAGGGGAGAAAATCATGATTAAGCGCATGAAAGAAGATATTCAAAGTGTATTTCACCGCGATCCGGCGGCACGCAACACCTTCGAGGTGCTCACCTGCTATCCAGGTTTGCATGCGGTTTGGTTGCACAGAATTGCACACTGGTTGTGGCTGCGGCGGTGGAAATTACTGGGGCGCTGGGTTTCGCACTTTAGTCGTTGGATTACCGGTATTGAAATTCATCCGGGCGCTAAAATTGGACGGCGTTTTTTTATTGATCATGGCTTTGGTGTAGTGATTGGTGAAACCGCGGAGATTGGTGATGATGTAACGCTCTATCAGGGCGTTACTTTAGGCGGTACAAGCTGGAATAAAGGCAAGCGTCACCCAACCTTAGAAGATGGTGTGGTGGTGGGTGCGGGTGCAAAAGTATTGGGGCCTTTTATTGTCGGTGCGGCGGCTAAAATCGGCTCTAATGCAGTGGTGACCAAGGCGGTGCCAGCCGGTGCAACCGCCGTGGGAATACCTGCAAAAATTATTGAAAGAGCAGACGATAAACACCTTGAGCCACAAACGGAGGCTAAGCGGCAGGCAGCAGCCGAGCGTTATGGTTTTGATGCTTACGGTGTGACAGAGGATATGCCGGATCCGGTAGCGCGCTCTATCGGCGCGATGCTGGATCATTTGCTGGGTGTAGAAGAGCGCTTAGACGAAATGTGTGATGCGTTGCGCGACTTGGGTAGCGATTATTGTGCAAAGGATTTGCCCGATCTGCCTGAAAACACCTTTGCTAACGGTTCTGCCAATGCAAAAGGCACTTCGCCGACAAAGTCGGAGTAGGTTTTCGTAAAAACATACTGGTTTACTGGGATTAATACTTGACTGTCTTTGTCGGGAATAGCATAATGCTAGGCAAGTCTGATTTTTGCGGTGTTGAATATGCGATTGACCACTAAAGGCCGTTATGCGGTTACAGCAATGCTGGATTTAGCACTTAATGCTCAGGAAGGGCCGGTGTCTTTGGCAGATATTTCTGAGCGACAGCATATTTCTTTGTCTTACCTAGAGCAGCTGTTTGCTAAGTTGCGGCGCAATGATTTAGTTTCCAGTGTGCGTGGGCCCGGCGGTGGTTATCAGTTAGCAAGAGAGCCAGAGCTTATCCAGATTGTGCAGGTAATAGATGCCGTGGATGAGTCGGTAGATGCGACTCGCTGCCAAGGCAAGGGCGATTGTCAGGGCGGACAAACCTGTCTTACACACCATCTGTGGTGTGAGCTCAGTGAACAGATACATGATTTTTTAAGCAGCATCAGCTTGGGCTGTCTAGTTGAGCGTGCTGATGTTAAGAAAATTTCCACTAGACAGCATTTAAACCAAGCCGAAGAACAAAATACGATAGCGCGCATGTAGAGCATGCTAGCTACCTGAGGAGAACGATATGAAGTTACCCATTTATTTAGATTACTCAGCCACAACGCCAATCGATCCGCGCGTGGCGCAGAAAATGATTGAGTGTCTGACCATGGAGGGTAATTTTGGTAATCCAGCATCACGCTCGCATGTGTACGGCTGGCGTGCTGAAGAGGCCGTGGAAAATGCCCGTCAGCAAGTAGCTGACCTAGTCAACGCAGACCCGCGTGAAATTGTCTGGACATCTGGTGCAACCGAGTCCGATAACTTGGCAATTAAAGGTGTGGCGCACTTTTATAGCACCAAGGGTAAGCACTTAATTACCTCCAAAATTGAGCATAAAGCAGTTTTGGATACCATGCGCCAACTAGAGCGTGAAGGTTTTGAGGTGACTTATTTGGAACCGTCTGAAGAGGGCATTATCACCGCTGAACAAGTGGAGGCAGCGCTACGTGAAGACACCATTCTGGTTTCTATCATGCATGTGAATAACGAGATTGGAACAGTGAATGATATTGCGGCGATTGGCGAAGTAACCCGCGCACGTAAGATTTTGTTCCACGTCGATGCGGCGCAATCGGCAGGTAAAATGCCAATCGACTTAGAGACGCTAAAAGTTGATCTGATGTCGTTTTCAGCACACAAAGCATACGGTCCTAAGGGTATTGGTGCGCTGTATGTGCGTCGTAAACCGCGCGTACGCCTCGAAGCACAAATGCACGGTGGCGGTCATGAGCGTGGCATGCGTTCAGGGACACTGGCGACACACCAGATTGTTGGTATGGGTGAGGCATTTGCGATTGCTGGGCAAGATATGGAAAAAGACAATCAGCGTATCACTAAGCTCAGTACGCGTTTCTATGAACAGCTGCAGGATATGGAAGAGGTGTATCTCAACGGCAGCCAAACACAACGCTTACCGCATTTCTTAAATCTAAGTTTTAACTATGTCGAGGGCGAGTCATTGATGATGTCGCTTAGAGATTTGGCGGTCTCGTCGGGTTCGGCATGTACCTCAGCTTCACTGGAGCCTTCTTATGTATTGCGTGCTTTGGGACGCAATGACGAATTGGCGCATAGCTCCATTCGCTTTACTTTCGGGCGTTTTACCACTGAAGAAGAAGTGGACCATGCAGTGACACAGGTGCGTGAGGCGGTGGGTAAACTGCGCGCATTATCACCCCTGTGGGATATGTATAAAGATGGTGTCGACCTGTCAAAAGTTGTGTGGCAGGCCCATTAATAGCGAGGATTAGTATCATGGCATATAGCGAAAAAGTAATTGACCACTACGAGAACCCCCGCAACGTAGGCAAGATGGATGCTGACGCGCCCAACGTTGGTACAGGTATGGTCGGTGCGCCGGCTTGCGGTGACGTAATGCGTCTACAAATCGAAGTGGATGACAACGGCATCATTAAAGATGCTAAATTTAAAACCTATGGTTGCGGTTCAGCCATTGCCTCAAGCTCTCTGGCAACAGAGTGGATGAAGGGCAAAACGCTGGATGAGGCTGAGCAAATCAAAAACACTACCATTGCGCAAGAGCTAGCCTTACCACCGGTTAAAATTCACTGCTCAGTGTTGGCCGAAGATGCGATTAAAGCCGCAGTACGTGACTATAAAGAGAAACAAGCCAAGTAATAATTAGGAGGTGTAGCATGGCAGTTAGCTTAACTGAAGCCGCAGCAAAACATGTGCGCCGTTCGTTGGATAAGCGCGGCAAAGGTGAAGGCATACGTGTAGGCATACGTACTACCGGTTGCTCAGGCATGGCCTATGTACTGGAGTATGTAGACGAGGTGAGTGCTGAAGACGAGGTGTTTGAAAGCCATGGCTTAAAAGTCATAGTGGACGCAAACAGCCTAGACTTTATTGATGGTACTGAGCTGGATTTCGTGCGCGAAGGAGTTAACGAGGGGTTTAAGTTTAATAACCCTAACGTGCGTGGCGAATGCGGCTGTGGCGAAAGCTTTAGTGTCTGATATGGCAAAGCCGACGAGCAATTTTTTCAGCCTGTTAGAGCTGCCGCTAGACTTTACAGTCGACTTGGCTCTGTTGAGTCATAATTACCGTGAAGCGGCTAAGGCAGTGCACCCAGACCGTTATGCGTCGGCTTCAGACCAAGATAAGCGATTGGCAGTGCAGCGCTCGGCAGAGTTAAATCAAGCCTATGAAACGCTAAAATCCACTACCCGGCGTGCGCTGTATCTACTAAATCTACAAGAGCCTATGGACGAAGAGGCTACAGTGCAGGACACTGAGTTCTTTATGCAGCAGATTCAATGGCGTGAAGAACTGGAAGACTTATCGGACAGCGAAGACATTGCCGCTCTTGAAGTGTTTAAAAAGCGCCTGCGTCAGCTTCGTGGTGAGCTAGACATAGAGTTTGCGGCTGTTTGGCAAGATGGTAGCCAGCGTGAGCTGGCAGAGCGCCTAGTGCGCCGAATGCAATTTTTAGACAAGGTGCTCTACGAAGTACGTCAACTGGAAGAGCGCCTAGACGATTAACCCAGCGCTTATTTTTTGGCGCGTTCATGAAAAAGAATACTATGGCCTTAGTGCAGATTGTCGAACCCAACACGCCAGTAGATAAGAGTCAGCCTCGTCTAGCTGTAGGTATAGATTTGGGGACGACAAACTCTTTAGTGGCAAGTGTGCGTAATGGCGTACCCGTACCTTTGGCAGATACGCAAGGGCGTTTTGCTTTAGCCTCCGCCGTGCGCTACTTAAAAGATAATACCGTCAGTGTTGGTCGTGATGCCAAACAATGCGCTAGCTGTGATCCCTATAACTGTATCTTATCGGTTAAACGTTTAATTGGACGGGGTTTAGAGGATGTGCAGCAGTTAGGTGAACAGCTGCCGTACCGTTTTCAAGATGGCGACTCACAGATGCCCCTAATTGAGACAGTACAAGGCTGCAAAAGCCCCGTTGAAGTCTCTGCGGAAATTTTAAAGGTATTGCGTCAGCGTGCTGAGCAAGTCTTGGGTGGTGATTTATTTGGTGCGGTGATTACTGTACCTGCCTACTTTGATGATGCTCAGCGTCAAGCAACCAAAGATGCGGCCCGTTTGGCTGGTATCAACGTCTTGCGATTACTCAATGAACCCACTGCAGCTGCAGTAGCCTATGGTTTAGACAAGCAGGCTGAAGGCGTGATCGTGGTGTATGACTTGGGTGGCGGAACTTTTGATGTGTCGATACTACGCCTGACCCGTGGAGTGTTTGAGGTCTTAGCAACCGGTGGTGATAGTGCGTTAGGTGGCGATGATTTTGACCATGCCATTGCGAATTGGATAGTTCAGCAGGCGGGTGTTTCATCTGATTTAGAGCCCGGTGAGCAGCGCCGTTTAATGCGCTTGGCGTGCGATGTAAAAGAAGCGTTATCCAGTGCCGAGTCTACGCTTGTACAGTATAAAGCCTGGCAGGCTGAGCTCAGTCGTGCGGACTTTGAACAACTTATCACACCCCTGGTCGCACGTAGCTTAAAAGCCTGTCGTCGTGCCCTGCGTGATTCTGACGTTGAGTTGGAGGAAATAGCTGCTGTGGTCATGGTTGGTGGCTCAACGCGAGTACCCTATGTGCGAGAGCAGGTGGCACATATGTTTGCGCGCGAACCACTGGCTGATATCGATCCCGACAAGGTGGTGGCTTTGGGTGCAGCTTTGCAGGCAGATGTATTAGCGGGCAATCAGGCAGACAGTGATAATTTGTTGTTGCTGGATGTGATTCCTCTGTCATTGGGCTTAGAAACTATGGGCGACTTGGTTGAAAAAATAGTCCCACGCAACACCACTATTCCAGTAACTCGTACACAGGACTTTACTACGGCCCGTGATGGGCAAACAGCCATTGCTCTGCATATCGTGCAAGGTGAGCGCGAGTTGGCGAGTGCGAGTCGTTCGCTGGCGCGTTTTGAATTACGCGGCATTCCACCGATGGTTGCTGGTGCCGCCAAGGTGCGCGTCAGTTTCCAAGTGGATGCGGATGGCTTGCTCAGTGTTACTGCCACTGAAACTCGCTCTGGCGTAGAGGCGCGTGTAGAAATTAAGCCTTCGTACGGGCTCAGTGAGGATGCGATTAGTCGCATGCTGGAAGAGTCTATTGAAAATGCTGAGCAGGACCGTAAGGCGCGCGGTTTGCGCGAACAGCAGGTTAATGCACAGCGCTTGCTGGAAACAGTGCGCGCAGCGTTGCAATCCGATGGCAACCTGCTTAACGAGCAAGAACGCGCACTGATAGATGAGCAACTTGAGAAGCTTGAGCAAGCACAGCAGGGTGATGAAATAGGTGCTATTGCGCGTCAAATTCAGCAGCTTAATGCGGCTACCCATGAATTTGCTTCAAGACGTATGGACGCCACAGTAAAACGCGCCTTTGCTGGGCGTCAATTAGAAGAAGTATAGGAGCGTTTATGTCACAGATAGTTTTTTTACCCCATGCCGAGCTATGTCCGGATGGGGCGGTCGTTGAGGCGCAGCCTGGCGAAACCATTTTAGAGGTAGCTAAGCGCAACGGTATCGAAATAGAACACGCTTGCGAGATGTCCTGCGCCTGTACTACCTGTCACGTGATTGTGCGCGAAGGCTTTGATTCGTTGCCGGAGTCCGATGAACTAGAGGATGACATGTTAGATAAAGCCTGGGGCTTAGAGCATGAGTCACGGCTGTCATGTCAGGCAGTAGTGCAGGACGAAGATTTAACGGTAGAAATTCCTAAGTACACCATTAATCAGGTGTCTGAACGTCAATAGAGGATTGTCTATGAAATGGATTGATGTGTTAGATATTGCGATTGAATTAAGTGAAAAACACACAGATGTAGATCCGCGCTATATCAATTTTGTGAATTTGCATCGTTTGGTGACTGAGCTGGAAGGCTTTGATGATGATCCCCAGCGTAGTGGTGAAAAGGTGTTGGAGGCGATTCAGGCAGCCTGGATTGAAGAGTTAGATTAAATACCAACAACAAAAAAGCGGAGTTTTAACTCCGCTTTTTTTATGGCTGCTAAAACGCTTAGCTGCTCATTTGTTTTTCTTTAATTTCTGCTAGTGTTTTGCAGTCGATGCACAGCGTAGCGGTAGGACGGGCTTCGAGGCGGCGCAGACCAATTTCGACACCGCAGGCATCACACCAGCCGTAGTCTTCGTCTTCGATTAGCTGTAGCGTTTCGTCAATTTTTTTAATCAGCTTACGCTCGCGGTCGCGCGTTCTTAGCTCTATGCTAAATTCTTCTTCTTGACTGGCGCGGTCAGCTGGGTCGGGAAAGTTAGCCGCCTCGTCTTTCATATAGTTAACAGTACGATCGACTTCCTCGCGCAGCTCTTGTTTCCAAGTGTTGAGGATATTAACGAAGTGAGCGCGCATTTTTTCGCTCATGTACTCTTCGCCCTTAGTTTCTTTGTAGGGAACAAAGGCGCGAGTCAATAGGCTTTGATTGTCATTTTTCTTAGGCATCTTAGCTGCCTCCTACATACTAAAAAACGTCTTGCAGATTGTTCTGCTTATATTAATCGAGCGAACTTACCAGAAACAAGGAAAGGTTGCTAGATTAATTGGTTAGTAATCTATGTTGCTTAACAGTTTAAGTCATAGAACCTCGGTTTTAGAGGTTCAGTGACCTACGCGTTCAAGTTTATTGGACTTGATTGCGTTTGCGCTTAGGCAGCACATCCTTAAGCTTATTACGCATATCACGGATGGATTGTTCTGTGGTTGCCCAGTCAATACAGGCATCGGTAATGGATACGCCGTACTTAAGCTGGTCAAGATCCTCGCAAATGTTTTGGTTGCCCCAGCCAAGGTGGCTTTCAATCATGAGGCTGGAAATGGATTCATTGCCATCAATAATTTGGTTGGTTATATTTTCCATGACCAACGGCTGCAAACTTGGGTCTTTGTTGGAGTTGGCATGGCTGCAATCGATCATCAAGTTGGGGCTTATTTTGCCTTTTTTCAACTCTTGCTCGCACACAGCTACACTGACTGAATCGTAGTTCGGCTTGCCATTACCGCCGCGCAACACAATATGCCCATAGGTGTTGCCCTTGGTGGTCACAATAGAAACGGAACCATGCTGGTCGATACCTAAGAAGCGATGCGGGCTGGACACTGATTGCAGTGCGTTAATGGCTACAGTTAAACCGCCATCTGTGCCGTTTTTAAAGCCAACAGCTGAGGAGAGGCCTGAGGCCATTTCGCGGTGGGTCTGTGACTCAGTGGTGCGCGCACCAATGGCGGACCAACTGATGAGGTCTTGCATGTACTGAGGAGAGATGGGATCCAGCGCTTCGGTAGCCGTGGGTAAGCCTTTTTCAGCCAAATCCAGTAATAGCTTGCGACCGATATGCAGACCGTCTTCGATCTTAAAGCTGTCATTCAGGTAGGGATCGTTAATTAAGCCTTTCCAACCCACCGTAGTGCGGGGTTTTTCAAAGTAGACGCGCATAATTAAGAAAAGCGTGTCGGATACTTCTTCGGCTAATGCCTTTAAGCGATCGGCGTATTCATGGGCGGCTTTCAAATCATGGATAGAGCAAGGACCTATAACAATAAATAGGCGGTGATCCTTGCCATCAAGAATATCGCGTACAACCTGGCGACCATGGCTAACAGTATTTTGTGCTGTTGCGGTTAATGGAAGCTTGGCTTTAATCTGCTCTGGGGTAATTAAGGGAACATTGGATTCAATGTTTAGGTTATCTATAGGTAAATCGGCCATGCAGTTGCTCGTTTAAAGTATATAAGTGATTAGATCAGCGCTTGGTTTGAATATAAAACAACATGTAACTAAGTGCCAAAGCTTGCTAATCGGCTAAAAGAATACATTTTAGCATAAATTAGCAAAATAACCTGCTGTATACCCTTAAGGAGGATATAAAGGCGGCAGAGTGGCGCTTTCTGCGGTGGTGTTGAGGCGGTTAAGTTCCGAGAAAGCCTGCCACAGATTTTTGCCGTGCCATTGCTGCTCGGTTTCCGTGTAAAGCACGGAATTAAGCTCGGTTAGGGCTGTGTGAAAGGGGTTGGAAATTTTAGCGGCTGCATTGGGGGTGAATTCGGTATGGCGTGCCAGTGCATCAAGGGCGCTGCGTGCTGAAATGGGGTCGTTGTTTTTGCAAGCACGCTTAAGGTTTTCAATCAGGCGAGCATGGTTAGCACTCGAGTAGCTAATAATGGCCGGTTGACGTCTGGCATGACGCCACAGCCAGAAAAACAGCAGGCTAGTTAAAGCCAATACAGCGCAGAGTATTTGCCAAAGAATTAAGTCTTTATACAAATAGAAAATATCAGAGAGATTGGTTTCTTGTTTTTGGGGTTTGATTTGTACGAAATGGGCAGGCAACTCAGCATATTCGAGTTGATTGCTCAGGGTATTCCACCAGGGCAGTCGAATTGCTGCAATTTCAAAATGACCGCTGCTCTGGCCCAGTAAAGCCAATTGCTCATGGTGGATGCTGGTGATGCCTTGTTCGCTGGTGACTTGTTGTTTTTGAATAGGGTTAGCGTAGGTGTGAAAATTGTCTTGCTGCTGGGGTAGTAGCGCAGGAACATTGGAGCTGGGTTGACCGAGGATACGCATAACCACTGTGCGTGTTAATGCTTGCTCAGGATTTAGCTCAGTGTGCTCAGGACTCCACTGTTGTTCGAGGTGCAGCGCCTGTGCAGGTAACCACGCAGCATCACCAGGGTACTGTGTTGGGGGTGGGAGAACCTGTAAAGGTATCTGTGCTGAGTACACCTCTATTTGCTGACCCGGAAGGTTGCTGGGGGGTTCTAAAGAGCTTGGGTCGTGACCGGTGAGTGTGGCGGAAAACTCCAGTGCAGGAATAATCAGCTCACCGGTTTTTTGTGGAAAGATGGCATAGCGTATTTCGATAACACCATGACGCACACCGTTAATATATTGTTCAAAACTGCGTGGCTTACCTAAAGGCTCTACCCGTGCATCGGGCATGCTTAGGGTGCTCAGCTGACCGCTAGCATATAGAGGAATGGAGTGATAAATCCTTAAGGTTAAAATCACCTGTGCTTGCAAGTAGACCTGTTCAGTATCAACCTGAGCGTCCATGTATACCGGCTCTAGGGCGAGGGTTGTGGGCGCAAGAAAGTTTTTTACTTGGATGTTAATTGGGTTGCTTGAGTATTTGCCAAGCGTGATGGGTGGTATTTGCAATTCGCCGGTAGTTTTTGGCAGTAACTTAAATACCCATTGTTGTACCGGTTCGGCACCGTTTCTAACCAGGGTGTTGCGCTGACTAGAAAGCAGCTCGAAATTTTGTTTGAGCGTGCTGATGTCGGGTTCGACGAAGTAGCTTGAATCATCCAGCTCTAAGAGTAACTCTAAGCTTTCACCTAAAAATAACTGCTGACGATCGGTTTGTGCGCTGAAGGTAAAAGCCAGCGTATAAGAGCCTAGTAACCATTGGCTGATAAATAATAGGGTGAGTAGGAAAATACGCATTATGGGCTGCCTGTGCCGTACTGCTCGTGCCAGAATTTACGTCGTAACAACTCACTTGGATTGTCAGGGATCTGGTTAAGCCAGGTTTCAATATCGATACTGTCTGTCACATGAGCCTGCTCTGAAACATCGCTGATGCTTGCTTGTTCTGCCAGGCCAAGCTGTGCACTGATGGTCAGCCGTTGCTGCTCTTCGGTTTGGGGTTCGGGTTCAGTTTCTTCTTCGTGCTCTGTAGTTTGCCCTGCAAAGAGTGCTTGTGCTAGACGTAGGTTGTGTTGGGCTGGACTTAGTTCAGGTTCCAAGCTTAACGCGTGTTCATAAGCAAGAATGGCGTGTTCATATTTTCCCAGCTGCATATAAGCATTGGCTTTGTTGTAGTGAGCCATAGCGTCATTGAGTTGATTAAAGTATTCAATGGCTAATGGGTAATCTTGCATATGGTAGGCAGCGATTCCTAGCCACATAGGGTCATCAAGCTCGTTTAAGGCTTGTCTGGGGTCTAATAAAATCTGCTCCAGGGGGTTGTGCGTGGTGCTAAAGGCTAGCTGCCAGGCGTAACTGGGCTGGGGCATCACCAAATAAAAACAGAGCAAACTTAATAGCCAGCCGCGACGCGCCAAGGGTGCCAGCAGCAGAATTAAGGGCAATACAAACCAAAAGCCTTGATTATCCTGTGTAGCGGTATTGCTGTTCGTGGGGAGGCGGTGATTATTTGCAGTTAGCTTGAGGTGCTCAGTATCCTGGCTGTCGTGGGTTAAACGAGCATAGCGGAAACCGGATTTCTGGCTGAATTTTTTCAACACTAACTCATCGAGTTGGCTGATTAATACGTTGCCTTGATTGTCAGTAAGTAAGCGCCCGGTCTGCTCGTCGGTGATAGGGGCGCCTTGGGTTGTACCAACACCTAAGATACTAAGCTGGTAAGTGGAGTCGCGCATAAGCCTGCTAATATCCTGCTGCTCAGTCGTGTTTAAACCATAGCTAAACAGCAGGATTTGTCCTTGTCCTTGGCCGCTCTGTTCTAAAAGTTGTATGGCGCGCTCAATAGCAAGCCCTGCATTGTTGCCAGCGACAGGCATCAATGAAGGGCTGAGCGCAAATAGCAGGTTCTCTATGGCTTGCTTGTCAGAGCTGAGCGGCACTAGAGTGTGAGCAGAACCGGCATATACAACGATAGCTAAATTGGCTTGCTTATGCTGGCTGATCAGCTGCATGGCTTTGTGTTGAATGCGCTGTAAACGGCTGGGCGCGATATCTGTAGCCAGACTGTCTGGGGTGAGCTGTATCACCAAAACTAAGGGTTCTATTTGTGTACCGCTTATTTGCTCGTGCTGCACGTTCCAGTGGGGTTGGCTCAAGGCTAACCCCAAACATAGGCTAGCCAATCCAAGCAATAATGTAGGCCAACGACGGCTGTTGTGTTTAACCTGGCTGAGTAAAACACTGTGAAATGCTTGGGGTAATATCTGCTCCCATTGCTGTACACGCCTGCTAGAACGCTGCACTAAATACATCAACAACCAAAGTGCTGGAATGAGCAACAAGGCATAGGGTTGGTTAAAGACGGGCCAGAGTTTATCCAAGAAGCCTCCTTTTTAATTGCAGCGTATTGTAAAGGAAGCGAATAAAACTCAGCAAAGCAAGGATTAAGACTAAAAATACAGTGCCAGTTAATGGCCAGGGATACAGCTCCTGGATTCGATAACTCTGTGTGGGATGAGCGCTGGGTTCAATGTGTTCAAAATAGGTCAGCAGCTCAGGCAGCTGTTCTAGGCGTTGCAGGCGGAAGTATTTACCCCGGGTCTGGACAGCGATACTTTGCAGTAAAGGCTCATCTAGATCGTGCTGAGCAGTGGTGCCTTGCTCATCAGCGGTAGCGCCAATGCCTATGGTGTAGATTTTTAAGCCCTGTTCAGCCGCTATCTTGGCTGCAGTCAAGGGCGGTATGACCCCACTGTTGTTAGCGCCGTCAGTAATAAGAACAAGCACGTTATGAGTGCTGCTTGATTGGCGTAGTTTTTTTATGGCCAAGCCAATAGCGTCACCAATAGCGGTGTGCTCTCCTGCCATACCGGGCTGCGCATCATTTAACCACTGGCTTAGCGTTACGTGGTCATGGGTTAGGGGCGATTGTAGGTAAGGCTGGCTGGCAAATAAAATTAGGCCTAGACGATCGCCGGGGCGCTGCTCAATCAGCTTGTATATAAAGGCTTTGACGAACTCAAGACGGGAAAGCGGTTCGGACGGTTCGCCGATGTCTTTAATGAGCATGGAATTAGAAATATCCACGGCCAAAAAAAGCGCTCGCCCATCAGTGGGTAATTGCGTATCCAAGTGATAGCTCTGTGGGCGCGCTGCTGCGCTGATGACCAAGAGCCAAATAGCCAATAAAGCCAAGGTTCTGCTTGTTTTGTAATAGTTGTACTTGTTTTGTTGTGCGGAAATTTTTTGTAGTTCAGCAAAAAAAGGAGTTTTTAATGCGCTTTGTTGCGGCATGGCGGGGGCTAGTTTTCGATAAAAAAACCAAGGTAAAGGTAGGCATAAGAATAACCACGGCCAAGCAAAGCTAAACATGTTTATTAATCCATATCTGTATGGCGCTGTATAAAGCATCTATTGCTTGTTCATCCAGACGGCACTCAGGTTGATAACTGCCTTCTGCTAGGATCATCCAGCGTGTTAGACCGGCGGCTGGACATCTGCTGTCGAGAAAGGCTAACCACTCGCGTCCTGTTAAGCGGTGACTGTCGTACTCTGGATAGCGCACCGAGCATAGACGCTTTAGTAGCTGGTTAATTTGTTGTAACCATGGGCCGGCTAATTCATCTGCGCTCGGGCGGGCAATATTGGCCAGTTCTAGCAAGGCTTGTTGGCGAAACTGTTCTGTGGTGGTTGATTGAGCTAAGGGCTTGGTGTGCTTGCGTGTGAGAATAATGATTCCAACGATTATGCACAGTGCCGCCACTACAAAGGCAAAGTTCAGCCAGCTCAACGAGTTACTGCTGATTGGCGGATAAAGCAAAGGCTGCATCTGGGCAAGAGTAGTCGTCATGGTGTTATTTCATCAGGCTGTTTAGCGTGGTTAGCTGTTGGGCAATGCTGGTAGCGGTGGTTAGCGGAAATAATGCAAGATTAGCTTGCTGAGCCAGCTTGCGCCATTGTTGGCGATACTGTTCGCCTAGCTGTTGCCACTGTTTACCAACGTTGGACTGATGTCCATCGATGGTCAGGAAGCGCGTGGCCTGTTGAAAGACCAGCCCTCTACTGTGGGGAAGTTGGTGTTCTAGAGGGTCAGAGATCGGCACTAAAATTAGATCAAAGCGCTGCGCTAAGGTTTGTATTAAAGCCGAGGTGTGAGAGCTGATATTGCGCTCATTGCAGATGATAATGATTAAGCTGCCGGGCTTTAAAATGGAGCGGCTGTAGATTAACGCCTGCTGTAAAGGGTTGTTTTCACTGCTAACTGAGGGATCAGTAAGCTTCTGATTGGCCTGAGCCAGTTGGCTAAGCAATTTAAGCACGCCGCGCTGATGGCGTTGGGGTCTTATTTCAGCATAGGGCGTTTCTGAAAAAACCAGTCCGCCGACTCGGTCGTGGTTGGCGTGTGCAGCCCAGGCGAGCAAGCTGGCAATATAAGCAGCTTGGACGGATTTAAAGTTACCTTGACTGGCAAAGAACATCGCCGGGCTTTGCTCTACGATTAAAAATACGGGATGTTCTCTTTCTTCTTGAAAAACCTTGCTATGCGCTTCTCCTGTGCGTGCGGTTACTCGCCAGTCGATATTGCGTACATCGTCACCTGATTGATAAGCGCGCACTTGGTCAAACTCCATGCCGCGACCACGCAGACGAGAGTGATGCAGGCCAAGCAGTGAGCTTTTTGCTGCATTGCTGCACAGCAAACCAGAGGCGTGGAGTTGTTGCTGAGCATGGAGTAAATCACTCAATTGAATATGCGTGCGGCCTAGGCTATCCATAGTGTTAAGTTAAGAAACAGGTACAAGGTCGAGTATTTTTTGCAGTACGACATTGGCGTCAATGCCCGTGGCTTCGGCCTCAAAAGAGAGCATGATGCGATGCCTAAGCGCGTCAAACACAACGGCTTGCACATCATCAGGGCTAACAAAATCCCGGCTCGCCAACCATGCATGGGCGCGGGCGCAGCGATCGATAGCAATGGAACCTCGTGGGCTGCTGCCCAGTTGTATCCAGCGGGCTAGCTCAGGGTCGTACTTGGCAGGATTGCGGGTGGCGATGACCAATTGGGCTATATATTCTTCTACTGTGTCTGCCATATACAGATTAAGAATCTCTTGGCGCGCGGCTAGGATGGCTTCTATGCTCAGTTTTTCACTGGGTTGATTTTGGCCGTGCAAGGCGATGTGACGTGCTTGCTGTAAAATTTTGCGCTCCATGTGTACATCAGGAAAGCTGATTTTTACATGCATGAGAAAGCGGTCAAGCTGGGCTTCGGGTAAAGGGTAAGTGCCTTCTTGCTCAATAGGGTTTTGCGTGGCCATCACCAAGAAAAGCTCGGGTAATGGGTAGGTGTGATTGCCTACACTGACCTGACGTTCGGCCATGGCTTCAAGTAGAGCAGACTGGACTTTTGCCGGAGCGCGGTTGATTTCGTCGGCCAGCAGCAGGTTGTTAAAAACCGGACCTGGCTGGAAGCTAAAACTAGCATTTTGTGGGAGGTAAATATCTGTTCCGGTAATGTCTGCAGGCAGTAAGTCAGGGGTAAATTGGATGCGTTTAAAGTTGGCATCAATACCCAAGGCAAGATCCTTGATGGCTTTGGTTTTAGCCAGTCCGGGCGCGCCTTCAACCAATAAGTGACCATCTGCTAATAGAGCGATTAAAATTCGGTCAAGCAGCCTTTCTTGCCCTAAAATTTGCGTCGATAAATAATTGCGTAGTGTATGTACAGCTTCGCGATGGTTCATGGTAAACCTTATTTTTGATTGACTGATAGCAGTGTACTGTTAAGTGAATTAAAAGGTAAGAGGTGCGTATCAACAACCAAATCAAAACTCTGCTGGGCAACCAAAGCGCAATGGCTGCTGAGTGGCGGGATGATAAAAATCGAGCGTAGTGGCGTGTAGGCATAAGCGAGGGGCAGCGTTTAAGGCGTCGTTGTGCGCGTAAAGAGGGTCGCCCAGGATCGGGTGGCCTAGGGCGTTAAGGTGTACGCGTAGTTGGTGTGAGCGGCCTGTGTGGGGGCTCAGTTCGACTCTAGTGTGCGATTCATGCGTGGACAGTTTGCGCCAGTAAGTGCGCGCTGTTTTGCCTTGCAGAAAGTCGAGCGTTTGTCTGGGCTTGTTAGGCGGGTCGTAACGCATGGGTAATTCGATTTGACCCTGTCGTGCAGCGAGTTGTCCCCAGCATAGAGCCGTATAAGTGCGCGCAACTAAGCGCTCACGAAACTGGCGCGAAAGTTCGCTATGGGCTGCTGCGTTACGGGCCAGCACCATTAGCCCGGTAGTTTCCCAGTCCAGACGGTGCACAATCAACGCATCGGGGTAGCCATTTTGGTTAAGTCGTTGAATCAGAGAGTCTTTATTGTTTTCTGCGCGTCCCGGCACCGATAATAATAAAGTGGGTTTATTCACCACGAGCAAGTCGTGATCTTGATAAACAATGCTAATCGAGCTTAAGGGCATAAATAAAGGAGCCTCAGCCTGCGCGGAGGCTCAATCAATACTGTTTCATTAGCGATCAGGCAGGGTTACGTTTAACTCCAAGATAGAACAATTACCCTGATTATCCAAGGCGATCTGAACTTGGTCGTTATCGATATTGACGTATTTACGAATCACTTCAACCAGTTCTCTTTGTAAGGCTGGCAAGTAATCCGGCTCATCGCGTTGCCCGCGTTCATGGGCAACAATGATTTGTAAGCGTTCTTTGGCAACTGAAGCGGTAGTGTTTTTTTTGCGTGAGCGAAAGAAATTAACGATGCTCATTCCTTACCTCCAAACATGCGTTGGAAGAAGCTTTTCTTTTGTACTTCTAAGAACCTGTGCGGTATATCTTTACCCAACAGGCGCTCAACGGCGTCGCTGTAGGCTTGGCCTGCATCACTTTCTTCATCTAGGATAACAGGCACACCTTGGTTTGATGCTTTAAGTACGGCTTGGGACTCGGGAATAACGCCGATCATTTTGATGGAAAGAATATCTTCCACATCGTTAACACTTAGCATCTCGCCTTTTTCAACGCGCTCAGCGCTGTAACGGGTGAGCAGCAAGTGTTCAGTAATAGGCTCGCGGCCGTCTTCAGCACGTTTTGATTTGCTGGACAGTAGACCAAGCATGCGATCAGAGTCGCGCACCGATGACACTTCAGGGTTGGTGACAACTATGGCTTCATCGGCGAGGTACATTGCCAAATGTGCGCCCTTTTCAATACCTGCGGGGGAGTCGCAAATAACATAGTCAAATTGTTCTGCGAGTTCGTTAATGACTTTTTCGACGCCCTCAAGCGTCAATGCGTCTTTATCGCGGGTTTGGCTGGCTGCAAGGATGTAGAGGTTTTCTAAACGTTTATCCTTGATCAGGGCTTGGTTAAGTGAAGCGTCGCCATTAATCACGTTAACAAAATCATATACCACGCGACGTTCACAGCCCATTATTAAGTCTAGGTTGCGCAGGCCTACATCGAAGTCAACAATAACTGTTTTATGACCACGCAGAGCTAGACCGGTACCTATAGCCGCGCTGGTGGTAGTTTTACCAACGCCACCTTTACCTGAAGTTACAACAAGAATTTTAGCCAAAAGAGTCACCTTGAAATCGTGATAAGCAAAAGAGGTTAATAAGGGTTGATTTTACATTGCTTGAATGACCATTTGTTGGTCTTGTAAAAAAATTTGTGAAGCAGCGCCCCAGGTTGGAATGCGTCGCAAATCCTCAGCTATTTTATACTGCCCTGCTATGGATACCAGCTCCGCACCTAATTGCTGGCAAAAAATTCGCGCCTGCTCATTGCCATTAACCCCTGCTAAGGCGCGACCCCGCAAAGGGCCATATACATGGATGTGCCCATCTGCTAAAAGTTCAGCGCCTGCACTAACTGCGGCTAAAACGATAAGGTCAGAGTTTTTGGCATAAATTTGCTGGCCGCTGCGTACCGGGCTATGAATAATTTTTGCTGGGAGTAATCCGGTAGGGGCGGCTGGCGCTTTTGGACTTGCGGCAGGTCGTTCTTTAGCCATGCTTGGTGGTAAAACAGGCAGGTTGATCGCTTGTGCTGCTTGTATATCATGCTCGCGCTCAGCACGAAGCGCCATGATGTGCAGCTGATGTTTTTTAAAAACGTTTAAAACAGCTGGTAAGTCTAGTGCCGTAGCTGGGTCTTGGCGTTTATCGATGGCTAAGATTATGGGTGTTTCATTAAAAAAATTGGGTGCTTGTGCGATTCTATCAGCAAGCTGTTGGTCCAGTTGCTCCAGCTGATGGCTTATTAATTCGAGGGTAGTGAGGGTGACCATGCTGCCTTTGATTTGAAAAACAGGTGCATGCTCTAAGAAATCTGTTTGATCCATTTTAAATTAAAGTTCGTAAAGTTAAATATGTGCTTACTTATAACCATAAGCATGGCAGTCTGCAAATATTTCCGTAAACTATTTAGGTTTTTAGAATTGGGCGTGCATGAATGAAGGACAGAGGTAAGTTTAAATGGGTGTTTTTGCACCCAAAATATTGGCTGCTATGGCTTGTATTGGGAGTTTTTTGGCTCGTCATTCAACTGCCGTACTTTATTTTGCTGCGCTTAGGGCATGTGCTTGGGTTGCTGATGTATCGTTTTGCTCATGAGCGTCGCCACATAGCTCAACGCAACCTTGAGCTCTGTTTTCCGCAGTGGACAGAGCAAGAGCGTACGCGGGTTTTAAAGGAAAATTTTATTTCTTCCGGAATCGCTTTTTTTGAAATGGGCATGAGCTGGTGGTGGTGTCAAAAACGCTTGGCCAAGCTGCTTGTCATTGATGGACTAGAGCATTTACAAGCGGCACAACAGCAGGGGCAGGGTGTTATTTTAATGGCTGCTCACTTTACTACGCTTGAGATTGGCGGGGCCTTGTTGGGGCAGCTGCATACGATTGATGGGATGTATCGAGCGCACAAAAACCTAGTATTTGATTACGTACAGCATCGCGGCCGTGAGCGACATAATAAAGATGCGGTAGCGATCGAGAGAGAGGATGTGCGTACTATGCTAAGACACTTACGCGCTGGGCGAGCCGTGTGGTATGCGCCGGATCAGGATTATGGTTTTAAGCAAAGTGTATTTGTGCCACTATTTGATGTGCCTGCTGCCACAGTAACTGCAACCAGTAAGTTTGCTCAGCTTGGCCGAGCTGTTGTCATCCCTATGAGTCAGACACGACTTGCCAATGGCAAGGGATACCAGATGAAAATTGAACCAGCTTGGCAGGACTTTCCAGGCGCAAGTGTTGAGGCTGATTGCTTGCGCATTAATCAGTGGCTTGAGCAGGTTATTCAAGCACAGCCTGAGCAGTATTTATGGGCACACAGGCGTTTTAAAACACGACCTAAGGGAGAGGCTAGATTATATTGAATCTAGTAGATGAACAGGCAGTTAGACCATCGGTTATCAACAGGCACACCTCTGACGTCACCGGCTTGATTTTGTCGGGTGGGGGTGCGCGCGCCGCCTATCAGGTAGGTGTGCTCAAAGCGGTTGCAGACTTAGTGCCGCAAAAGACAGAGAACCCTTTTCCAATTGTAGTCGGAACTTCAGCCGGTGCTATAAACGCTGTGAGCTTGGCTTGTGGTGCAATGGATTTTTCACAGGCTGTCGCACGGCTGCAGTATGTTTGGCAGAACTTTACTACGGACAAGGTGTATCGTTGCGACTGGCCTGGCGTGCTGAAACAGTCAAGTAAGTTTGTCTGGCAACATTTGTTTGGTTTCGGCCGAGATATTCCCGTAGCTTTGCTGGATAATTCGCCATTGCGCGGCTTGCTGTTGGAAGAGTTGGATTTCTCAGGCATTAATTTGGCGTTGGCTAGACGCAAGTTGTTGGCGGTCGCGGTAACAGCTTTTTCTTATCACACAGCGCAAGCCACCACATTTTACCAAAGCCGTGCGCATATTGATGCATGGCAGCGTTTCCGTCGTGGTGGGCAGTCCGCTAAGCTGCAAATAGAGCATCTAATGGCCAGCGCTGCTATTCCATTGATCTTTCCACCCGTACGACTCGAGCAAGAATTCTACGGTGACGGTGCGGTGCGACAAGCAGCGCCCATTAGCCCAGCGCTACATTTGGGCGCTAATAAGGTATTAATTATTGGTGTGAATAGCCTCAATAATAGAGCAGAACAACAGTTGCAATTACGACAACCTAGTCTTGCGCAAATAGGTTCACACCTTCTTAACAGTACCTTTTCGGATAACTTGGAAACGGATTTAGAACTCTTGCAGCGTTTAAATCATTTGGGAGCTATGCTAACGCCTCAACAGCGCGCCTTAGAGCATGGTTTGTCCCCGGTAGAGGCGTTAGTGATTACACCCAGCAAAGTAATAGATGAAATTGCCGTACGCCACAGAAACCAGCTGCCATCGTCATTGCGTGTGTTTTTAAAGGGTTCAGGTGCAACGCGTGCAGCGGGCGGTGGTGTGCTGAGCTATTTGCTGTTTGAGCGTGATTATTGTAATGAGCTCATTGAGCTTGGCTATCAAGATGCTATGAGCAAAAAAACACAACTTATGAGTTTTTTATCACTCGACGAGCACTAAAAAGCCACGCAATTAAGCGTGGCTTTGATTGAGCAGCTACAACTGGATTAACGCTCGTTGCAGGCGAAGGCGGTCAAGGTAAAGGTGGGGATACCTATATCTTGCAGTAGCTCGGAGCCTTGCAGTTCAGGTAGATCAACAATGCCAGCTACTTCATAAACGTTTGCGCCCATTTTACGAATCAGGCGTGCAGCAGCTAAAAAAGTAGCGCCGCTAGCAATAATATCGTCGAGCAGCAACACCTTGTCACCTTCATGCAGACTGTCTGCATGTACTTCTAGGACGGATTGCTCGTAGTTGGTGTCGTAAGGCTCGCTGAGTACATCGGCAGGCAGTTTTCCTTTCTTCCTAAACAGGATTAAGGGTTTGTTTAGCTCATAGGCAACAACAGCACCCAGCAAAAACCCACGAGCTTCAATCGCGCCAACATGGGTGAAATCACTTTCTACGTAACGCTGTACTAAGCTATCAATGACCATGCGTGTAGCGCGTGGAGATTGAAAAACAGGGGTTATGTCACGAAATATATTGCCTGGTTTGGGGAAGTCAGGAATGGGTCGAATAAGTGATTTAATAGTGAATTCATCAAAAATCATAGCCGGCTCCAAAGAGGGTGGTATATATAGGTTTAAAGCATAGTTTAATAATACGCACTGCTGCGCTGCAGAATGTATTGAGGCAGTGGGTACTCACTGGTTTGGCTTACTGCAAACTATTCGTCGATAGTTCCGCCCGCTAAAGCACAGAGTTCAATAAGGTTCAGAATGTGGATTTCCTTGCCCTCGGCCGACAGCAGGTTACTTTGCTGAAAGCGAGTGAATACGCGCGATACGGTTTCAACTGCTAAGCCCAAATAGTTACCCATTTCGTTACGCGACATGGCTAGACGAAATTGATAGGGCGAATAACCGCGTGAACGAAAACGTGCAGACAGGTTGACTAAGAAAGTGGCGATCCGCTCATCGGCTGTTTTTTTGGAGAGCAACAGCATCATTTGTTGGTCGTCACGAATTTCACGGCTCATGATGCGCATCAACTGGCGACGAAGCTGTGGGAGTGAGGCACTTAAGTCATCCAGACGGTCAAAAGGAATCTCACAAATAGAGGTGGTTTCTAGGGCTATGGCAGATACGGGATAGTTATCAGTGTCCATGCCGGACAGACCTACAAATTCGCTAGGCAAATGAAAACCGGTAATTTGCTCTTCACCACAATCCGTGATGCTGAACGTTTTTAAACTGCCAGAGCGCACTGCGTACACTGAGTTAAAAGTGTCACCTTGACGGAATAAAAACTCACCTTTTTTTAAAGGTCTGCTTCTTTTCACTATTTCGTCAAGGGCGTTTAGATCGTCTAGATCCATCGAAAGAGGCAAGCAAAGCATAGCTAAACTACAGTCTTTGCAATGTGCTTGATGTGTACTGCGAACGCTATTCATTTCAGCCATACCACGATCCCTGAGCTAAAAATTCGATGCCTACGCATCCAGATTACCTTAGCCATATTAAAGCCATCAGTCAGTTAAATATACAAGCTTACTATCTAGCATTTTGTTGTTGTTGTCTACGCCACTGTTAATGATTGATTAATATAGGCAGGATAGGAGAGAGTTTTCAAGCAGGTAAATGGGATAAGTGCGAACACAATCCAAGCTAAAGACTGCGCAACGAGGCAAGGAATTATTTGATTCGGGTATAGAGCGCGTGGTTTGGTATAGCGGAGGAATGTGAGCGGTCAAATAGTTGGCACACGGCATCAACAAGAAAGTACCCGTCGCGGGTCATTTTGATTTGGCTTTCATCTAGGCAGATCAAACCATCTTGATGCATAGCGATAAGGTGGGGCAAAATGTTGCTAAAATAGGTAAAGAAATTGATATCAAATTTACTTTCTAGCTCTGATATTGACAGCAAGTTTTGGTTGGTTAATACATGAATAATGTGGCGGCAAATGAGATCATCTGTTGAGCATAGCGTGCCTTGGGCAGCAGGTAGCTGTTTGTTGTTTAGGCTGGTCAAATAGTCCTCATAGTCTTTGCCGTTTTGGTAGTACAGCATCCCTATTTGACTGGTAGCTTCCATGCCAAAGCCCAAAATATCAAAGTCATCGTTGGTGGCGAAACCTTGTAGATTACAAGAAACTAAGCCAGCTTCTTGTGCAGAGATAAGCTCGTCATCGGGCAAAACGAAGCAGTCCAAACCCACATAGTGATAACCCGTCTGATTCAGCTTTGTTATTGCAAGTTCGAGTAATTGCGGCAGAACCTTAATGCAGGCTGCTTGCTGGTGCTTGCTCAGGGTGATGCGTTCGGGCATTAAGGAAATTATTTGATTCAGTTTATGGTCAAACTCTTGCAGGTTTTGTTTGGGCAGGCCATAAATCATGGCGATACTGATTGAGCCGTAATGCAGGGTGCGGGCTGCTTCGTAGATGGTTTGCAGCTTTTGAAAATTATAGTAGCCCGTATGCGCATTAAGGTTGATGCGGTTAAAACCCATATCCCGAACCGCACCCATAGTGGCCCAGTTTACTTCGTAGGGGTTGATGTTGATGCTGTAATTAAACAGGTTGTGGCATTCAATAACGAAGTATTGTTGCAGTTTGCGTAAGACTTGTTGCAGCTGCTCTGCGCTAAACTGGGTTGGACGTCCGGTAAAGTGTAAATGCTGTATCGGCATGTTGTTGTGAGACAGTCGTGCCAAAAGCTCAATTTCTTGTTGTAACGCTGTTAAATAGTTAACAGGTATGCTCGGGTCGCTGATGGTTTGCTGCGTAAAGTCTGGGAAGTGAACATAAATTGCTAGCTCGCGTTCTAGTTTGCTGCTCGTGCGTACTGCTGAAAAACGCTCAAAAGCACTAATGGCTTGAGTGAACTGTTTTTTGGTTGGGTACGAGTTATACAAGCCGCCGAAGGTTTGGTAGCTATGGTATAAACGAGAGTCCCAGCAAGCAGCTTTAACCATAAAATAAACACCAGTTAGAAAAAAGGCTTGTTAGGCAAGTATAGGGAGAGCGCTATTTAAGCTTCTTGATTTGTATCAAGCGACAAGTGGCGTTTAAGAGAAATGGTTTTAATGCTCGATTAACCAATGATGGTGAGGGCCGGGGAAGGTCCAGATGCCATAGAGAATAATCATCAAACCAGCGGCAGAGCGTACTTTGCGCGAACGTAAGAAATGAGTAAGTCGTTCAGCGGCAAAGCCGGAGGCTATAAGTGTTGGCCAGGTGCCTAGACCAAAGAATAGCATCAGTAAAGCACTTAAACTGGCATCTCCTTGGCTGGCCGACCATATAACCGTGCTGTAAACCAGGCCACAAGGCAGCCAGCCCCACAGCAAACCTAGGCTAAGTGCGTGGCTGGATTTTTGGATAGGAATATAGCGTTGTGCGATCGGCCGAAGATGACGCCAAAGCACTTGTCCGCCTTGTTCGATCTTGACTAAACCTGACCACCAGTTGGCTAAATAAAGTCCCATGCTAATGAGCAATAGCGCAGCAATAATGCGTAAGGCATCAGCGGCAGGGCTTTGATCAATCGCCCAGCCCGCCAGCCCGAAAATAAACCCTGCTGCGGCGTAACTAATGATGCGGCCTAGGTTATATAAGATTAGGTAGAGCAACTTTTTATGCTGTTGCTCTTTTGGAATGGCTAAGGCAAGAGCGCCCATTAACCCACCGCACATACCTATGCAATGGCCGCCACCGAGCAAACCAATAATGAATGCAGATATGAGTAGCGGGACAACATCAAGCATCGTCTTGTTCTTTAGGGTTTTCTTCGGATAGTTTTTTTACGTGACTGAGTGGGTCGTCAAATAAAATGCTGTGTGCTGGGCTGTCTAGATCATCGTATTGACCGCTATCGACCGCCCAAAAAAAGAAGCGAGCAGCAATTATGACTAAAATAAGCGCTGCTGGAATCATGACATATAACGCTGCCATGTGAAGTACTCCTACTAAGTTTTTTCGGCTACTGCTGTTAAGCGTAGAGCATTAAGTACAACTAATAAGGAACTCACGGACATGCCTAAGGCAGCCCAGCCCGGGGTTACCCAGCCTACTGCAGCAAAAGGAATAATTAGTCCGTTGTAGAGTATAGCCCAAGAAAGGTTCTCAATAATAATGCGACGTGCTTTTTTAGCGATGGCAAAAGCACCCACTAAGCTGCTGAGTCGATTGGACAGTAAAATGGCATCGGCGCTGGTTTTGGCTAAATCTGTAGCGCTGCCCATAGCGATACTGATATCGGCTGCAGCCAGTACAGGCACATCGTTTACACCATCGCCTAGCATGAGAACGCGGTGACCTTGCTGGTGCAGCTGTTCCAGCACCTTGAGCTTGTCATCCGGCGTCAAGCTCCCCCGAGCATCGCTGATCCCCAGTTGCTGTGCAATTTCATGCACCATAGGTGAGCTGTCACCAGAGAGCAATAGGGTTTGCCAGCCCATTGCTCGACAGGCATCGAGTAGCGCAGGGGCGTCTTTACGTAGTTGATCATCCAGAGCAAACCACGCGATAGGGCCTTGTGTATCACCTAGCAGTAGCCATTGACCTTGGGCGGTTGGTGCCGCTGGCGGTGGTGTGTTGCTTAGCTTGCAGACATAATCAGGGCGGCCAATACGCATCAGCTGACCTGCAACGCTGCCTTGTAAGCCTAAACCTGGGCTGCTCGTAACATCTTCTGCGATAAGTTTGCTGTGACCAAAAGCCCGTGCAATAGGGTGTTCAGAGCGGTTTTCTAGCGCAGTAGCCCACTCCATGGCTTGCTCGTGCGTGTAACTTGGAAAACATTCGACCCGCTTAAGTGTGAGGCGACCCTCGGTTAAGGTGCCTGTTTTGTCAAAGATAACGGTATCAATTTGCTTAAAGGTTTCCAGCACATGACCTTTGGTGATCAATAAGCCTAATTTGTGTAAGCTACCTGTCGCGGCAGTTAGGGCAGTCGGTGTGGCTAACGAAAGGGCGCAAGGGCAAGTGGCTACCAGAAGTGAGAGCACCACCCAGAAGGCGCGTGCGGCATCTATCTGCAGCCAAATTATGCCTACGACTGCTGCTATCAATAAGACACTAATTAAAAACCACTGTGCAACCTGATCTGCAAACTCTGCGAACTTGGGTTTCAACGATTGCGCCCGCTCCAAGAGCCGCACAATGGCTGAAAGCCTAGTGTTGTCGCCAAGCGCTTGCACCTGAATAGTCAGAGGGCCTTCGACGTTGAGAGTGCCTGCTGTTACTTGATCACCGGGTTGGCGTGGTAAGGGTAGGTATTCACCGGTTAGCAAGGACTCATCCACACTGGACTGACCAGATAAAATAACGCCATCAGCAGGGATTAGATGGCCGGGCGGCACGATAACCTGCTGCTGTAGTTGTAAATCTTTAAGCAAAATGCGCTCTGATTGCCCATCTTCTTTAAGAATCAAACAGGATGCAGGTAGCAGATTAACCAGCTGTGCCGTGGCGGCTGCGGTGCGTTCTCTGGCTCGCCTTTCTAAGTAGCGACCGGACAGCAAGAAAAATGCGAACATGCCCGAGGCATCAAAATAAAGCTCACCCTGTCCCGTAACCGTTGACCAAATGCCTGCAAAGTAAGCACCTAAAATAGCCAAGGATACGGAAACATCCATGGTTAGGTGGCGGGTTCTAATGTCACGCATAGCCCCGTAAAAGAACTCAGTGCTGCAGTAAAAAATAATAGGGGTGGTGAGCAGCAAGCTGACCCAGCGCAAAACACCATCCATGGCTTCAGAGAGGTCTAGGTTAAACTCAGGCCAAGTTGCCATGGAGGCCATCATGACTTGCATCCATAACAGTCCAGCCAAACCAAGTTTTCTTAATGCAACGCGGTTTTCTTGTGCTATTTGCGTGCTAACGGCATCGGGGTGCCAAGGGTGCGCGGCATAACCTATCTTGCGAATGCTATGCAAAATGTCGGAAAGCGGTAATTTACTGGAGTCCCACCGCACGTGTAAGCGGTGGTTGCTCAGGTTTAATTGACTACTGTTAACGCCGGGTATGTTGGCTAAATGCTTTTCAATAAGCCAGCCACAGGCAGCACAGGTAATGCCTTCAATGAGTAGCTGCGTACTGCTAAATTCTCCTTCTGAGCGGACAAAGGGCTGCTGGACTTCGGCGCGGTCATAGAGCTTTAGCTCGTCTGGAATGAATCCGGGCAATTCGTCGGGGTTTGATGAGCGTTCACTGCGATGTTGATAGTAGCTTTCTAAACCGTTTTCTACTATCGCTTGGGCTACTGCTTGGCAGCCAGGACAACAAAAATCGCGCTCCTCCTGTATGACCACAGATTTAAAATCCGTATTAGCTGGAACAGGTAAGCCGCAGTGGTAGCAGGGAAGCGGTGCAGTCATTGATTACTTCAGGTTAGAAGCTGGCTGCGAGGTGCAGCCAGCGAGTAGTAGACTTAGTTGAAGCCAAGCTCAATACGCTGACCAGGCTCAATTTTTTCTTCTTCAAAGAGACGCCATTCTTGGCCGTCTGCCTGACCGAGCAATTCAACAAAGCGTTTGCCTAGTACAGGCTCGCCTAGCAAACCGCGGTAAAGACCATTGGTGTCAACGGGCTGTAACACCACGCGACGGTCTTGCTCTGGTTGAGTGGGCGAGATGATGTTAAGCACCAGTTGCTGTGGCAGGCTCTCACCTTCCAGCTGAAGTTCAGCCTGCTCTAGCTCAAGATTAAGAGTCAGTGTAGCGCGCATGCTAAGTTGTTTAGCCAGTCGCTCGCGCTCCAGTGATTTATTAATCCCTTTACCCACATCGTAGTAGTTATCCACTACGATGCTGGGTGGATTATTAATAGCTACGGTCAGCAGGCCTAACCCGAGCACTACAGCTAAGACAAGAATTCCAATGCAAAACCATGCCCAGAATTCTTTGTACCACGGATAAACTTTCTGCTCGAGTTGCATAGTAAGCTCCTTAATTAACGATCTTGTGGCCCAATAAAGGTGGTTGTCGATACGCGGTAAATGTTTTCGTCATCGACAGATTTGATGTTGAACTGAACCTTGTTGGGCCCTGAAGCTAGCTTTTCAAAGTCAGCAGATAAAGATACAGGGGTTGAGAATATTTCTCCAGCGGCCACTTCAACCATGTGTTTTCCTTCAAGACGCAGACCTTCAATGCCCGTGGCTTCTATAGCAAAGGTGTGTCCGTGTTGGTCTTTGTTAATCACGCGCAAGAGATAAACGTTTTCAATTCTGCCGTCAACGTTTTCACGATACGGGATGCGGTCTTTAATTACGTTTAGCTCAACCAGCGTGCGTGTTGCAATGGTGTAGGTGAGTAGGCTTATCATAAACAACAGCACGGCGGCATAGCCGATAAGCCGTGGTCGAAGGAGCTTGGTTTTTGAGCCGGTCAGGTTGTGCTCAGTGGTGTAACTGATTAAGCCTTTTTCGTAGCCCATTTTGCCCATGACTTCATCGCAAACATCAACGCAAGCAGCGCAGCTGATACAGGCGATTTGTAAACCATCACGTATATCGATTCCGGTAGGGCATACGTGTACGCAAAGATTACAGTCGATGCAGTCTCCCAAGCCTTGCGCTTGGTAGTCGGAGCCTTTCTTACGTGGGCCGCGCTTTTCACCACGACCCTCATTGTAAGAGACGATTAGGGTGTCTTTGTCGAACATTACGCTCTGAAAGCGAGAGTAGGGGCACATGTAAATACATACCTGTTCACGCATGAAGCCTGCAGCAAAATAAGTCATAAAGGTGAATGCTGCGACCCAGAAATAAACAACCCCACTGGCTTGTCCGGTAATTAAATTTGAAAATAGTTCGCGGATAGGGCTGAAGTAACCCATGAAGGTAAAGGCAGTGACAAACGCGATTAGAATCCAAAGCGTGTGCTTGGCCGCGCGCCGTAAAAATTTCTCTACAGACATAGGCGCTTTTTCGAGACGCATACGTTTGTTGCGGTCACCTTCGGTAATTTTTTCAACCCACATAAAAATCCAAGTCCAGGTCGTTTGTGGGCAGGCATAACCGCACCAGACACGACCGGCAAACACGGTGATAAAAAAGAGACCAAAGGCACAAATAATTAGCAGCCAAGACAGCAGCATAAAATCTTGTGGCCAAAAAGTGGCACCAAAAACATAGAACTTGCGCTCTGGTAGGTTCCACCACACAGCTTGACGATCACCCCAGTTTAACCAGGCTGTTCCCAAAAAGAGTACAAACAATAAAACACCAAAAGAGATCCGGATTGTACGAAACAGTCCAGTAAAAGACTTGGTGAAGATTTTTTTGCGCTTAGCATACAGCGCGCCAGAATCAGTGGAAGGGGTTACATTTTTTACAGGTATTTGTTCGCTCATTAGGTTGTTCCATGGCAGTTAATGGATTTTCCCAGCTTTAAGCTGGTTAGCCCAAATAGTGCTGGCTGAAGCTATGGTACACTGCTTTAGTCGTAGTTTCGTGAGGTGCGACACTAGGCCACTTTACCAGTTAACAGGATTGTGTGAAGTGGTTGAAAGAATGCGGTACGTGCAAAAGTTTCTTTAAACACTGCATTAGTGCTGCTAAAACTGCTTTGTGCACATCTTAACATTTTACGGATTGTGAATTCTAAGCTTTCTAACCTTTTTGTTTTTGATATGCCTCAAGCTTGCTGTTTAATCTGGAGTAAATTTTCTTAGTGTAATAAAAAAGGGCCAGCGATTGGCTGGCCCCTTAGGTTGCTTGGTGTGAACTATTAGTTGGTTAGTCCATACACATAAGCAGCTAGAATGTGCACCTTCTCTTCGCCTAAGAACTCAGCTTGAGCAGGCATCACACCTGTACGACCGTTACGAACTGTGTTTTCGATTTGCGACAAGCTCGTACCCCAAATCCAACCAGCAGGGCTGGTTAAGTCAGGTGAACCTAGCATCGCCATGCCTTTACCTTCTGGGCCGTGACAGGCTAGACAGGTAGTTGCATAGACTTTCTTGCCGTTTTCCAGATCAGCGCTTGTACCTTCAGGCGCTTTAAGGCCGGCCATCTCGTGGCGCACATAAGCGGAAACGTCTTTAACGCCGTCTTCACCAATGATTGCGCCCCAAGCAGGCATTACACCTGTACGACCGTGCAGGATACTCTTTTGAATAGTCTCTGCATCACCGCCCCAACGCCAGTCTTTGTCAGCTAGGTTTGGAAAGCCAGGGGAACCCTTAGCGTCCGAACCATGACAAATAGCACAATGGTTAGCAAATAAGCGTGAGCCGATATCAATTGCTGCTGGATCTTTAGCAACATCTGCGATGCTCATTGCTTTGTATTTTGCAAAGATTGGACCGTATTTTTCGTCAGCCTTTGCGACTTCGCGTTCCCACTGCTTTGCAGAGGTCCAGCCGTCTTCGTAGCCTGGCAAAATACCCTTGTAGTTACCCATACCAGGGTAAAGGATGAGATAGCCGACTGCGAATACAATAGTGCCCATGTAAAGTAAGAACCACCAGCGTGGTAACGGGTTGTCATACTCGCGAATGCCGTCCCAGCTGTTTTCCATTGCTTCTTCGGCAATATCAGCACGTTGGCCTTTTGCCGTTGACAGTACTAACCACACTAAACCGATAATGGTCATCGTGGTGAGTAATATAACGTACCAACTCCAGAATGATGTCATTGGTGTGTACTCCTAGATGAGTTTTGGTCATTACGGGTATCAGTCGGTAAGCTTTCTTCGCCGAAGGGCAGCATGGCTGCTTCATCGAAACTTTTTTTACGCTTACTGCTGTATGCCCAGAATACGAGGCACACAAATGCGATAAGAATCATCGCTGTGCCTATACCGCGTATTGTACCTATGTCCATTATGATTACCGTTTGTTCTTGATTGCTGTACCTAACACCTGCAGGTAAGCAACAATCGCGTCCATTTCGGTTTTGCCTTTTACAGCTGCTACCGCACCGCTTAAGTCTTCATCTGTGTAAGGAACACCGAGAGTTTTCAAAGCTTTCATTTTAGCAACAGTGTGTTTACCGCTTAGCTTGTTTTGTGCAAGCCAGGGGTATGAAGGCATTTTTGACTCAGGTACCACGTTACGTGGATTGAACAAGTGAGCTTTGTGCCAGTCATCAGAATAGCGGCCGCCAACGCGATGCAAGTCTGGACCAGTACGCTTTGAACCCCATAGGAATGGGTGATCGTAAACAAACTCGCCTGCTACTGAGTAGTGACCATAACGCTCAGTCTCTGCACGGAATGGACGTACCATCTGTGAGTGACAGCCAACACAACCTTCGCGAATATAAATATCACGACCTTCTAGCTGTAGTGCGGTATAAGGCTTGAGACCCTCTACCGGCTCATTAACTACATCTTGGAAAAGGATGGGTACGATTTGCGTTAAGCCGCCAATGCTGACGACTAAAATCATGAGCAATGCCATTAAGGCAATGTTCTTTTCAACTGTATCGTGCTTAATCATTAGTGAGCTCCTTCAACCGTAAAACGGTTTGCAGCAGCAGCTTCAGCAGGATCCGCGCTGCGGATTGTTTTCCAGACGTTCCAGGCCATTAGCAGCATACCAACGAAGAAGATAGTTCCACCAATTAGGCGTACCACAAAACCTGGATGACTTAACTCAATAGCCTCTTGGAAGGTATAAGTCAGTGTGCCGTCATCGTTAATGGCGCGCCACATTAAACCTTGCGCAAGACCATTGATCCAGAGCGAGGCAATGTAAAGAACAGTACCGATAGTCGACAGCCAGAAGTGGGTGTTGATCAGGCTAACGCTATACATTTGCTCGCGGCCAAAGAGGCGCGGAATTAAATGGTACAGAGAGCCAATGGATACCATGGCAACCCAACCTAAAGCACCAGCGTGTACGTGGCCAACGGTCCAGTCGGTGTAGTGAGACAGTGCGTTAACTGTCTTAATGGACATCATTGGGCCCTCAAAAGTTGACATGCCGTAGAATGCTAGGGATACCACCAAGAAGCGCAAGATTGGGTCGCTGCGCAGCTTATGCCATGCACCTGAAAGGGTCATCATACCGTTAATCATACCACCCCATGATGGAGCCAGCAGAATCAAGGACATGATCATACCTAGGGATTGTGCCCAGTCAGGTAGAGCTGTGTAGTGCAAGTGGTGCGGGCCTGCCCAGATGTAGGTACAGATTAATGCCCAGAAGTGCACAATAGACAAGCGGTAGGAGTAGATTGGACGCTCAGCTTGCTTAGGTACGAAGTAGTACATCATGCCTAGGAAGCCAGCGGTCAGGAAGAAACCTACAGCGTTGTGACCGTACCACCACTGAACTAGAGCGTCAGTAGCGCCGGAATAAGCGGAGTAAGACTTCAGGAGAGCGCCGCTGATTACAGGGATTTCCATGCTGTTAACGATGTGCAGCATAGCAATCGTTAGGATGAAAGCGCCGTAGAACCAGTTGCCCACATAAATGTGCTTAGCCTTACGCTTGGCTACTGTACCGAAGAATACAATGGCGAAGCTTACCCAGGTAACAGCGATCAGAATGTCAATCGGCCACTCAAGCTCAGCGTACTCTTTAGAAGTAGTGAAGCCTAGTGGTAGGCTGATTGCTGCACATAGGATAACTAGCTGCCAGCCCCAGAAGGTGAAGGCGGCCAATTTAGGCGCAAAAAGTGGAGTTTGGCAGGTACGTTGCACAGAGTAGTAGCACGTTGCAAACAGCGCGCAACCACCAAATGCAAAAATAACTGCGTTGGTGTGTAATGGACGCAGACGACCATAGGTTGTCCACGGTAGATCCATGTTAAGTTCAGGCCAAACCAGCTGGGCAGCAATCAGAACGCCTACTAGCATTCCGACAATCCCCCAGACCACCGTCATGATGGCAAACTGGCGAACCACCTTATAGTTATAGGCGGAACTCGTTGTCGTATTCATATTGAGGTTTTCCATCCGTTTATTAGGGCAGATAATTAGTGAATCACTTCAGGATGAAATGTTCACTATTGTCACAAAAAAATTGTGTCTAAACATGATGCAGTGAGTATTGATAAGGGTCAATAGCGCAAGACTTTAATTGCTTTTTTTGCGGTTTGGGCGCAAAGCCCGATGCTAGAGGTCTTTAGCAAGAGTTTCCAAAGTGTGCGGTGGGGCACGAAATGGGCTGTCATTGCTATCTGTTAGCTTGCTTTTTTAGCAATTTTGATGCCAGCGTTGGCGGTCTCATTTTTGATTATTATCGTCACAGGCATAATCATGCTCAGTAAATTATAATTGGTAGTCTAGCTAAAAGAAACCATCAAAGCGGGATAAGTTTTTTGCATAATGGCTGGACTATCAAATAGTATTCTGGCAGCGGTCGGCTTTGGTGTTGTTTTGGGCGATTAGTGTGCGTGTATTGGGTAATGATTATGGAACAAGTTGCATTTATTGGGCTGGGTAATATGGGTTTCCCCATGGCTGGTCATTTAGCAAATCGTGGTTATGAGGTTGTTGTGTATAACAGAACCACGTGTGTTGCGCAGCGCTGGGTTAAAGAGTATGGCGGTACGTATAAGCTGACTCCGGCTGCAGCAGCGGCAGAGGCTGATTTGGTCATTACATGCGTGGGTAATGATGAGGACTTGCACGCTGTGCTGCAGGGTGGTGACGGAGTGTTTAGCGCAATGAGGGCTGGCAGTGTTTTGGTCGATCACACAACGGCTTCAGCGCAAAAAGCGCGTGAGCTGGCAGAGTTTGCTGCAATAAAAGGGTGTGGGTTTCTTGATGCGCCTGTTTCTGGTGGGCAGTTGGGCGCGGAGCAAGGTGCTTTGACTATTATGGTGGGTGGCGAGGCTGGTGTATTTAAACAGGTTGAGTCCATGCTGTCTTGCTACGCAAAAACTATACGCCTGATGGGGCCGGTAGGTGCTGGGCAGTTAACGAAAATGGTTAATCAGATCTGTGTTGCAGGTTTGTTACAGAGTTTGGCTGAGGGGCTGCACTTTGCTGAGCAGGCTGGCTTAGATGTTGAGGCTGTAATGCAGGTTGTAAGTCAGGGAGCTGCTAGTTCTTGGCAGATGCAGAATCGCTACCAAACGATGCTTGATGGGAAGTTTGATTTTGGTTTTGCGGTTAAGTGGATGCGCAAAGATTTACGTTATGTGTTGGATGAGGCTAGAAAGCAGGGGGCGCAACTTCCAGTAACGGCTTTAGTAGATCAGTTTTACGCAGATGTTGAGACAATGGGCGGTGCGGACTGGGATACATCGAGTTTAATCCAGCGTTTAAGGTGTCGTTAATGGAGTGTCGACCAGGTTGTGGAGCATGTTGCATAGCGCCCTCAATACAGACTGCGATGCCAGGCATGCCGCATGGGAAAGCAGCAGGTGAACGCTGTGCTCATTTAGATGAGAATGATCTGTGCCGGCTTTTTGGGCAGTTGACACGGCCACGTTTTTGCCAAGAGTTTAGTGCTCAAGAGTATGTGTGCGGTAGCAGTAAGGAAGAGGCGATGCAGCTGATAGCGCTGCTTGAAGTGCAAACCTGTTAAGGTTAAAGAATTAAAAAAGCTGCCTTGAGGCAGCTTTTTTATGTTCAGCCGATTAACGCTTGTCGATAGGCGTGTAATCACGCTGCGTGTAGCCAGTGTATAGCTGGCGCGGGCGGTTGATTTTGTGTGGCTCTGCCAGCATTTCCAGCCAATGTGAAATCCAGCCGGCGGTGCGCGACATAGCAAAAATTACTGTAAACATACTGGTTGGAATACCAATAGCTTTCAGAATAATGCCTGAGTAGAAGTCCACGTTAGGATAGAGGTTACGCTCTTTGAAGTATGGGTCGTTCAGTGCGTACTCTTCTAGTTTCATTGCTAGGTCTAGCTGTGGATCGTTGATGCCTAGCTCTGACAGTACTTCGTCACAAGTCTGTTTCATCACTTGTGCGCGTGGGTCAAAGTTCTTGTACACGCGGTGACCAAAGCCCATTAGCTTGAATGGATCGTTTTTGTCTTTCGCTTTAGCAATAAACTTGTCTATGTTAGAGGCGTCACCAATTTCATCGAGCATCAGCAGTACAGCTTCGTTGGCGCCACCGTGTGCTGGCCCCCAGAGGGCAGCAATACCTGCAGCGATACAGGCGAATGGGTTGGCACCCGTTGAGCCGGTTAGGCGTACGGTAGAGGTTGAGGCGTTTTGTTCATGGTCGGCATGGAGAATGAAAATACGCTCCATGGCGCGTGCCAACACAGGATTGATAGGTTTAATTTCTGCAGGGGTGTTAAACATCATGTGCAAGAAGTTCTCGGCGTAGCTGAGATCGTTGCGTGGATACATGATGGGTTGGCCTACTGAGTATTTGTATGCCATTGCTGCAATGGTTGGCATCTTGGAGATTAGGCGATGCGCAGAAATTTCACGGTGTTTTGGATTATCGTTATCCAAGGAATCGTAGTAAAACGCTGATAAAGCACCAACGATACCGCAAAGAACAGCCATTGGGTGGGCGTCGCGACGGAAGCCGTTTAGGAATGACTTAAGCTGCTCGTTCACCATGGTGTGGCTCATGATGGTGTTAACAAACTCATCTTTTTGAGCTTTGTTTGGCAGCTCACCATGAATCAGCAGGTAGCAGGTTTCCAGGTAATCTGATTTAGCTGCTAGCTCTTCGATTGGGTAGCCACGGTGTAAAAGAATACCCTTATCGCCGTCAATATAAGTGATTTTTGATTCGCATGAGGCGGTAGACATAAAGCCAGGGTCATAAGTGAAATAACCGCTCGCAATCAGGCTACGTACATCAATAACATCAGGGCCTAGTGTGCCCGATAAAACAGGAAATTCGATGGGGGCTGCGCCCTCTTCGATGATCAACTGCGATTTTTTGTCAGCCATTTTGGCCTCCTAGTTTTGCTTGAAATCATCACGGCCCATTTTTGGACCCGCAACATAATAGTAAGATGGGTGTGAATGTCAATTTGTTAATAGCCACTTGCTTCTATTTTAAAAATGGCTCTGTGAGACATTCGGATGCGAAACTTGCAGTTCTTGCAGTTACAGATAATGGCTTAGTTTGTCAAAGAGAGGCAATGCGCTTTTAGGCGAATGTTTATGCATTGTCATTGGGGGTGATTTTACACTATACTCGATAGCTGATTGGCAGCTGGCATATGCCTAGCTTGCCGATTACCACTATGATGGTGACGAGCGCCTAATTAGGAGGTTTTTGAATAAGAAGGTAAAAAGACCCAAGTTAATTGAGATAGCGTGCAAATAGTATTGGTGTTCGCTGGATTTGATTGATGTAAGTCAATTTTGTCGATTATTCAGAAGTTTCTTAGGTGTTTTTCCTACAACCAGCCCTTTGGGCTCTCTAAGTGTGATGACGCCGTGAATAGCCAACGACCTGTAAACCTAGATCTTAGGACAATAAAATTACCCATCACTGCATATTCTTCTATTCTGCATAGAATTTCAGGTGCGATCCTGTTTTTTGGACTTATCGTACTTATGTACGGACTGGATAAGTCCTTAACTTCAGAGCAGGGTTTTGCCGAAGTTAAGCAGATTATGACTAATCCGTTAGTTAAGTTTGTAGTATGGGGACTCCTCTCTGCACTCCTATACCATTTGGTGGCTGGAATACGTCACTTAATAATGGATTTAGGTATTGGTGGAGAGCTGGAAGCTGCAAAGCTCGGCGCTAAAGCCGTGCTAGTGATTTCAGCCGTACTGACGCTTATAGTAGGAGTATGGATATGGTAACTAGTGTAACTAACTTCTCGCGCTCCGGGCTTTATGACTGGATGGCGCAGCGAGTGTCAGCCGTAGTGCTGGCAGCTTATACCCTGTTTTTGCTGGGGTATGTACTGGCTAACCCAAATTTGGACTACGCTCAGTGGGACGCTTTGTTTGCGCAAAGCTGGATGCGAATTTTTAGTTTGCTGACGCTTGTTGCGTTAGGCGCCCACGCATGGGTGGGAATGTGGACTATTACCACTGACTACTTAACACCGATGACCCTTGGCAAGTGGGCGGGCGGTGTTCGCTTTTTAGCGCAATCGTTCTGTGGCGTACTCATGTTTGTGCTCTTTGTTTGGGGCATCCAAATCCTTTGGGGAATTTAATCCATGTCCAGTATTCGTACTCTTTCTTATGATGCCATCATTATTGGTGGCGGCGGCGCGGGTATGCGCGCTTCATTGCAATTAGCACAAGGCGGTCACAAGACAGCCGTTGTAACAAAGGTTTTTCCAACACGTTCGCATACAGTGTCTGCCCAGGGTGGTATTACCTGTGCGATTGCTTCAGATGACCCGAACGATGATTGGCGCTGGCACATGTACGATACCGTTAAGGGTTCCGATTATATCGGTGACCAAGACGCTATCGAGTACATGTGTTCAGTAGGTCCAGAAGCCGTCTATGAGCTGGAGCATATGGGCTTACCTTTCTCCCGTACTGAGACTGGCCGTATTTATCAGCGTCCTTTTGGTGGACAGTCCAAAGACTATGGGCGCGGCGGTCAGGCAGCGCGTACCTGTGCTGCAGCTGACCGTACCGGACATGCATTGTTGCACACCCTGTATCAAGCTAACCTGAAAAGTGGCACCAGCTTCTTGAATGAGTGGTATGCCGTTGACTTGGTCATGAACCAAGACGGTGCGTGTGTAGGTGTGATTGCCATTTGTATTGAAACAGGCGAAACCGTCTATATCCGTGCTAAAGCTGTTGTGTTGGCGACGGGTGGTGCGGGACGTATTTTCTCATCCACTACCAACGCTCTGATTAACACGGGTGACGGCGTGGGTATGAGCTTACGTGCCGGTGTTCCAATGCAGGATATGGAAATGTGGCAGTTCCACCCAACCGGTATTGCCGGCGCGGGGGTTCTAGTAACAGAGGGTTGCCGTGGTGAAGGTGGTTACCTGATTAACAAGCATGGCGAGCGCTTCATGGAGCGTTACGCACCAAACGCCAAAGACTTGGCAGGCCGTGACGTTGTTGCGCGCTCAATGGTTAAAGAGATTCTGGCTGGTAATGGTTGTGGCCCGAACGGTGACCATGTTTTATTGAAGCTTGATCACCTTGGTGAAGAAGTGCTTCACAGCCGCCTACCTGGCATCTGCGAGCTGTCTAAGACATTTGCGCACATCGATCCAGTGGTTGCGCCCATTCCAGTTGTGCCAACCTGCCACTATATGATGGGCGGTATCGCGACTAACATTCATGGTCAGGCGATTGCACAAGATGCTAACGGTGAAGATAAAATCATTGAAGGCTTGTTCGGTGTGGGTGAAGTGACATCCGTATCGGTGCACGGTGCTAACCGCTTAGGTGGTAACTCGCTGCTTGACTTGGTTGTCTTTGGTCGTGCAGCAGGACTGTATCTGGAAAAGAGCTTGCGTGAAGGTGTTGAAACGCGCAGTGCTGGCGAGAGTGATTTAGAACAGTCACTGTCGAGACTAGCCGCCTTGAATGAGCGTACAGTGGGTGAAGATGTTGCGCCTTTGCGTAAAGAGCTACAAAACTGCATGCAGAACTACTTCGGTGTTTTCCGCACCGGTGAGTTCATGCAGAAAGGTATTGTTGAACTTGCTGGCCTACGTGAGCGTATTGAAAACGTCAAGATCAACGATAAGAGCAATGCCTATAACACTGCTCGAATTGAAGCGCTTGAACTGCAAAATCTGTTTGAGGTGGCTGAAGCGACTGCAATTGCTGCGGAAGCACGTAAAGAATCACGTGGCGCACATGCGCGTGAAGACTTTGAAAGTCGTGATGATGAGAATTGGTTGTGTCACAGCATGTACTTCCCAGGTGAAAAGCGTGTTGGCAAGCGTGCTGTAAACTTATCGCCGAAAACGGTTCCTGCATTTGAACCCCAAGAACGTACTTATTAAGGGTTGTCAAGATGTCTTTGCCTAAAATATTAAAAGTTAGCGTGTATCGCTATAATCCAGAAGTAAATTCCGCACCATTCATGCAAGCATTTGATGTTGAAATTGATGGTAAGGATATGATGGTTCTGGATGTGCTGCAGCTCATCAAAGAACAAGACGAGACGTTTGCTTTCCGTCGCTCATGTCGTGAAGGCGTATGTGGTTCCGATGGTATGAGTATGGCGGGTGTCAATGGTCTTGCCTGTATTACGCCAATATCTACGGTCATTAAAAACGACACGCTAGTGGTTCGCCCACTGCCAGGATTGCCGATTATTCGTGACCTGGTTGTTGATCTGACCATCTTCTATCAGCAATATGAGAAAGTTCAGCCATATCTACAGAATGATACGCCTGCACCAGCCATTGAGCGTCTGCAGTCGCCAGAAGACCGTGCTAAGTTAGATGGTCTATATGAGTGTATCCTCTGTGCGTGCTGTTCAACAGGCTGTCCTTCTTTCTGGTGGAACCCAGACAAGTTCTTGGGACCTTCTGCGCTATTGCAAGCGTATCGTTTCTTGGCTGATAGCCGTGATACAAAAACGACTGAGCGTTTGTCGCGTTTGGATGACCCGTTTAGTGTTTTCCGTTGCCGCGACATTATGAACTGTACCAACGTATGCCCGAAAGGCCTCAATCCGAACCGCGCGATAGGCAATATTCGTAGTATGTTGTTACAGAGCGCGACCTAATAAGTTCTTAGGCGCAACAATCGCCCACTCAAAACAATGAGTGGGCGAACTCTAACTAAAAGCAACCCAAAAAGTTGCTTTTCAAGTAAATGACGACCAGCAGGGGCACCTGGGTTGCTTCCCAGACTATCTGCAGGAACCGTAGTGGCTTAACTGAAGTCGCTGCTACAAATGGCTTCTTATAGTTACTCTGGTCCCAAGCCGGTAGTGTCCCCCTTACCAAGGGTGACCTAGCATGCAAGAAAGCGTAATGCAGCGTATGTGGAGTAGCGCCCACCTATCGGGTGGAAATGCTGCCTATGTTGAAGAGCTCTATGAGCTTTTTCTTCACGATCCTAATTCCGTATCAGAGGAGTGGCGGTCTTATTTCCAAAAGCTACCGACTACCACTGGCGGTTTAAGCTCCGATGTTTCGCACTCTACCGTGCGCGAGCAGTTTGTGTTGCTGGCTAAAAATCAGCGCCGTGTTCAGCCCGTTTCGATAAGTAGCGTAAGCACTGAGCATGAAAAGAAACAGGTTGAAGTTTTGCGCCTAATCCAAGCCTATAGAATGCGTGGTCATCAAGCGTCAAAGCTTGACCCGTTGAATCTTTGGGTGCGTCCGATGCAGCCTGATTTGACCGTACAACACTATGGTCTTACCGATGCTGATCTAGATACGGTTTTTCACACCGGCGATTTAAACATAGGCAAAGAAGAAGCCACGCTACGAGAAATTCAGCAGGCTTTGCATGAGACCTATTGCGGCACTATTGGTGCTGAATTCACCCATATTGTTGATTCTGAGCAGCGTCGCTGGTTCCAGCAGCGTTTAGAAAGCGTGCGCAGCAATCCTGCTTTTTCTGTTGACGTAAAAGAACATATTCTTGAGCGCTTAACTGCCGGTGAAGGGCTAGAGAAATATCTAGGCACCAAGTACCCCGGCACTAAGCGTTTTGGACTCGAGGGGGGCGAAAGCTTCATCCCCTTAATGGATGAAATTATTCAGCGTGCGGGATCCTACGGCATTAAAGAAGTGGTTGTGGGGATGGCGCACCGTGGACGCTTAAACGTTCTGGTCAATACCTACGGTAAAAATCCGCAAGACTTGTTTGACGAGTTTGATGGTAAGCGCGTTGAGGGTTTAAGCTCCGGTGACGTGAAATATCACCAGGGTTTCTCTTCTAATGTGATGACTCCGGGCGGCGAAATCCATATTGCTTTAGCCTTTAACCCATCGCATCTGGAAATTGTTTCTCCTGTGGTGGAGGGTTCGGTGCGTGCACGTCAAGATCGTCGTAACGACCCATTAGGCGACAAAGTTCTGCCTATCACTGTGCATGGTGACTCTGCGTTTGCGGGTCAGGGTGTCGTACAAGAAACCTTTCAAATGTCACAAACCCGGGCTTATAAAACGGGCGGAACGTTACGTCTGGTGATTAACAACCAGGTCGGCTTTACGACTAACAAACCTGAAGATACACGCTCTACTGAATACGCTACCGATGTGGCGAAAATGATTCAGGCGCCTATTTTGCACGTGAACGGTGACGACCCAGAGGCGGTTATTTTTGCCACACAACTGGCTGTTGATTACCGCATGCAGTTTAAACGTGACATCGTCATTGACTTGGTGTGTTACCGCCGTCGTGGCCATAACGAGTCCGATGAGCCAAGTGGCACACAGCCATTGATGTATCAATTGATTAGCAAGCAGCCTACTACACGTGAGCTTTATGCTGAGCAGTTGGTCAAAGAGGGCAGTCTGACAGCAGAGCAAGTGCAACAACTGGTTGATGAGTACCGCACTGCGCTGGATAACGGTGAGCACGTAGCGAAAAGCTTGGTCAAAGAACCAAACGAAGAGTTATTTGTTGACTGGACCCCTTATCTAGGCCATGCCTGGACTGCACGTCATGACACGCGCTTTGATCTGAAAACATTGCAAGAAATCACGCATAAGTTGCAAGAAACACCAGATGGTTTCGTGGTTCAGCGCCAAGTAGCTAAGGTGTTGGAAGACCGCCGCAAAATGGCCGCTGGTGGTTTGCCCATTAACTGGGGTTTTGCAGAAACTGCTGCTTATGCAACGCTGCTTTATGAAGGTCATCCTGTTCGTATTACTGGTCAGGACGTGGGACGCGGTACGTTCTCTCACCGCCATGCGGTATTGCATAACCAAAAAAACGGTGAAACTTACGTTGCGTTGCAAAATATAGCCGATGATCAGCCGCGCTTTAGTATTTATGACTCCTTCCTGTCGGAAGAAGCTGTGTTGGCGTTTGAGTACGGTTACGCTGGCACCATGCCCAACTCATTAGTGATTTGGGAAGCACAGTTTGGTGACTTTGCTAACGGTGCACAGGTTGTTATTGACCAGTTTATTAGTAGCGGTGAAACCAAATGGGGGCGTTTATCAGGTTTGACTATGCTTCTACCACACGGCTATGAAGGTCAGGGCCCCGAGCACTCCTCTGCACGTTTAGAGCGTTTTTTACAGCTTTGTGCTGAGCATAATATGCAGGTGTGTGTGCCGACTACGCCAGCGCAGGTTTATCATATGCTGCGCCGCCAAGTGATTCGCCCACTGCGTAAGCCATTGATTGCGCTAACACCTAAGTCTTTATTGCGTCATAAGTTAGCTGTTTCTACTTTAGAAGACTTGGCTGAAGGCTCGTTCCAGACTGTAATTGGTGAGGTGGATACACTGGTTGCAGATAAGGTCGATCGCCTGATTATGTGTAGCGGAAAGGTTTATTATGACTTGCTAGAAAAGCGCCGTGCCGAAGGAATTGATAATGTTGCCATTGTACGTATTGAGCAGTTGTATCCATTCCCAGAGGAAGACTTGGCGGAAGAATTCGCTAAGTACAAAAACCTCAAGCATGTGGTTTGGTGCCAAGAAGAGCCGATGAACCAAGGGGCTTGGTATTGCAGTCAACATCATATGCGCCGTGTGGCATCGGAATATAATCAAAGCTTGGTATTGCAATATGCTGGACGTGCTGCATCAGCATCACCTGCCTGTGGTTATCCCTCGCAACATGCCGAAGAACAAGAGCAGCTTTTGCAGGATGCTTTTAAGGTTTAACAGTAAAGGCCGTAGCCTGAGCTACGGCCATCGAACTCCCAAATTAATAGGATTACGAAGATGGCAATTGAAATTAAAGCTCCAGCGTTTCCAGAGTCCATAGCAGACGGTACTGTTGCTACTTGGCACAAACAAGTAGGCGAAGCCGTTAAGCGTGATGAGCTTATTGTAGATATTGAAACCGATAAGGTCGTTATGGAAGTTTTGGCCGAAGCGGACGGTGTTATTACAGAAATTGTTGCAGCAGAAGGCGCAACTGTTCTCAGTGGTGAGTTACTGGGCAAACTGGATACGCAAGCTACCGCCAGTGCAGCACCTGCAGCGCAAGCAGAACCACAGGCAGCAGCCCCAGCAGCCAGTGTGGAGCCAATTTTGTCACCTGCAGCACGTAAAATTGCTGAGGAAAACGCACTGAATCCTGCCAGCATCCAAGGCACAGGCAAAGATGGTCGCGTAACCAAAGAAGACGCTGTCGCAGCTGCTGCTGGCAAGCCTGCCGCTGCTGCGCGTCCTGCTGCAGTTGCAGCTGAAGCGCCGCTGTTTGCCGCCGGCGATCGTACCGAGAAACGTGTGCCAATGACGCGCTTGCGTGCCAAGGTTGCCGAGCGCTTGGTCGAAGCCCAGTCCACTATGGCAATGTTGACGACCTACAACGAAGTCAACATGAAGCCGATCATGGATTTGCGTGCCAAATACAAAGACCTGTTCGAAAAAACCCATAATGGTACACGTCTGGGCTTTATGTCCTTCTTTGTTAAAGCGGCTACTGAAGCGCTAAAACGCCAGCCTGGTGTTAACGCATCCATTGATGGCAAAGACATTGTTTACCACGGCTATCAGGACATTGGTGTAGCAGTGTCCAGCGACCGCGGTCTAGTGGTTCCAGTATTGCGTAATGCTGAGTTCATGAGCCTGGCTGAAATTGAAGCCACCATTCGTGAGTACGGCCTGAAAGCGCGTGATGGCAAGCTAACTATTGAAGAAATGACGGGTGGTACATTCACCATTTCTAATGGTGGTGTCTTTGGCTCGCTACTGTCTTCCCCAATTGTTAACCCACCACAAACTGCAATTTTAGGTATGCACAAAATTCAAGAGCGTCCTATGGCAGTGAATGGCGAAGTGGTTATTCTGCCGATGATGTATTTGGCGCTGTCTTATGACCACCGCTTGATTGACGGAAAAGAAGCTGTGACGTTCTTGGTCACCATGAAAGATTTGCTTGAAGATCCAGCGCGTCTACTTTTGGATATCTAAATGTTTAATTCTAGCCGCTCCCTGTCCAGTGGGCGGCTAGAGGTAATGTGGTATGTACCACTACACGAGGAAACCTCATGTCACAAAAATTTGATGTGCTCGTAATCGGAGCAGGCCCTGGCGGTTATGTTGCAGCAATTAGAGCGGCACAGTTAGGGTTAAAAACTGCCTGTATTGAAAAATACCAAGGCAAAGATGACAAGCTCGCTTTGGGCGGAACCTGCCTAAACGTCGGTTGTATCCCTTCTAAGGCATTGCTTGATAGCTCATGGAAATACCATGAAGCCAAAGACAGCTTTTCCCAGCACGGTATTAGCGTAAAAGAAGTGGCGATGGACGTATCTGCCATGGTTGGACGCAAGAATACTATTGTTAAAAACCTAACGGCGGGTATTGCTGGCTTATTTAAAGCCAATGGTGTTACCACTATTGAAGGGCATGGTAAGTTGCTGGCGAACAGACAGGTTGAAGTGACCGGTTTAGATGGCACAGTACAAACCTATGAAGCCGACAGCATTATTATCGCTGCCGGTTCACAGCCTATTGATATTCCACCTGCACCAGTAGATCAAGACGTGATCGTTGACTCAACCGGCGCGCTAGACTTCCAAGAAGTACCGAAAAAACTTGGTGTGATTGGCGCAGGTGTTATCGGTCTAGAGTTGGGCTCTGTGTGGGCGCGCTTAGGTGCAGAAGTAACTGTTATCGAAGCACAAGAGCAGTTTTTGCCTACAGTGGATGAGCAGGTTGCCAAAGAAGCGCTGAAAGTTTTAACCAAGCAGGGTTTAAGCATTCGCTTGGGTGCGCGCTTAACTGGAACAGAAATTAAGAAGAAGCAAGTTAACGTTAGCTTTACAGATGCGGAAGGCGAGCAGCAACAAACCTTCGATAAGTTGATCGTTGCTGTGGGTCGTCGTCCTGAAACCTCTAACCTGCTTGCTGCAGACAGCGGTGTGAACTTGGATGAGCGTGGTTACATCTATGTGGATGATAACTGTGCTACCAGTGTTCCGGGTGTATACGCTATTGGTGACGTAGTGCGTGGACCCATGCTGGCGCACAAAGCATCTGAAGAAGGTGTGATGGTTGCAGAGCGCATTGCTGGTCAGAAAACTCAAATGAACTACGACTTAATTCCGGGCGTGATTTATACGCACCCAGAAATTGCTGGCGTAGGTAAAACTGAGCAAACCCTTAAGAGCGAAGGCGTAGCCATCAATGTGGGCGTGTTTCCTTTCGCCGCCAGTGGTCGCGCCATGGCCGCTAACGACACCACAGGTTTTGTGAAAATCATTGCTGATGCACAAACCGATCGCGTGCTGGGTGTGCATGTGATTGGCCCAAGTGCGGCTGAATTGGTTCAGCAGGGTGCGATAGCGATGGAGTTCGGTACCAGTGCTGAAGATCTTGGCATGATGGTTTTTTCACATCCAACTCTATCTGAAGCCATGAAAGAAGCTGCATTAGCAGTCAATGGCAAAGCGATACACATCGGGAATCGCAAAAAGCGTTAAGTTAAAAAGGCCGCCTCAACAGGCGGCTTTTTTATTAATGCAGTGCTGCTAATTAATGTAAAAGAGGTTCGGGCATGAACATACATGAATATCAGGCCAAACAGCTCTTTGCCGATTACGGCTTACCCGTGGCGCGCGGGGTGGTGGCTACTCGAGTGGATGAGGTGAGCCAAGCTTGCACGAGCCTGGGCGGCCAGTGTTGGGTGGTGAAAACTCAAGTGCATGCAGGAGGGCGTGGCAAAGCTGGTGGTGTCAAACTGGTTCGTACCATCGCTGAGGCCGAAGATTTTGCGCGGCACTGGTTGGGCGAGCGACTGGTAACCTATCAGTCTGATGCCAAGGGTCAGCCAGTCCACAGTATCTTGATCGAGAAATGCGTAGAGTTTACGCAAGAGCTGTACCTCAGTGTGGTGGTGGATAGAGCCAAACAAAAGGTTGTCTTTATCGCCTGTGCTGAAGGGGGGGTGAATATTGAACAGGTTGCGCAACGTACGCCAGAAAAAATCATGCAGACCAGCATTGACCCGATGGTGGGGCCACTTCCTTTTCAAGGACGATCCTTGGGTTACCAATTAGGCTTAAATAATGAGCAGGTGCGTCAGTTCAGTAGGTTGTTCGTTAATCTAGTCCGCTTGTTTATAGAGCGAGATCTAACACTGCTGGAAGTAAACCCGCTGGTTATCAAAACCGATGGTGACCTGTTTTGTCTCGATGCCAAAGCTAACGTGGACGATAATGCCCTGTACCGCCAAGCCAAAATGCGTGCGTTGCGTGACATTAGCCAAGAAGACCCACGCGAAGCGCATGCGGCAAAATTCGAGCTTAATTATGTAGCACTAGACGGCAATATTGGCTGCATGGTCAATGGTGCAGGTTTGGCTATGGGTACTATGGATATGGTCAGCCTTTATGGCGGCGAGCCGGCTAACTTCCTTGATGTAGGTGGTAGTGCTGATAAAGCACGGGTCACTGAAGCCTTTAAAATCATTCTTTCTGATGAGCACGTAAAAGCCGTACTGGTTAATATTTTTGGCGGCATAGTGCGGTGCGATATTATCGCTGAAGGCATTATGGGCGCAGTTGCTGAGGTCGGCGTACAAGTACCTGTAGTGGTGCGTCTTGAGGGTAACAACGCTGAGCTAGGTGCCGACATGCTGGCTAAAAGTGGCTTGAATATTATCGCTGCACATAGCTTGAGCGAGGCTGCTCAGTTGGTGGTAAAAGCAACGGAGGGGCAGCAATGAGTATTCTGATTAATAAAGACACTAAAGTGATTTGTCAGGGGTTTACCGGTACGCAGGGTACGTTTCATTCTCAGCAAGCACTTGAATACGGCACGCAAATGGTCGGCGGAGTTACTCCAGAAAAAGGTGGTACCGTGCACCTGGGTTTGCCGGTTTTTAATACGGTACAAGAAGCCGTAAAGACTACAGGCGCTGATACGTCAGTGATTTATGTGCCGGCACAGTTTTGCAAAGATTCGATTCTGGAAGCGGCTTTTGCTGGTATCAAGTTGATTGTTTGCATCACTGAGGGCGTACCAACGCTGGATATGCTGCTGGTGAAGCACAAGTGTGATGAGTTGGGCGTGCGCTTAATAGGTCCGAATTGCCCTGGAGTAATTACACCGGGTGAATGTAAAATTGGTATTCAACCGGGCTATATCCATCAGCCGGGTAAAGTGGGCATTGTATCGCGCTCAGGTACGCTAACCTATGAAGCGGTGAAGCAAACGACGGATGCGGGTTTTGGTCAGTCCACCTGTGTTGGTATTGGCGGTGATCCAATTCCGGGCTCAAGTTTTGTGGATATGCTGGAGTTGTTTGAACAGGATGAGCAAACCGAAGCCATTGTCATGATTGGTGAGATTGGCGGTACTGCCGAAGAAGAAGCAGCTGTGTATATCAAACAGCGGGTTACTAAACCAGTGGTTGCCTATATTGCAGGGGTGACAGCGCCTCCTGGTAAACGCATGGGGCATGCTGGGGCTATCATTGCTGGCGGCAAGGGCTCAGCGGAGGATAAGTTTGCTGCGCTTGAAGATGCCGGAGTGACCACCGTGCGTTCGCTAGCAGAAATAGGGACAGCCATAGCAAAAGTGACTGGTTGGCAAATTAAGTAACAGGTTACAATAGCCAAAGCCGCCAACAGGCGGCTTTTTTCATTAAGGTTGCAGCTGCATGAAGTCACTCTCAAAATCACAGATTATGGCGCTAGGTTTTATGACCTTTGCCTTGTTTCTCGGAGCGGGAAACATTATTTTTCCAGCCGCGGCAGGCGTGCAATCAGGCAGCCAGCTATGGTTAGTGGCAGTGGGTTTTTTGCTGACTGGTGTAGGACTGCCGCTGGCTACAGTTATAGCTTTAGCCAAGGTGGGCGGTGGCTTGCAAACATTGACGGCACCTATAGGCGTGCGTGCAGGAACGGTGTTTGCCATTATGGTTTACTTGGCTATCGGTCCTTTTTTCGCTACACCGCGCACCGCAGTGGTTGCCTATGAAATAGGGATAGTGCCTTTTTTCGGTGAGCATTGGTGGCTATTACTGCTGTTTAGCAGTCTGTATTTTGCAACAGTGCTTTATTTAGCGCTTAACCCCAATAAAATACTTGTGCGAATAGGTCAGTTCATTACTCCAGTCTTATTGGCTGCCCTTGTATTGCTTGGCTTGGCGACGCTATTCAATCCTGCTGGAAGCTTGGGTGAAGCAAGTGGTCATTATGCCAGCCAGCCCATGACGCAGGGTTTTCTTGATGGTTATTTGACCATGGATGCCTTGGGTGCTTTGGTATTTGGCGTGGTCATTGCCGGAACAATCCGCAGTCAGGGTGTCACTGAGCTTAAGCAAATCACGCGTTATTCTATTTATGCTGGGCTTATTGCTGCGCTTGGTTTGTCTGTGGTGTATGTGTCTTTATTTTATCTTGGCGCAACCAGCCACCAGATTGCTGCGGATGCAACAAATGGCGGACAGGTTTTAGCTATCTACGTGCATTATGCTTTTGGTGATTGGGGTATTTTACTGTTGTCCGTGGTTATTACTCTTGCCTGTTTAACCACCGCCACTGGACTGCTGGCTGCCTGTGGAGAATACTTTAAGTGGTTGTGGGGTATTCGCTATCAAAGAACAGTGGTGTTTTTTGCGTTGTTTAGCTTGGTGGTTGCCAATCAAGGTTTGACCCAGCTGATTAAGGTGTCAGTACCAGCCTTGGTGGGCCTGTATCCATTAGCGATAGTGTTGGTGTTGTTAAGTTTTTTAAAACCAATTTGGCATAACCCCGGACGTGTATTTAAGTCCGTCTTATTGATGACGCTGGTTTTTGGGTTGGTCGATGCATTAGTGGTGGCGGGAGTTGATTGGCAGTTGCTGACAGTTTTCCAGCAGTTACCCTTGGCACACAAACAGATGGCCTGGGTGCTTCCAGCCTGTGCGCTGGTAGTTGTATTAACATTGCTGGACAGGAAACACCCTAATGTGAACAAACAGGCGCACACACCACTGGATTAGGACATATCAGCGTTTGAAGGTAATTATTATGGTGGCAATGCTCATACTGGCAGGCATATTTGTTTTTCTATTGAGTTGGCTTTGGTTGATTTGGCGTGCATTCATATTTAAGCCTTTTTGGGGCTTGGCTGTGGTGATGCCACCTTTTATAGTTATTTTTTTGCTGCTGCACTGGCGTAGGGCGGTGTTGCCCTTAATATCGCTGTTTGTTGGCGCGGGTTTGCTGGCGGCAGGCAGCTACCAGTTGGCTACCGAGCAACCGGAGAAGTGGCAAAAATTAATGGCGTGGAATTGGTTTGCGACTGGGGATGCGCAGGCTTGGGGTGGTGAAGGACAGCTGCAGGGCAGTATTTTTGGGCAGCGGTTTTTAGTGCATTCGGCAGAGATTGACGAAAATGTGTTGTATTTGCGTGAAAAAACAACAGATGGATTTGGCGCGCAACTAAAAATTAATTTGCTCAATACGCCCAACCTGCAGCAGCAAGCTGGTTTGTTTGTTGATGTGTTGCCTGATGATCAGCAACCATTACCGCACATAGAGATTGTCTGGTACGACTATGAACGCGGGCAAAGACTGAAAAAGCAGATTACATCGGATTACACCATGCACATTGCCTTAAAGAGCGAGCCGCCTAATCAGCTGGTGGGTGACTTTTATCTCGCTTTAGCCACGCCGCAACACACGCAGGTTTCCGGTGTTTTGCAAGTCAACAGCGATAAGTTGCGCTATCAGGGAACGCAGGTTGATTTAAGTTATGACCATGCGCAAACGATCGATTATTTATTGCATAACTACAGTCGCAGCCTACTGGAAGTGGACAATTTGCATTTTAAGCGTACATCCAAGCTTGATATGTTTTCTGTGCCGTTGTCGGTGCAAGGTCAGCTGTTGATTGCTAACAAGAGTTTTCCAGTGCAGTTTACTTTGACCAAAGATCAGCGCTGGCAAGTAGTCGACTCAAATCTTGCGGCCATAGCCCAGCAACTGGCTGCACGTGACAGCATACAAGTAGAGCAGGCCGAGGAGTTCTCATTGGCGCATCTGTTAGCTAATTTTAACGGCTATCTAAACCAAGAAATGCAGGTTAAAACCATTAATAGGCATAATTTTACAGGCTATTTTCAGGGTCTGAATGCTGAGGGTGGTTTGATTTTCAAACGCAGCATGCATAAAGGTGGTGAAGTGACTTTTCAGCTGCAGCCGGATGAAATAGAAGAAATTATGTGGATGTCAGAACAGTAAGGGGTTTTTGCTTGAATTATTTTTTGCCGCCCCCATCTCCCAGTGCATGACCGTATCACGGTGGTTTATAACTGTGGAGTTAAATAATGACTGTAGACGCACAAAAAGAAACGCTTGGTTTTCAAACTGAAGTAAAGCAATTACTGCATCTAATGATTCACTCTTTATATTCTAATAAAGAGATTTTCCTTCGCGAGCTCATTTCCAACGCTTCGGACGCTGCTGACAAGCTGCGCTTTGAGGCGCTATCTAAGCCTGAGTTGTTAGAGCAAGATCCTGAGCTGAAAATTCAGATCAGCTTTGATAAAGAGGCTAATACCCTGACCATCGAAGATAACGCTATTGGCATGAGTCGTGATGAGGTGATTAACCACTTAGGTACCATCGCTAAGTCGGGTACGTCCGAGTTTTTGAAGAACCTCACAGGGGATCAAAAGAAAGATTCACAGCTGATTGGCCAGTTTGGCGTGGGCTTTTATTCAGCCTTTATTGTTGCGGATAAGGTGGAAGTCTTTACCCGTCGTGCCGGCTTAAGTGCTGAGGAAGGCGTATTGTGGAGCTCAGCCGGTGAGGGTGAGTTTGATATCTCTACCATTAATAAACCTGAGCGTGGCAGCCGCATCGTGTTGCATTTAAAACCAGACGCCCGCGAATATGCTGATGGCTGGCGCTTGCGTAATGTCATCACTAAGTACTCTGACCATGTGGCGTTGCCGATTGAACTGCCTAAAGAGCAGCAGGGTGAAGACGACAAGCCAGCAGAGATTGAATGGGAAGTGGTCAACCGTGCCAGCGCCCTGTGGACGCGTGCGCGTACCGAGATCAAGGACGAGGAATACCAAGAGTTTTATAAGCATGTGGCTCATGACTTTGAAAACCCATTAGCGTGGAGTCATAACAAGGTTGAAGGCAAGCTGGAGTACACCTCTTTACTCTACGTTCCAGCGCGTGCTCCTTTTGACCTATACCAGCGTGAAGCACCTAAAGGGTTGAAACTCTATGTGCAGCGTGTGTTTATCATGGATCAAGCGGATGAGTTCTTGCCGCTGTATTTGCGCTTTATTAAAGGGGTGGTGGATTCCAACGATTTGTCGTTGAACATCTCTCGCGAAATTCTGCAGAAAGCCCCGATTATTGACAGCATGAAAACCGCGCTCACTAAGCGCTCGTTGGATATGCTGGAGAAAATGGCGAAAAGCGAACCCGATAACTACGCCAAAGTTTGGGATGCCTTTGGTCAGGTGCTAAAAGAAGGGCCGGCGGAAGATTTTGCTAACAAAGAAAAGGTCGCGGGTTTGCTTCGTTTTGCTTCGACCCACAATACGGACGAGCAGCAAAATGTCTCTTTGGCGGCATACATTGAGCGTATGCAGGAAGGGCAGGAAAAAATCTATTACCTGACCGGTGAAAGCTATGCGCAGATTAAAAACAGCCCACACCTAGAAGTCTTCCGTAAAAAAGGCATCGAAGTGCTGCTGATGACCGACCGTATTGATGAGTGGCTGATGAGCTACCTGACCGAGTTTGATGGCAAACAGTTTGTGGATGTGGCGCGTGGTGACCTAGATCTAGGTAATCTTGATTCAGAAGAAGACAAGAAAGCTCAAGAGGAAGTGGCGAAGGATAAAGAAGCCTTGGTTGAGCGCTTGCAAGGTGTGCTAAAAGATCAGGTGGCCAGCGTACGTGTCTCGCACCGTTTGACGGACTCGCCGGCTATTTTGGCGATTGGTGAGCAGGATCTCGGCTTGCAAATGCGTCAGATTCTGGAAGCCACAGGGCAGAAGGTACCGGATTCTAAGCCTGTATTTGAGTTTAATCCGCAGCACCCGCTGCTGGAAAAACTCGATGCTGAGCCCGATGAGGATCGTTTTGCCGATTTAGCACATATCCTGTTTGATCAAGCAGCATTGGCAGCGGGTGATAGCATCAAAGACCCAGCCGCCTATGTGCAGCGCTTGAATAAGCTGCTGGTAGAGCTGGCAGGTTAAACAAACATCTGAGTTTAACAAAAAGCCCTTGTCAATACGTTTGGCAAGGGCTTTTTTTATAAGGGTGGCAAGGGATTAAGCCAGTGAAGATACCAGCTTGGTTTCGTTAGCTAGGTTATCGTAAATCGGGCAGCGAGCTTCAATACGCTCTAATAAATCTTGCTTAGCGGCATCATCGAGATCAGCGTCAATGCCTACTTTCAGACGTATTTCTTGAAAGCCTGTGCGTGCGGTCGTTTCACGCCCCAAGATACGGTCAGTATCGTAATCGGCCTCTACTTCAAAGGTCATGCCGCGCAAGGTGAATTTTTCCTGGAAGGCAATAATACGTCCAATGCTGCCAACACAGCCAGCGTAGGCAGCCAAAATCAACTCAGGTGGAGCCGGGCCTAAGTCAGCACCGCCAGAGTTTTTTGGTTGATCCATGTAGATTTTGTGCTCGCCACACATAATTTCAATGGTCATACCAGCGCCCATTTTTCCAGTAGCACGAATAGTCTTCATTGGCATAAATAGCTCCTTAGTTAAGTAAAACTGCTCGAGTGAGGGTTTATAGAATGTCGCTATTCTATGCTGCTGCTTGATGTTATGCAAAAAAGTAAATAATGCTAAAGGATTGTCGCGCAGCTTTATTCGGGCATTGCTGTTATCGGTTTACCGTTAACTGAACCCTGTTCAAGCATGATGGTGTAATCCTTGCCGTCTTTTTCAACTTGATTGAGTTGCACTAACAAGAAATTCCAGTCAGCCGCAAACCAGAGCGTGGTTTTGCGCTGGCTTTGACTCGGATCGCGTACCCGCTCAACTTTGATGGTGCGCAGTTTACCTACGCTGGTTGTGACGATTTCCTCGCCTAAAACGCGGAAATCATAGGTATCTAACTCATTGCCATCGACCACTGAATAACTCATGGCTTGCTGGCCTGCTGCAACATCGAGTTGCAGTGCGAGTTGATAAGAAGATTTGTCGAGTACGCCAACTAACAAAGGCATTTCAAAAGGCTGTTTTTTTTCTACACCCGTTATCAGGTAGGTTTGCCAATTAAAGTCTTGGCTGTTTTTTTTTGCCTTACCCAAGCCTGTGCGCTGATAGCGGTATTTGAGGGGCTGGATTTGCTCACCGGCTAAACGCAATGTGCTGGTTTCTTTTAACCCAGCCACAATCATGGAGGCTTCAAAGCTTAAACGCCACGTGTCATCACCGTTGTTTTTTAATGAGCGCTCGGCTTTGCCAGTAAAAGGAAGCTGCGACCAGTCCGCAGTGTAACTGGCATGAAAAGGCTGTAGTTCGGCAGCAGCGAGGTTAGCACTACACAGACTAAGCAATAAAGTCGTTAATAAAATACGTAGCATGCTTGAGCACCTCGGTTTTAGCTGGATGGATTAAATGGGTAGCCGGTGTTGGATAAAACGTGCCCATCTAAGACAACGGTATTATTGGCAAGTTGCAGGCGTCCTTCAGCAAACCACTGCACGGCAAGCGGGTAGATTTGGTGTTCAAGCTGATGGATCTTTTGCGCTAGACTGTCAACGTTATCATCGGCTTCGATAGCGATACTGGCTTGAATAATCACAGGGCCGCCGTCTAGGTGTTCGGTAACAAAGTGAACGCTGCAACCGTGCTCTGTGTCGCCTGCTTCCAGTACGCGTTGATGGGTATCCAGTCCTTTGTATTTAGGTAATAGCGAGGGGTGGATATTCATTAAACGCTGCTGGTAGTGCTGGGTAAACTCTGGCGTGAGAATACGCATAAACCCAGCCAGCACCACCAAATCAGGCTGGTACTGGTCGATAACTTGGATTAATGCTTGGTCAAACGCTAAGCGGTCTGAATAATCACGGTGCGACAATACCTGCGTGGGCACCCCAGCGCGTGCGGCGCGTTGTAAACCAAAGGCATCCGCTTTATTGCTGATTACTGCGCTGATGGTGACTGATTCATTGTCTTGAAAATGATTCAGCAAGGCTTGTAAGTTACTGCCCGATCCGGAAATTAATACAACGACCGAGCAGGTATTCTTTGCACTCATAGATGCTGTTTTAGGTTGTTCAATACAATGGCTGTGGCGTCTGCTTTGGCGGCTTGGATATGACCGATGCGCCAAGGATGCTCACCCGATGCGCGTAAGTGCTCTAGCACGCTTTGCTCATCTTCAGCACCAACACAAATAATCATGCCCACGCCGCAGTTAAGTACGCGATGCATTTCTACTTCATCAACATTGCCCTGTTGCTGTAACCAGTCAAAAACGGCAGGGCGTTTCCAGCTAGCCACATCCACCACTGCTTGTGCGTTTTCTGGCAATACGCGTGGAATGTTTTCTAGCAACCCACCACCCGTAATGTGGGAAATAGCTTTAACCTTGCCGGTTTCTTTAATTAATTTGAGCACTGGTTTGACATAAATACGGGTGGGTGCCAGCAGGTGTTCAGCCAGTGGTTGGCCTTCAATCAATGTGCTGTTGATGTCTGCACCAGCGACTTCAATGATCTTGCGAATCAATGAATAACCATTGGAGTGTGGACCAGAAGATGGTAGGGCGATAAGGACATCACCTGCCGCTACTTTGGAGCCATCAATGATTTCAGATTTCTCAACGACACCGACACAAAAGCCAGCCAAATCATAATCTTCGCCCGTGTACATGCCAGGCATTTCAGCGGTTTCACCGCCAACGAGCGCGCAACCTGCCATTTCACAGCCTGCACCAATGCCGGTAACAACATCAGCGGCCACATCGATATTGAGCTTGCCGGTCGCGTAATAGTCTAGGAAAAACAATGGCTCAGCACCGCACACAACCAGATCATTGACGCACATAGCGACCAAGTCGATACCGATTTTATCGTGGCGGTTAAGGTCAATCGCTAAGCGTAACTTGGTGCCCACACCGTCTGTGCCTGACACTAATACAGGCTGGCGGTAACCTTCAGGGATTTCACAGAGCGCGCCAAAACCACCCAAACCACCCAAAACTTCAGGGCGTGCGGTGCGCTTGGCAACATGTTTGATGCGTTGAACAAGGGCTTCACCGGCGTCAATATCAACACCAGCATCCTTGTAGCTAATAGAGGGTTTTTGCGTGCTCATGAATAAACCTTTGCAGAACAGGTAGTAGGGAGGGGGGATTTTATCAGGCTTATGCTGTTGCGGCTATGTTAAAGGCTATCCTGAACAGGCTGTGCTGCAAAAAATCAATGGGCAATGTAAGCGGGACCTTGGATTAGCGGTACAGCGTTTAGCGAGGCGAGTTCTTTTTAACGTTAGCATACCGCTCTGCAACGGCCCTGCGCAATTCTTGCTGCAGTCTGCGGCTCAATTCTTGCGCAATGAGCGGGGTGAAATCTTGGATGATTTCAGGGAGGATTTTTTCAGCACTGTGTATCAATAACTGCTGTTCGAAACTGAGTGAGTCTGGTTGTGGCGCGCTGATAATGTCTTCCAGAAGAGGCACGGAGTCAAACATTTTCTCCCCCGTTAACTGCTGGTGTAGTCGTGTCAGATCATCCAGTAAATCCTGGGCTTGTGTACTGCTTGCTGGTTTACGCATAGAAAAAACCTCAAAGCTCGACCCGTTGTGGTTGGTAGCCTAGCTGACGATACTGCATAAAGTTTTCTCGGCTTTTTTGCAGTATTTCCGGTGCTTGGCAAACAATTTCGATAATACGGTTAAAGTGATGTATGGGCGATGGGATTTGCATAGCTAGGTTGATAAAAACCACATCATTATCTACAGGCTGCTCATCGACAGCCAACACAATAGGAGCTTGCGGATTGTCTTGGTAAAGATTGTGCGGCAGAAAAGATGCTGAACGAAATGACCATAACAGCTCATCCAGTTGCTGCGCCTGGGCTAGATCACAGCAACGGATAAAGGTGCTTAATTGCGCCTGCCATGCTTTAGCTGCCAGCTGGCAGACGAGCACAAGGCGCTCCTGCAGCTGGTCGCTGGGGCTGACGTAAAAATCTATTCTCACGCGCGCTGATCCAAGAGGTACTGCAGCAGTAACGGAACTGGACGGCCTGTTGCGCCTTTATCTTTACCGCCACTAATCCAAGCTGTACCGGCGATGTCGAGGTGTGCCCAAGGGTAATCCTTGGTAAAACGCGACAAGAAACAGCCCGCGGTAATAGTACCCGCCTTTGGGCCGCCGATATTCGCCATATCGGCAAAGGGGCTGTCGAGCTGTTCTTGGTAGTCATCAAATAAAGGCAGTTGCCATGCTGCATCGCTGGCTGTTTGACTGGCCTTGAGTAAGGCATCCACTAACTCTTGATTATTACCCATCAGACCGCTGGTTTGACTGCCCAAGGCAACAATACAAGCGCCCGTTAAAGTAGCAATGTTAATCACGCTTTTGGGATTGAAACGCTTAACGTAAGTGAGCGCATCGCACAGCACTAAGCGGCCTTCGGCATCGGTGTTGAGGATTTCAACGGTTTGGCCGCTCATGGTGGTGATGATGTCGCCCGGACGTGTAGCACCGCCGCTGGGCATGTTTTCTGCGCACGTCAGCACGCCAATCACATTGATAGGCAACTTGAGTTCGAGCAGGCTGGCAAACACGCCAAGCACAGTGGCCGCGCCGCACATGTCGTATTTCATTTCATCCATGCCGGCACCGGGTTTTAAGCTAATACCGCCGGAATCAAATGTAATTCCCTTACCGACCAATACATAGGGTTGGTCATCGGCATTAGCGCCTTGGTAATTCAGTACAATAAGTCGTGGTGGCTGCTCGCTACCCTTGGCCACCGCCAGCAGCGCGTTAGCGCCAAGTTCTTTAAGTTGCTCTTCTTCTAGTACTTCAACGACCAGCTGGTTATGTTGCTGCGCCATGGTGCGGGCTTGTTCGGCCAGATAACTAGGCTGGCAAATATTAGGGGGTAAATTGCCTAAGTCGCGGGTGAGGTTCATGCCGCTGGCAAAGGCTTCTGCGTGCTGGCAAGCCTCATGAACGGCTTCAACTTCATCAGCGGTGGTTAAAAACTCAATATTTTTCAGTTCAATGGGTGTGGATTTCTCACTTTTAAACTGATCGAAAACATAGAGGTTATCAGCAAAGCACTGCGCAATTAGGCGGGCCGTATTGGCATTGCTGTGTTCCTTTGCTTGAATGCTGTCGAGCGCCAGTGTGGCTTGCTCGGCATTTAAGGGCTTGAGTTGGTTGGTGATTGCAGCGACGGTTTTGCGTAAAGCTTTGTCGGATAATTGTTTTTCTTTGCCAATACCAATCAGTAAAATACGTTGCGCCGCAATGCCTGCTGGCTGACGGATCAGTAAGCTTTGTCCTGCTTTACCTTGAATGTCACCGTTTTGTAGTGCTGCTTGCAGGGCACCATTACTGGCCTTGTCGAGCTGCAATGCGCTAGCACTAAGCTCTAAGCTTTCGTCAAGGGCGAAAATCAGCGTACCAGTGCTCAGAGTAGCAACGGATTCGTGGGTAACAGAAAAATGCATGCTTAATGTTCCTCAAGACAAAGAGAATAATATAAAGGATAATACGCGCCATAAAGGGTGCTTCTGCGCGCATTGATAGGAAGTAGGTATTGTGCTTACAGCTTAGATTAATCCTACTGTTATAGGCAAGTTTTGTTAAGGGCTGCATTTTAAAGCAGGTTTGCTGGAGTTTTGTTTGATAATTTTTCGTTATTTAACGCGTGAAGTACTACTGACTTTGAGTGCGGTTAGCGCTGTGTTGTTGGTTATTATCATGAGTGGTCGCTTTATCAAATATATGGCTCAGGCTGCTCAGGGCTTGCTCGATCCCAGCGCCTTGCTATTAATTATGGCCTATAGAATACCGGGGTTTTTACAGCTTATTTTACCTTTGGGTTTGTTCTTGGGCGTTTTGTTGGCCTACGGGCGTTTGTATTTGGAAAGTGAAATCACTGTTTTAAATGCCTCAGGCGTAAGCCAGCAACGTATCTTTGCCTACACCAGCGCACCTGCTTTATTGGTAGCCGTTGTGTTGGCTTTTTTAAGTTTTTACCTAACGCCCTATGGTATGAGGCAGGTAGAAACTATTTTGCATGAGCAGGATGCTTTAACTGAATTCGACACGCTAGTGCCGGGACGCTTTCAGTCTATGAAAGAGGGCGGGAGGGTGACCTATGTTGAAGAAGTCAGCAGTGATCGTGAGCAGCTGCAGGGTGTTTTTGTTACTGAAACACAGGTTGGTGCAAAATCCAAAACCGTGGATAACAAAAAGATTAGCGTGCTGATTGCCAAGTCGGGTCAACAGGTTTTACACAGTGATGGCAGTCGTTATTTAGTGCTTGAAGATGGCTATCGTTATGACGGTCAGCCGGGTCAGGCTGATTATCGCGTGGTTAAGTACGATACCTACGCTGTTTTGCTGCCCAAGCCTTCTGTTGGTTTAACTGTGAGTGATCGCGAGGCGATGTCGACAACAGAACTAATGGCTGGCACGCATCAGAGATTTAAAACAGAAATGCACTGGCGCATAGCCATACCCTTGCTCGCTTTTGTGGTGACTTTGATAGCAGTGCCCTTAGCCAAGGTGAACCCTCGTCAAGGCCGTTTTTTAAAGCTGTTACCTGCTATTTTTCTGTATATGGCGTACTTGGCTTTATTAATTGCAATGCGCGATGCGCTCGATAAAGGGCGCGTATCCAATGCTGTGGGTATGTGGCCTGTACATGCATTGTTTTTATGCGTGGGTGTTGTTCTGCTGTATTGGGAGAGGTTACGTTACAGGCTATCTAAATGGCGTAGCGTAACCGCTAAGGATGTCGCCCATGCATAAGTTAGATCGCTATGTGGGTAACGCTGTGTTAGTGGCTATTCTTGCCGTGTTGGGCGTGATTAGTGGGCTGGCGCTCTTGTTTGCCTTTATTGATCAGCTAAGTGATTTGCAGGACGGTTACACGCTAAAAGATGCGCTCATCTATGTCGGCTTGACGGCACCTAGACGTATTTACGATGTGTTGCCCATGTCGGCACTTATTGGCTGCTTGGTGGGGCTGGGTTCCTTGGCGTCCAACAGTGAGCTGACAGTGATGCGCGCAGCGGGGGTGTCATTGATGCGTATTGTCTGGTCGGTGATGCAGCCGTTGCTGTTACTCATGGTGATCGGGCTGGCGATAGCTGAGTATGTCGCGCCATGGACCGAAAGCATGGCGCAAGCACATCGCTCCATGGCTCAGTCTGCTGGAAAAGCGCAAAGCTCTAAACATGGTTTGTGGCATCGACAAGGGCAAGAATATATCCACATCAACACCGTTCAGCCAAACGGTCTGTTGTTGGGAGTTACGCGCTATAAGTTCAATGAGCAGCGACAGCTGCAGGTAGTCAGTTTTGCGCGCCAAGCCTCGTTTCAAGAAGGAACTTGGCTGTTAGAGGATATTGTTTATACCCATCTAGAGGCGCGTAGCTCAAGCGTTAATCAGGCTGAAAAAGAACAGTGGGATGTGGCGCTAAAGCCAGAATTGTTGAACACGGTGGTGATGGATCCGGATGCATTGCCTATTACAGGGCTATGGAGTTATACCCGTTACTTATCAGAACAAGGGCTTAACGCTAAGAATTACTTGCTGGCATTCTGGAGTAAGGTTTTGCAACCCGTGGTTACAGCTATGCTGGTGTTGATGGCGATTTCTTTTGTTTTTGGCCCCTTGCGCTCAGTGACTTTGGGGCAGCGTGTGTTTACCGGCGTGGTGGTGGGTTTTGTCTTTAAAATAGTACAAGACCTGTTGGGACCCGCCAGCATGGTATTTAACTTCCCTCCACTGCTGGCGGTGCTTTTACCGGCGGGGATTTGCGCTTTTATTGGCCTGTGGCTGCTGCGTCGAGCGGGCTAGAGTTTGTAAACCTACCTATCTAAACATCAGCAGGGTTTAATGGCTACAGGCATTCTGCGCTCGCGCCCAAAACCGCGTTTGGTTATTTTGGGACCCATGGCAGCCTGACGTCTCTTGTATTCGCTTAAATTAATTAAGCGCACAATGCGATTCACAGTAGCAACGTCAAAACCTTGGGCAATAATCTGCGCGCTTGATTGGTTTTCTTCCACGTACAAGCGAATGATCTCATCCAGCACGGGATAAGGCGGCAAGTTGTCGGTGTCGCTCTGGTCTGGCGCAAGCTCGGCTGTTGGCGGGCGAGTGATGACGCGCTCAGGTATCACCGCTGATAGGCTGTTGCGGTAGTGTGCCAAGCGATACACCAGTGTTTTGGGTACATCTTTGAGTGGCGCAAAACCACCTGCCATATCACCATAAAGCGTGCAATAACCCACTGCCATTTCACTTTTATTGCTGGTGGTTAACAGCAGAGCCCCGCTGCGGTTGGACAAAGCCATCAGCAAACTACCGCGGCTGCGGGCTTGCAGGTTTTGCTCGGTCGTATCCTGTGCGCTGGCTGGCCACTGATTTAATACAGGCTCTAATTGTTGGCTGAATTGCTGCACAATATCGATAATTGGCAATATGTGGTAAGTCACACCCATGCAGTTGGCTTGCTCAGCGGCGTCATCTTGGCTGATTTGTGCGGTGTAATGGTAGGGCATCATTACCGCCGTAACCTTATCTGCACCCAGAGCATCAACGGCAATGGCGAGTACCAGCGCTGAATCAATCCCCCCGGACAAGCCAAGCAGTACTCCTTTAAAACCGCAACTGGCTACATACCCACGCAGGCTGGTTACCAGCGCCTGATAAACCAAAGCTTCCTCGCTGAGTAGGTGGTTGTTTAGCGGCTGCTGTTGCTCAGCTAAATTAAACTCTAGCGTGTCGCAAACAAAGGCTGCTGCGCGTTGCAGTAATTGTCCTTGGGCGTTTAAAACCGAGCTTTGACCGGCGTAGATCCACTCGTCCTGCGCGCCGACTGTATTAATAAAGACAAGCGGACAACCCAGTTGCTGTGCTGCTTTGGCGAGGGTTTGCTCACGCTCCTGGGTGCGATTAAGGTAAAAAAGGTCGGCACTTAAGTTCAGCAAAACATCTGGCTGTTGGGTAAGCTGGTTAAGAAAATCTGGCTGGCTCGGCTCATCACCGAGGGCAAGTGCGATCCTGATGCCGCGAAACGTTAACGTGGGCTGATTGTTGCCCGGAGTGAAATAACGCGCCTCATCAAAGATTTGATCCTGTGTCAAAAACTGCTTGGCATACTGCCACTGCAGCTGACCTTGATTGAAAAAAGCACAGCCGTTGAAAATATCGCCTTGACTAAACAAAGGCATGCCCACAATAAATGGACAGATTGTGCTTAGCTCGCACAGCTGCTTAATGGCTGGTTGTAGCTGTTGCTCGAGAGTAGGATAAAACAACTGATCTTGCAGGGCGTAGCCAGTTAAGGCCATTTCCGAAAACACCACCAAATCTACCTGCTGCTGTTTGCCTAGCTGCAACTGCTGTTTGATGTGGTTCAAGTTGGATTGGATATCACCTAGCTGGCTAGGTATCTGTGCGATCAAAAAACAGAAATTGGCTGGCATGAGCGGGCTCGTTGTAGTTGCGTCTGCAGTTATTCTAGCAAAAGACGTTGTGCAGGTAGCAACCCATACCGTAAACAGGCAAAGAGCGTGCTACCAAGTTACGCCAACACCCATCAAGTATCGGCGGTTATTGACGTCACCGTACTTGCTGCGTATTTTTTCCCACTCGGCTTTTAAACTTAAGGATGCCCAGCTATTTAATTTATAACGCAAGCCTGTTTCAGCATCCAGCACGTAATCAACCTCGTTGGTAAAAGGTACAGCCAACTCGCCTTTGTTAAAAAACTCTAGGGTTCTGGTTAAGAAAAAGCGTTGGTAATCCCAAGATAGAGTCGATGAGTTAAAGCGTTCTTTATGGCCATCTTTGTATTGGAAAATACTGTGGTTGATCAGTCCAGCCAGCGAAAGTGAGCCAAGCTCGTTATCCCAAAACTGAAAACCCGGGCCTGTGCCATAGGTGTGTTGTTTGGTTAGGTCTTCTAGCCGATCGTGATTGAATTTATACTTGCCTTGCCAGAACCAACGCTCGGAAATGAATCGATCCAGCGCATAGCTGGCCATCAGCTGGTCGGTTTTTTTGTTGTCGTCTTTGATCTCGTAATCGTACTCAAGCTCGGCGTTATGACGCCAATGTCCGTGACGTAGCTTGGTTTTCGCATCAATGTCATAGCTATCAGAACTGCTTTCTTTGCGCTTGAAATCGGCAGACAGATGTATACTGCCCGTCCACAGCAGATCTTGGGTAAGCTTGCTTTCAGTCACGGGCAGCGCTTGGTAAATATCAGCAATCACAACGCTGCGATCATTAGAATGGCTAATGATTGTCTTGCCCGGCTTGGCTGGTTGCAGGCGAGCGTTAACTGGTTCACTGAAGCGCTGCTCTTTAATCAGCAGTTGCTTGGTTGTTTCAATGCTGGAGATTTTGCGAGTATCTATACTAATAGTGCCGGCATAGGTGGTTTTTAGTAGTAATTTACCGGCATCTATCAGTATGACCTCGCCGGTTAGGCGGTCACCGTTTTTAAGCAGTAAGTTGTCTGCCCAAACGGAGCAGCTCAGCATAAGCGTGGCAGAAACAATTAAACGAACGAGAGCTTGCATTGGTTTGACCGGTTAGCAAAATGAATGCGTTAAGATGATGTTCAGGGTTACCTGAGGCAGCGTATTTTGCAGAATTTATCTAGAAAAGCAATTGATATGTTTGATACCGCAGAGCAAAGACGCCACGCGCTGTATGGCGCATTATCGCAGGTGCCAGAAGGAAAAGTGGTAACCTATGGACAGCTGGCAAAGCTGGCTGGACTTGGGCGAGCTGCACGGTGGGTCGGTAGTCAGCTTAAAAAATTACCAGAGGGTACAAATCTACCTTGGCATCGGGTGCTTAATCATACTGGGCGATTAAGTGTGCCTGAAGGTAGCGAGGTGTGGATTGAACAAATTCAACGTTTACGTGCCGAAGGTGTAAATGTAGTGGATGGGCGCGTATCCTTACATTTATATAAATGGCGCGCTTTTGATGGAGTGAGCATCTAGCAATTATGAGAAACAAAATTGTCAATTACTGCTAATGGCTGGCGCGAGGCGCTAAAGGCTTACGCAACACCGGCATCATTAGCTTTGTTATTGCTAGGTTTTGCTGCAGGACTACCGTACATGCTGGTGTTCTCTACACTGTCAGTATGGTTGCGTGAAGCGGGTGTTGCGCGCGAAACCATCGGCTTTGCAAGCTTGATTGGTTTGGCGTATGCATTTAAATGGGTTTGGTCTCCCTTGCTGGACCAGTGGCGGCTGCCGCTGTTGGGCTTTCTAGGGCGCCGCCGTTCTTGGCTGGTATTGTCGCAATTGTTGGTTGCTTTGGGCTTGGCAGGGATGGCGTTTAGTAACCCGCAAACGCATTTGGCAACCCTTATCGCGCTGGCGGTGTTAGTGGCTTTCGCTTCTGCCACGCAAGATATTTCTATCGACGCCTACCGCCTTGAAATTGCTGAAGATAAACAGCAAGCCGCTTTGGCTGCAAGCTACATGACGGGTTATCGAGTGGCGGCATTGCTAGCGACGGCAGGGGCGTTGTATTTTGCTGAATGGTTTGGCTCCAGCGGTTTGCAATACAGACATTCAGCCTGGGCCAGCACCTATTTGTTATTTGCTTTGTTAATGCTGCCGGGCTTGCTGACCACGCTGTGGATGCGCGAGCCTAAGGTTGAAATCGGCACAGATGGTACTAGAGCACAATATGCTTTGATGCATCAGCTGAGTTCGGTCATTGTTCTGATTGTATTGCTGGTTTCCGTGCCAGCCATGGCAACACAGTATTACAACACCAACTTTCAGTTGCTGATTTCGGGTCAGCAAAATCTAGCCGATTTGTTTTTTACCGACCGCGCTTTCTTGCGTGCACTGCTATATAGCATTATTACCGTGCTGTGCTTGTCACCTATAGGTCGACGTGGACTAACGCCAGTGTTAACGCCGGTAAATGATTTTATTGCGCGTTACCGTTGGCAGGCGTTGTTGCTGCTGGGTTTGGTTGCCACCTACCGCATGTCCGATACCGTGATGGGCGTGATGGCGAATGTTTTTTATATTGACCAAGGTTTTAGCAAGGATCAAATCGCTAGCGTGAGTAAGGTTTTTGGTTTGATTATGACCTTATTTGGGGCGGGTGCTGGCGGCGTATTGATTATGCGTTTTGGCATTATGCCGATACTTTTGCTCGGTGGAATTGCGTCTGCGGCAACCAATATAATGTTCGCCATGTTGACCGATATGGGCGCGCACATGCCGATGCTGATGGTGACGATTTCGTGCGATAATTTTAGTGCCGGTCTTGCCACTGCCGCTTTTGTTGCGTATCTGTCCAGTCTGACGAATTTAAAGTTTTCTGCCAGTCAGTACGCTTTACTGAGTTCCATTATGTTGTTGCTACCGCGTTTGATAGGTGGGTATTCTGGCGTAATGGTTGACAAGCTAGGTTACGAAAATTTCTTTTATTTAACCGCTTTGCTGGGTGTGCCAACGGTAATTTTGATTGTTTGGCAGTGGCGCTTAGACCGGCGTAAATAAGTATTTTTTGACTAAATAACGAGTTGCCAAAACTGTATGCGTATATTTGCTTGGATGTTTTTATTATTGCCGCTAGTGGAAATTTACCTACTGATCCAGGTTGGTTCAGAGGTGGGTGCGCTCACTCTGGTGCTGTGGATCGTGGCCACCGGAATATTGGGCGGTATGTGTATTCGATATGCTGGAGTGGCTACGGCTTGGGCTGTGCGAGAGCGTATGGCGCGCGGCGAGATTCCTGACACCGAAATGCTAACGGGTGTGCTGTGGGTGATTGCAGGTGTGTTGTTGATTATTCCTGGACTAGTGACGGATGCTGTTGGCTTTATCTTTTTGTTGCCGTTTACCAAACAGTGGTTAATTAAAGCCATGCACAAAAACTACCGCCCCCGCGAGTTTACTCGTCCATCTCACACCCCACGCAGCAAGCGCCCTGACCGTCCAACAGTCATCGAGGGTGAGTATCAGCGCCGCGATGATGAAACAAAATAAGTGTTCTCTCCCTTGAAAGCTTTTCAAGCGCCCCCATATAGCAAATACAGTAACTTCTCTGTGCATTTCGAGAAACGTAATGCTTAATTTTTTATGTCCTAGCTGCTTAAATTCAAGTAGCTAGCACTTTCTAAAGCTGCCAATGCTGAGCATTGGTTAATTTAATAATCCATTAGGAGAGATCTACAATGAAGCTTCGTCCTCTACATGATCGCGTGGTAATCCGCCGTAGTGAAGAAGAAACCAAAACCGCTGGCGGCATTGTACTGCCTGGTTCTGCTGCTGAAAAACCTAACCAAGGTGAAATCGTTGCTGTAGGCACGGGTCGCGTTTTGGATAACGGTGAAGTACGTGCTTTGGCTGTTAAAGTGGGTGATAAGGTGGTTTTTGGACCCTATTCCGGCAGCAACACCGTAAAAGTTGGCGGTGAAGATCTGCTCGTGATGAGTGAGAGTGAAATCCTCGCCGTGGTCGAAGGTTAATTTATCTTTTCAATGCATTAACGAAATAAATTTGAGGTAATTATTCATGGCTGCAAAAGAAGTAAAATTCGGTGATTCTGGCCGCAAAAAAATGCTCGCTGGTGTAAATGTACTGGCTGATGCGGTAAAAGCAACCTTAGGTCCAAAGGGCCGTCATGTTGTATTGGAGCGCAGCTATGGCGCACCAATGATCACTAAAGACGGTGTATCTGTTGCTAAAGAAATCGAACTTAAAGACCGTTTTGAAAACATGGGTGCACAGCTGGTTAAAGACGTCGCTTCTAAAGCGAACGATGAAGCCGGTGACGGTACCACTACCGCTACAGTATTAGCGCAAGCTATCGTTAACGAAGGCTTGAAAGCAGTAGCAGCGGGCATGAACCCTATGGATCTTAAGCGCGGTATCGACAAGGCTACCACTGCTATTGTTGCACAGCTTAAAGAGCTGGCTAAGCCATGTGCTGATTCTAAAGCTATTGCTCAGGTGGGTACTATTTCAGCTAACTCCGACAGCTCTATCGGCGACATCATTGCTGAAGCAATGGAAAAAGTCGGTAAAGAAGGCGTTATCACTGTTGAAGAAGGTTCCGGTTTAGAAAACGAGCTGACCGTAGTGGAAGGTATGCAGTTTGACCGCGGCTACCTGTCGCCTTATTTCATCAACAAGCCGGACACTATGGTGGCTGAACTAGAAGAGCCACTCCTGTTGTTGGTTGATAAGAAAATCACCAACATCCGTGAGCTGCTACCAGTACTGGAAGCGGTTGCTAAAGCAGGTCGTCCGCTGTTGATTGTTGCTGAAGACGTTGAAGGCGAAGCCTTAGCGACCTTGGTTGTAAACAACATGCGCGGCATTGTTAAAGTAGCTGCGGTTAAGGCACCGGGTTTCGGTGATCGCCGTAAATCCATGTTGCAAGATCTGGCTATTTTGACTGGCGGTACAGTCATTTCAGAGGAAGTAGGTCTGAGCTTAGACACCACTACTTTGGAGCACTTAGGTAACGCTAAGCGCGTGCTGATCAATAAAGACGAAACCACCATTATTGATGGTGCAGGTCAGGCAGCGGATATTGATGCACGTGTTGCACAAATCCGTAAGCAAATTGATGACACGACTTCTGACTACGACAAAGAAAAACTGCAAGAGCGTCTGGCTAAACTGGCGGGCGGTGTGGCAGTAATTAAAGTCGGTGCTGCAACTGAAGTTGAAATGAAAGAGAAGAAAGCTCGCGTTGAAGATGCCCTGCACGCAACCCGTGCTGCGGTTGAAGAAGGCGTGGTACCTGGTGGTGGTGTTGCACTGATTCGTGCGCTGTTGGCTATCTCTGAGCTGAAAGGCGACAACGAAGACCAGAACGTAGGTATTGCATTGTTACGTCGTGCGGTTGAATCGCCACTGCGTCAAATCGTTACCAACTCTGGTGAAGAAGCAAGCGTTGTGGTTGATAAGGTTAAGCAAGGCGAAGGTAACTACGGTTATAACGCTGCCAGTGGTGAATATGGCGACATGATCGCTATGGGTATCCTTGATCCAGCTAAAGTAACCCGATCTGCGCTGCAGGCGGCTGCATCTATTGCAGGCTTGATGATCACCACAGAAGCAATGATTGCCGAAGTGAAAGACGACTCTGCTGCACCTGCAATGCCTGATATGGGCGGCATGGGCGGTATGGGCGGCATGGGTATGATGTAATCACCCCCGCTACTTGAGTATAAAAACCGCGTCAGGTAACTGGCGCGGTTTTTTTATATACTGAATAAAACGGTTAAGACAGGGGCGTCATCGTTGAAAAAACCAACCAAAAGTAAAGAGCCGGCATCAAGACTCATGTGCATAGTGGGTTTGCTATTGGGAGTGGTGTTCACTGTGATCGGTTTTGTAGCGCTGTCCTATTATCCCGAAGATGACTGGTTACAGCTGCTGGGCGGGCTGGGGTTTTTGTTGTTTGGACTGGAATCCTTGCATGCCTGCTGGTACGGACGAAAGCCGTTGTTGGTACGCATGGGGCCTTTTCCTTAACGGCAACTTCAAGGTGGTGCTCATCTGCAAACAGCTGAAACAGTTGCTTTTTATTGGTGGTTGTCCATGTAGATCATGCCTTCAGGCTGGCATGTCGCCCTAAAGGGGCGACCTATAGGTGCAGCTAAGCTCGGCAGGGTTCTCATCGCGCATAAGATGCGCTCCCACAGTCCCACAGTCCCACAGTCCCGCAGTCCCACAGTAAAACAAAGCGGTTTGCACGCAGTCGGTCGCTTGGCACAGCTCTTGTAGGAGCTTACATTTTCCGACATTTTTCCAGCTGGCCAGATTTTTTCTACACCTTTAAATGCGAAGAGCCACTTAAATATTAAGTGATAATGTTTTTAGCTTCATGCTTACGGTGCTTAAGTGATGAGAGTAAAGCCCAACCAATGAAAGCGATACCAATAAGACCGGTCACTAATTCTGGCACATGGAATTTCATCGATAACAGCATAATAATAGCTAATGCACCAATCGCATAATGCGCACCGTGCTCAAGGTAGATAAATTCATCAAGCGTGCCTTTTTCCACCAAGAAAATGGTCATAGAACGCACGAACATAGCACCAATCGCTAGTCCTAGCATGATAATGATGACGTCATTAGTGATTGCAAATGCACCAATCACGCCATCAAAACTGAATGAAGCATCTAGCACTTCAAGATATAGGAAGCCAGCGATACCACCTTTCAAAATGGCACTTCCTGTTGCTGTGCCCGTGCCACTACTTTCAAGCATGCTCGATACGATTTGCACTCCTAAGTAGATTAAGACACCCCAAATGCCTGCAATCAATACCGCAGGAGCCTGTACATCAGGCACCCATGTTAGAGAGAACATTAAGATTGCGAGCGCCACAAATACACTCATAGTCTTTACTTGGCCGATTTTTACCAAGCGGCTTTCAAGCCAACTAAACCAACGCACTTCTTTTTCATCAAACAAGAAATTTAAGAACACTAGCAATAAGAACATACTACCGAAGGCTGAAATCTCAGCGTGATGCTCTAAAAGTTTTGCCGAGTATTCTTTTGGGTCATTTAATGCCAAGTTAACCACTTCCATCATGCCGAGGTCTGCGGTAACGGCAACAATAACAATTGGAAAGACTAAACGCATTCCAAATACAGCGATTAAGATACCAACGGTTAAGAAGATCATTTTCCAGAACTTGTCCCAGTTCTTGAGTACCGAGGCGTTAACCACTGCGTTATCAAACGATAGCGAGATTTCCATAACGGCCAAAATAGCGGTAATCGATAGCGCAGATATCATCCCGCCCATACCGCTGTGTGAATATCCCCACCACGCTGCCACCATTAGGGCGATAGCGGTTAAAATAAAATCCAAATAAAAATGTCTCATGGCTATCCTGTCTGATTACTCAAGGCTAATGTCGGTTCACCAAAGCATCTGAGCTGTGCGCGAAGTGGAGGGCTGCAATGGATCAGGTCAGCGGCATTGATTCAAAACAAACGAGCACAGAAACGCAATGCAACAGCACCCACGTTACAGTAGCACCGTAACGACAAGGAGGCATTAATTAGCCGCCTCTATGGTGGCAAAGGTTCACTAGAGGCCAAGTTTTGGCCTGATGCCTAGCACTTGATTAGGAAGGCAGCAAATGTAGCCCTGCTAATATGCGGGGCTTTTTTATGCCTGTTCGTTAGCCAAGCTGTTTGCCGGTTATGGGGTACACAAAATGCTTTGAACTGCACTTAACCGTTTCCGTGTCATGCTGTTGGTTGGTCTGCTTAAACTAAAAAAGATTTAGTACCCATTTAGTGCCCAGGCTCCAGAAATGAAAAAGGCCACCTTTGAAAAGTGGCCTAAGTCAATGATTTTATTGGTCGGGACGGAGTGATTCGAACACTCGACCCCTTGCACCCCATGCAAGTGCGCTACCGGGCTGCGCTACGCCCCGACGTGTTTTGAGCCTTGGCCCGAAACGCTGCAGACTATACCTTAAGTCTATGAAAAGTGGAAGGTTGTTTGAGATAAAACTTATTTTTTAACCCACTTGCCATTTATAAGAATAAAACTACCCGGCTCTGCTTTTTCGTAAAGCCGCTGTCCAGCGCGCATTTCGACTTCGCTCAGAGGCAAGCTGCTTTCTTTGGACACTTCTTGATAGCGTTTTTTGCGGAAGTTGTTAATGCGTTCCACGATGATTGCAGCGTCGCCTTGGTTTTTGATGATGCCAAGGTAGCCATCCTGGCGCTCACCGATAAGGCCACTTTGTTTGGCTTCGGCGTATTTTTGGCGCAGGGTGTCTCTATCCATAGCGAAAACACTGCTATTGAAAAGAACGCTTGCTAGTAATGCAGAAAAAAGTATGCGGCGAATAGACATGCAAGGCTCCTTAGAATAGATCGTCGTTTTCGTCGAACAGATCATCTAGTGCTTTGTCGACTTTAATGTAAATTTGATGCTCAATCTTGGCGTTTAGATTGATATTGATGGGTTCGTTTGGCATAGCCACTTTTACTGTGGGTGTACAGGCCATCATTAGGCTGGCTAGCATTGCTATGAGAAGTATGCGTATTTTCATCATTAGTACCTAGTTTACTTTTTTTCTGCTCGCTGGCGAATGCGTTTAATAATTAAGTCACTGACATGGTTATTTAGCTGAATACTGGCTAAAAGGGCGTACAGGTTTTGCTCTAAGTTGAAATTAAAATGGATGGGGCGACCGTTTTCAAACTGTGGATTACTGCCTTCAAGGCGTATATGTAAAATTAGCTTACCATCTTTATCAAAGTTTAGATCGCTTTTTAAGACTTGGAAGTGGAAGTCATCCAGCGCCTGATTCAGCAGGTCGAGTGCGGGATTGTTCTTTGCCATCGACTGTAATTCTGCTGAGCGAAACCTGAGTGTGCCTGGGTTGCGCGCCTCTAGCTTGCCTTTATCTATACGCACGCCATTAAGGTTTACAATAAGTGGGATTTGCCCATCGATGGTACCGTTACCCGCCAATCCGTCAGTGGGATAGACCTTCATAAGCTGCTGGAGTTCTAAGCCTTGGATATCGATCAGTACCGGGCTGTCTTGGTTGAGCTGGATACTGTGTTGGTCAGCGTAAAGATTGCCATTGAGCAGTTGCGCGAAAATACTCTGCCAAGCAAGTGTGCCGCTAGCTGGATCGTTGAAGTTGGCATTAAAACTGGCGCTATTAATGTTGATGTTGCTTAGCGGGACGCCGGGGTTGATTTGCTTGATTGAAAATACCGGCAGCTGCACGCTTAGTTTGTCGCCGTTAAGTTTGGCGTTTAATTCAACGTTTACATCGGTTAGTTCGCTGCTGTTATAGATGCCATTAAGATGCTCAGCAGTGCTAGAGAACGTGGCGGTTAAGGGAGCATTGCTGCGGTAGTTTAGCTTTAGTTGGTAGCTGGTTTTGCCGCGCTGTAAATCCAAGAGCTCTGGCCAGTCGCGTAACGTTTTTTGAATAGGGTTGTGCTCGGCAAAATTAATTTCTTGTAGCTGGCTGTGCAGGTTAAATTTGTCGAGGTTGCCTTGCAGCTGATTATCCAGCTTAAAACCATGCTCAGAGTGCAGCTGTGCGTTCGCTTTAAACTGCTCTAAGGTGCCGGTTAGGTTGGCGTCGAGCATCCAGTTCTGCGGTTTTAATGCATTGCTTTTTAGGCTGTTTAGTTCTGCATCCAAACGGGCGTTTAGCGTTAATTGCGACAGCGTGCTGTGCGCGCCCTGGATGTCGAAGCGTTGCAGTTTGGTGCTAAAGCTTTTGCTGCTTAAATCATTGATGAGTCGGTTTTTTTGGCTGGTGATGGTCGCTGGCTGCCGTAGCCACAGGTGCATATCTTTCTCATTTACCTCTGCTTGCAGAATCAGTCCGCCAGCAAGCTGTTCCAGCAGCGTGCTGTCATGTTGGTAGCTGTCCATGACAAAACTGAGCCCAGTATTGTTGAGCGTGGCGTTCCAGCTAGCCCAATCTGCTGCGTGCTCAAGTGAGCTTTCAGCGCTGAGTTTTAGGGTCAGTCCTTTGATTTTATGACCCGCATAAGCGGCAGAGATATTGTCGGCGCTGGCTAAAAGCTGGCCTGTTGCGCGTTGATTGGCGTAGTGAAAATCCAGTTTAGTGTGGTAGCGACCTTGACTGATTTGGTAGTTTTTGGGCCATGCGGTCAGAGTTTTCGCCAGTGGATTGTTGCGCTGCAAATTAAGACTGGCTAGCTCAAGACTGGCGTTTAGTTGTTGCTGGTGCCAGGTGGTTTGGCTGGTGAACTTAATCCCATGACTGCCGTTTAATTGCATGTGCGCGCTTAGTTCGTCCAGGGTGCCGCTGATGAGCCCTTCTAGTTGCCAGTCCTGTGGGTGTAACTCAGGGTGTTGTAGCTGTTTGATGCTGGCTTGGATGGGGACATGCAGTTGCAGTTGGGCAAGAGTATCTTGCTGTGCGACTAGGCTGGCTTGTTCGATGCGCGCTGTGATGTGTTGCGCTTGGAATTCATTGAAGTGCCAGTTAGGTAGGCTGAGCTGCAGCTCCCCCTGTTCCAGTTGCCCACGCCATTGCTCGCCACTGGTGTCGAGTGTCAGTGTGCCATTCAAACGCGCCTGTGCTGTGCCTTCACTGTGCAGCTCAACCGCGAGTACTTGGATAGCGCTGTTTTCGTTGCTGTTTGCCAAGCTTTGGGTGCGCAACGTGATGCGTTCAGGCTGATAGAGAGGGTCGATACTCTCAAGCCAGTCACCTTGCAGCTGCTCGATACTGAGATTGGCGTCGAGTTGGTCAGGTTGCCACAGTTTTTGGCTGTGGTTGGCGGTTAGGTTGAGTTGACCGGTTAGCACGCCAAGATTGCTGATGCTGAGGTCGATGTGTTCAATATGTAGATTTTTAGGCAGCAGGCTTAGGTAAGGGGTTAGCTCGGGGGTGTTGTCGGGTTGCGGACTGTCCTGTTCGCTAAAGCTGTCTGGGTTAATTAAGCCGCTGAGCTTGTATGCGCTAACCAGCTCAAGGCTGGGTGTGAGCCAATTCCAGCTAAGTTGTAGTTGCTCGATTTCAATATGCTGCTCTTGGTAGTACGCAACGGCACGTGCGGCGCTAAAACCACTAAGCTGCCAGCGAGGTTGCTCAAAGTGCAGCTGGATATCTTGTTTGGCCAGCAGATATGGCAGGCTGTAGGGCAGGGTGAAGATGGCAAGACAAATAATTAAAACAAACGCCAGCACGCCGCCAAGCAACCATTTTGCCCAGCGGACGTGGTGGGTGTATTTTTTAAGTGCAGAAAAAAATAACATACTCAAATGCCCGAGTGAGTGTGCCTAGAGTATAAGGGATTTAGTCGAGTAACCCCTGGATAACTTCTGTTGCAGCGTAAATTTTTGGGCTATACCGCTTCAATCGACAGCTTTGTGATGTCGCTAGCGCCTAAAAGTTTAGCGCCAATACGAGGTTGCTTCAGCTTGGCTTAAGCCTAAACTGTTAAATTCCCCAGCACATAGTGGTGTGCAAAAGATTGGATGAGAACGAGAGCCTGATGATTAAATACAGTATAAATCTGCTAACCCTGCTTTTAAGTATGTGGCTGGTTACGGCGAGTGCATCTTCCAAGCTGGATCATGATGAGGCGTTAAGGCTGAGTCAGTCAGGGCAAATTTTAAGCTTTCAAACGCTGCTTAATGATGCTGATAAACGCTATCCGCAGTCGCATTTACTCGAAGTTAAACTCAAACAAAAGCACGGTCGTTTTGTTTATAAAGTAGAGTTGTTAACTCCAGCTAAAGAGGTGCGCAAGCTTAGATATGATGCGCAGAGTGGCGAGTTGTTGAAAGATGAAGAGGATGATTAATGCGCTTGCTCTTGGTGGAAGATAATGTGGCTTTGGCGGATGATTTGTGTGCCGGGCTTAAGCAGCTGGGCTACGCAGTAGACTGGTTGGTTGATGGGCGTGATGCAGCGGTGCAAGGAGCGGTTGAGCCTTATGATTTGATTATCTTGGATTTGGGCTTGCCGGGTAAATCAGGCATGGAAGTGTTGCAAGAATGGCGGGCTAATCAGATTACTACGCCGGTATTAATTCTAACGGCGCGTAGCTCATGGAGTGAGCGCGTGGATGGCTTAAAGGCGGGAGCCGATGATTATTTAACCAAGCCTTTCCATCAGGAAGAACTGTTTTTACGTGTTCAAGCCTTGTTGCGACGCAGTCATGGTTTTTCCAACCAGACTAAAATCCAAGTGGCAGATTTGCAGCTTGATGAGGAGCGTCAAGTAGCAGTGCAGCAAGGAAAGGAAATAATCCTTACGGCAGCTGAGTTTAGTTTGCTGCGTTATTTTATGTTGCATGCCGGCAAGTTGCTGTCGAAAGGGCATTTAGAAGAGCATCTTTATGCCGGTGAATTGGAGCCGGATTCCAATGTGTTGGAGGTGCATGTCAGTCATCTACGGCGCAAACTGGGAAAAAGCTGTATTGAAACGCGCCGTGGGCAGGGCTATCTCTTTACGGGAGCCCCTGAATGAGGCGTTCAATCAGCCGCCAGTTGACGCTAGGTTTGACCGCTATTTTGTTGCTAGCGGGGTTGCTGGTGGTGCAGACAAGCTTTTGGTTGCTTGAGCATGGCGTGCGTAATTACAGCCAGCAACGGCTACAGGTGCAGTCGCGAAACCTGCTGGCCTCACTTATCAGAGATGAGGACGATCAATTAATAGTCAATGAACGGCATCATGATGCGGTTTTTTTACAGCCTTTTTCGGGACATTATTTTGTTATCGAACTCGAAGGCACACGCTGGCGCTCGCGCTCGTTATGGGATTTTCAGTTATTACCTTTGCCGCAGGAGTCATTTGCCCAAGGGCTTATACCCGGCCCATTGGGGCAGCAGCTTTTACTGTATACCGGTGAGTATCGCTACGCCGATAGCAAAATTAGAGTCACGGTTGCGCAGGATTACAGCCCGATTTTAGCCAGCTTTCGACGGGCGCAACTGATAGGGGTCGCATTGGGTTTTGTGGTGCTGCTGATGGTGTTGTTGGGGCAGCGTTGGCTAGTTAGAAAAGCGCTTAAGCCGCTGGAAAATGCGCGCCAACAATTATTGCAGTTGCAGTCAGGTCAGCGAGCACGACTTGAGCAGCAGGTGCCAGAAGAAATCCAGCCATTGGTTGAGCAGGTTAACCGCCTATTAGTACATACGGAAAAAAGGCTGAAACGCTCACGCAATGCAGTGGGCAATTTGGGGCATGCATTGAAAACGCCTTTGGCAGTGCTGACCAGTCTGTTAGCTCGACCTGAGTTACAGGCATATCCGGAATTATTAGCTAGCTTGACCGAGCATTTACAACAAATTGAGCAGCGCATTAGTCGTGAAATGGCGCGCGCACGCCTGTCAGGTGAGGCTTTGCCCGGTGCTTATTTCGACTGTGAGCAGGAGTTGCCCAGTCTTATCCAGCTTATGAGTACGATACATGGCGAGCGACTGCAGTTTTCTTGGCAAGCTCCGGCTCAGCTCAAGCTGCCCTGGGAGCGGGATGATATGTTGGAAATGCTAGGTAATGTGCTGGATAACGCCGGCAAATGGGCGCGCAGTAAAGTGCAGCTGCAGATCACCCAGCAAGGACCGTACATTGTAATTCACGTGGATGATGATGGCCCCGGCATCGAGCTGCAACGGCGTGAACAGGTGCAACAGCGCGGGACGCGTTTAGATGAACAGGTGCAGGGACATGGGCTTGGCTTGGGAATTGTGCGTGATATTGTTGATGCGCTAGCCGGCACACTAACGTTGAATGAAAGCTCACTGGGTGGGTTGCGTGTCACTCTGTGTTTGCGTTTGCCCTGAGCTTTGCGCGCTAAACAAGCACGATTAACGCTTTATTAGACCAACCTGATTATAGACAAAAGCACTTTGATAGCTCTATATGTTAGAATTAGCCACTTTATCTGCCTAAGTTCAAATATTTTTTTTGGGGGAGGTTGTTCTAAAAGTCTGTAAATAGGAGAATTAGCCGCTTTACTGACTTTTAGCGACGGTGCATGGCTTTTATTGCTTTAGGAATCAACCATAAAACGGCCTCAGTAGCAGTGCGTGAGCGTGTTGCTTTTAGTCCAGATCGTTTAACCGATGCTTTACGCGAATTGTGCCGTGAGGCAGGCGCACGCGAGGCTGCCATTCTATCAACCTGTAACCGCAGTGAGCTCTATCTTGAAATGGAGCCCAGCCAAGAACGCGCGGTGATTGAGTGGCTGGCTAACTACCATGGTTTGCAGGCAGAAGAATTACACAGTTGCGCGTATACCCATACGCATGAACAAGCTGTGCGGCATATGATGCGCGTTGCCTGTGGTCTGGATTCGCTGGTGTTGGGTGAGCCGCAAATTTTGGGGCAGATAAAGTCCTCCTATGCGGTGGCGCGTGAAGCCGGCACCTTAGGTCCTTTGTTGGGACGTTTATTCCAAGCTACTTTCAGTACCGCTAAAACAGTGCGCACAGACACAGCAATTGGTGAAAACCCTGTCTCTGTAGCCTTTGCTGCGGTGAGTTTAGCTAAACAGATATTTAGTGATTTAAGCCAAAGCCAAGCGCTGCTTATTGGTGCGGGCGAAACCATTACGCTGGTGGCGCGACACCTGCATGAGCAGGGTTTGAAAAATATAGTAGTGGCTAACCGTACGCTGGAGCGTGCCGCGCTGTTGACAGAAGAGTTCGGTGCCAAGGCAGTGTTGCTGTCAGAAATCCCTGATGCCTTGATTCATAGCGATATTGTGATTAGCTCTACGGCGAGTCAATTGCCTATTTTAGGCAAGGGTGCGGTTGAGCGTGCGTTAAAGCTGCGCAAACACAAACCTATATTTATGGTGGATATCGCCGTACCGCGCGATATTGAGTCGCAAGTAGGCGAGTTGGATGATGTCTATCTGTACACGGTAGATGACTTGCATGAAGTGGTCTCTGAAAACCTGAAAAGCCGTCAAGGTGCAGCCAAAGCAGCCGAAGATTTGGTGGTGCAGGGTACTTCAGACTTTATGCAGCGTTTGCGTGAGCTGGAAGCCGTTGATGTGTTGCGTTCATACCGTCAGCAGGGCGAGCAATTACGCGATGAAGAATTACAAAAAGCCCTGCGCTCACTCGCCAATGGCACGAATGCCGAAGATGCGTTGACCCAATTGGCGCGGGGATTAACTAACAAATTACTGCATACGCCAAGTGTGCAGTTAAAGCGTTTATCTGCGGATGGCCGTCACGAAGCCCTCGCTGTGGCGCAAGAATTATTTGGCTTAAATTCAGGTGAAACTAATTAATGAAAGCCTCCTTATTAAATCGTTTAGATGCCTTAGTTGACCGTTACGAAGAACTCACCGCATTGCTAGGCGATGCGCAGGTGATTAGCGACCAAAATCAGTTCCGCGCGTATTCCAAAGAATATGCCGAAGTGGAACCTGTGGTGCAGGCCTATCAAAGCTGGAATAAACTAAAAAACGATCTGGCTGAAGCACAAACGTTGCTTAAAGACAGCGATCCTGATGTGCGGGAAATGGCTGTTGAAGAAGTTGCTGAGTGCAAAACTGCCATCGAAAAGCTGGAAGCTGACCTGCAAGTATTGCTGTTACCTAAAGACCCTAACGACAGTCGTAACGTGTTTCTAGAGGTACGTGCTGGAACGGGCGGTGATGAGGCGGCTATTTTTTCGGGCGACTTGTTTCGTATGTACTGCCGTTATGCGGAACGCCAAGGCTGGCGCGTGGAAGTGCTATCCGCGCATGAGGGCGAGCACGGCGGTTTTAAGGAAGTTATTGCCCGGGTTGAGGGCGACAATGTTTACGGTCGTTTAAAATTTGAGTCCGGCGCACACCGTGTACAGCGTGTGCCAGAAACAGAATCCCAAGGACGCGTACATACATCAGCCTGTACCGTGGCTGTGTTAGCCGAGCCGGATGAGCAAGCAGCGATTGAAATTAACCCTGCAGATTTACGCGTGGATACCTATCGTGCCTCGGGCGCGGGTGGGCAGCACGTAAACAAAACGGATTCTGCCGTGCGTATTACGCATATTCCAACGGGATTTGTAGTGGAATGCCAAGAAGAGCGCTCGCAGCACAAAAACCGTGCCCGCGCTATGGGTTGGTTAGCAGCACGCTTACAAGATCAGCAAACCTCAGCTGCGCAAAAAGAAATGACCGATGCTCGACGTTCGTTGGTGGGTAGTGGTGATCGTTCTGAACGTATTCGCACCTACAACTATCCGCAGGGGCGCGTGACCGATCACCGTATTAATCTGACGCTCTATTCGCTGGACAGTGTTATTCAGGGAGAGCTGGAACACATTATTGATCCCTTGTTGATGGAGTACCAGGCCGATCAGCTGGCTGCTCTGGATGAGTAAAAACTATGGTCACTATTGCGTGTCTACTGCAACGCGCTCAGCAATTAAGTTCTCCCAGCGCCAAACTGGATGTGGAGTTGCTGCTGGCGCATGTACTCAAAAAACCGCGCAGTTATCTCTACACCTGGCCCGGTAAAGAGCTGGCTGGCGACCAACAAGCCGAATTTGAACAGCTGTTAGCGCGTCGCCATGCCGGTGAGCCCGTTGCCTATTTGCTTGGGCAGCAGGGTTTCTGGACGCTTGATTTGCAGGTCAGTCCGCATACATTAATTCCCCGACCAGAAACCGAATTACTGGTCGAAACCGCGCTGTCTTTAGCGCAAGACAAACTGCCGGTGCGTGTTTTGGATTTGGGTACGGGAACTGGAGCTATTGCTTTGGCGTTAGCTAGTGAGCGACCGCAATGGCAGGTAACCGGAGTGGATTGCGTTGAGCAAGCGGTGCAATTGGCACAGCACAATGGCTTAAGTTGCCAGCAACCACAGGTACGTTTCCTGCAAAGCGATTGGTTTTCTGCGCTGAGCGATGAGTATTTTGAGCTCATTATCAGCAACCCACCGTACATTTCCCTAGATGACCCGCATTTGCAGCAAGGTGATGTGCGCTTTGAACCCTCCAGTGCTTTGGTTTCGGGCACGGATGGTTTAGATGCTATTCGCCATATAGTGCGCCAAGCTGGACGTCACCTAGCTGAGCAAGGCTGGCTGCTGTTTGAACATGGTTATCAGCAAAGCACTGCGGTACGTGAATTGCTGGCGCAAGCGGGTTTTGTCAAAGTGCGCAGTGAGTGTGATTTATCAGGGCATGAGCGCGTGACCTTAGGGCAGTGGAGTAAGCGTGAGGCGATTGCATGCTAACCGATGCTGAGCTGTTGCGTTACAGTCGACAAATTTTGCTGGCAGATGTCGATATTGCCGGACAACTTAAGCTTAAACACAGCAAGGTGCTGATTGTTGGGCTGGGTGGGCTTGGCTCGCCCGTGGCTATGTATCTGGCAGCGGCGGGTGTTGGTGAGTTGCATTTGGCTGATTTTGATGTGGTCGACAGTACCAATTTGCAGCGCCAAGTCGTGCATACCACAGCCAGCGAAGGACAATTGAAAGTTGCTTCTGCCCAAGCGCGCCTACAAGCGCTTAATCCTTTTATTCAAGTACATACACACAGTGAGCGTTTAGCAGCAACGAATCTTGAGCAGCTGGTGCAAGGCATGCATGTGGTCTTGGACTGTACGGATAACTTTCGTATTCGCGATGAACTCAATGCCGCATGTTTTGCACAGCAAGTGGCTTGGGTGAGTGGCGCAGCGATTCGTTTATCCGGACAGTTGACAGCTTTTGATCCACGCTCGGCAGACAGTCCTTGTTACCGTTGCTTGTTTGCAGACACTGAAGAGGAAAATTTAGGCTGCAATGAGGCTGGTGTGCTGGGCCCGCTGGTGGGCGTGATTGGTAGCCTGCAAGCAGCAGAAGCCGTTAAGATGCTGGTTGGTTTTGGTCGCTCTTTAGTAGGGCGTTTATTACTGATTGATATCGCCGACAGCCGGTTTCGTGAGCTCAGGCTAAGCCGCGATCCAGACTGCTCTGTGTGTGGTAAACAGCGATGAATCCACAAGCACCTATTGGTGTGTTTGATTCTGGTTTGGGTGGCTTATCAGTATTGGCGGAAATTCGCCAAGTTCTGCCGCTGGAGCAACTAATTTATGTTGCCGACAGTGCCTATGTTCCTTATGGCGATAAAAGCACTGAAGAAATAATTGAGCGCAGCATAGTTATTAGTGAGTTTTTGTTGGATCAAGGCGTAAAAGCGCTGGTGGTGGCTTGTAATACTGCAACAGCAGCGGCTATTCATGTGTTGCGTGAACGTTGGCCAAATTTGATTTGTGTCGGTATGGAGCCGGCGGTGAAGCCAGCCGCACGCGTGTCAAAAACAGGAAAAGTGGGGGTGTTAGCCACCACGGGGACGCTTCGTAGCGCAAAATTTGCAGCTTTGTTAGATCAGTTTTCAGCGCAGGTAGAGGTACATACCCAGCCGTGCCCGGGGTTGGTTGAATTGATTGAGGCTGGCGAATTAAACGGCTCACTAACGCGCGAATTGCTGGCCAGTTACGTTGAGCCACTGCTGCAAGCGCAGTGCGATACGTTAATTTTGGGCTGTACGCATTATCCGTTTATCAAGCCCTTATTGCGTACTCTGTTGCCTGCACAGATTATGATTATTGATACAGGTGCTGCTGTCGCGCGGCGTTTACAGCAGCAGTTAACAACGCACGAGCTTTTAGCAAAAAGCAATGTACAGGCTGACCAGTTTTATACCAGCGGCAATATCGAAGCCATGCAGCAAGCCATGTCCGCGCTATGGCCGCACAAGGTACTGGTGACGCAGCTGTTACGCTAAACGCCGCTCAGAATAAGGTTTGCATATGTCTATTACCGTACTCGCAAAACAGCTGGGACAGTTGTTGCAGCAACAAAACAAACAAGTCACAACGGCAGAGTCCTGCACTGGCGGCGGCATTGCTGAAGCAATTACACGTATTGCGGGCAGTTCGGCTTGGTTTGAAGCCGGTTATATTACTTACTCAAATCAGCAAAAAACTAAAATGTTGCACGTGGCGCAAGAGCTGCTTGTGGCACATGGTGCAGTGAGCCTGCCGGTCGTAGAAGCTATGGCGCAAGGTGCTCAGCGCGAAAGTGGGGCTTATTGCGCGGTGGCGGTTAGCGGTATTGCTGGGCCGGGTGGAGGAAGTGTCGATAAGCCCGTGGGTATGGTGTGTTTTGCTTGGGTGGTTGGCACACAAACCTACTCTGAAACGCAAGTGTTTGCCGGCGATAGAGCAGCCGTTCGTCAGCAGGCAGTGCAAAAGGCATTGCTTGGTCTAATCTCGTTAATAGCAAATAAATAAAAGCACGCTGCAGTTATTCCGATAACGGTTGTTGCTATTCAGAAAAAAACATGGATAATACTGGTTAACTATACAGTGTTTTGTGATTCATAACGTATTGAGGTCTAAAGATGGATGAGAATAAAAAGCGCGCCTTAGCAGCGGCACTGGGTCAGATTGAACGTCAATTTGGTAAGGGTGCGGTAATGCGTATGGGCGATCATGAGCGCCAAGCTATTCCGGCGATTTCAACCGGCTCTTTAGGTCTTGATATTGCGTTGGGTATAGGTGGGTTGCCAAAGGGTCGTATTGTTGAAATTTACGGCCCTGAGTCGTCAGGTAAAACTACATTAACTCTGTCAGTTATTGCTGAAGCACAAAAGCAAGGTGCAACCTGTGCCTTTGTTGATGCTGAGCACGCGCTGGATCCGGAATATGCTAGCAAGTTAGGTGTTAACGTTGATGATTTACTCGTGTCTCAGCCGGATACCGGTGAGCAAGCGTTGGAAATTTGCGATATGTTAGTGCGCTCTAATGCGGTGGATGTGATCGTGGTTGACTCCGTGGCGGCACTAGTTCCCAAGGCAGAAATTGAAGGCGAAATGGGTGATGTACACGTGGGTTTACAGGCACGCTTAATGAGTCAAGCGCTGCGTAAAATCACCGGTAATATCAAAAATGCTAACTGCTTGGTGATTTTTATTAACCAGATTCGCATGAAAATTGGCGTAATGTTCGGTAGCCCAGAAACCACTACAGGTGGTAATGCGCTTAAATTCTACTCTTCAGTACGTCTGGATATTCGCCGTACGGGTGCAATAAAAGAAGGTGATGAAATTACCGGTAGCGAGACGCGCGTTAAGGTGGTGAAAAACAAAGTGGCGCCACCGTTTCGTCAGGCTGAATTCCAGATTCTCTATGGTCGTGGAATTTACAAAACGGGTGAAATTATTGACCTGGGCGTGCAGCTAGGATTGTTAGAAAAAGCGGGCGCTTGGTACAGTCATCAGGGCACTAAAATTGGTCAGGGTAAAGCGAACTCTGCGCGCTACTTGGACGAAAATCCTGAGTTGCTTAACAGTCTGGATAAGCAAATTCGCGATCAATTATTGACTGTGGTTAAGCCTGCTGACAAAGAAACTAAAAAGGATGTGGTTGAGGAATAATCGCTCCTCAATTAATTCATGAACAATTAAGGTGGTGTTGCTCGTCAGCACCACCTTTTTTATGGGTGAAAAATGCTTGATACTCCAACAGAAATTCGTCGAAAAGCCATGGATCTACTTGCTAGGCGCGAGCATGGCGTGCAAGAGCTGTCACGTAAATTATTGCAGCGCGGCGCTGAACAAGAATTGATCGATATTGAACTGCAAAAACTTGTCGAAGAAGGGTTATTGTCTGAGCAGCGGTATTTAGAAAGCTATATTCGCAGTCGCGCTAACTCGGGTCGTGGTCCGGTGCGTATTCGCGAAGAGTTATCACAGCGCGGGTTGGCGCGTGACGACATTGAACAAGCCTTAGCGCAAGCAGATATTGACTGGCAAGAACAATTGCTTGAGCTGTGGCAAAGACGTTTTGGTGAACAACCAGCCGATCAAAAAGCCTATGCCAAACAAGTGCGCTTTTTGTTGTATCGCGGCTATGCAATGGATTGGGTGCAGAAGCTATTTAAATAACCAAAACACCGCAACACACAGACCGTCACCCAGAAGCTGGCCTCCAACAGGGTGCTTGTTGGGGGCGCAACTTTTGCGCGAATAAGGTATTGGATAATTTGCCCGTGCAACTGTACTCTGCTACCACTTCAAATTGACTTTCGACTGTTGTTAAATTTCCTGTGGTGAAAGATGAAAGTGTTGCAACCCCGCTGGCGTTTATTATTCGTATTTTTATTGATTTTTGTGGCTTTGCTCTGGCCTTTTCATTCGTTGGTGCAGGGCTACTATTTAGCTGAACTCAAACGTAAAAATAACCAGACGCTCGACTTAATCAGTGCCAACCTGGTAAGCACCTTACAACGTTACGAGGTGTTGCCACAGGTTTTAGGGCGTTTACCCGATGTGCAGCAAGCTTTGTTAAATCCAGAACCAGAACAACTGCATACAGCCAATGAACTGCTATCGACCATTCGTGATCAAACGGGTGCTGATGTTATTTATCTGCTCAACACTGAAGGTATGACCTTGGCCGCATCCAACTGGCTGGGACCGCGAAGCTTTATTGGCAATAATTTTGCTTTTCGTCCTTATTTTTACGATGCCCTAGCGCGCGGAACAGGTGAGTTTTTTGGATTGGGGAATATTTCCATTAAGCGTGGCTACTATTACGGCAGTGCTGTTTACCACGACAATAGAGCAATAGGCGTCATAGTGGTAAAGGTGGATTTGGACTTTACCGAGACACTGTGGGGTGAAGTGCCAGAACGCTTGCTGGTAACCGATCAAAACGGAGTGGTAATCCTGACGTCAGAGCCGCAATGGCGTTTTAAAGCCTCACGCGAGTTAAGTGCCAGCGAGCAGCAGTCCATTGCTAACCATAAGCCTTACACCACTATTGAGCCAGAACCCTTGAACTTAAAGTCTGAACAGTGGGTAGCCTTGCATAATGATTTACCTGCTATTGATTGGCGGGTCAGTATTTTCGCACCGAGAATGCTAATAAATGAACCAGTAAGTACAGCCATGGCCGTATTTGCTGTAACCGTATTAGCAGTGTTGCTCATTTTTGGTTTATTGCTGCAGCGCAGGCATTATTATTTGGAGCGCATTGCCATGGACGCGCAAGCCAAGCAAGAGCTTGAAGAAAGTGTGCGTAATCGAACGCAAGATTTGCAAACACTTAATAGCCGCTTAAAAGAAGAGGTTTTAGAGCGTGAAGCGACTGAGCAAGAGCTGGTGCGCACACAAGATGAACTGGTGCAAGCCGGTAAGTTGTCAGCATTGGGCGTAATGTCGGCCAGCATTAGCCATGAACTCAATCAGCCCTTGGCTGCAATCCGCAGCTATACAGATAACAGCAAGATTCTACTGACCAAAGAACGCTATGCAGAGGTGGCCAGCAATTTGGATTTGGTTGCTGTGTTAACCGAGCGCATGGCATCCATTATTGAACATTTACGCGCTTTTGCCCGACGCAATCCGCAGGCGTCAGAACATGTGGCGTTGCAGCCAGCGTTGGAAGATGCTTTGGCCTTGGTGGCCAGTCGCCGAAATGCGTTGCAGGTAGAAATTTTTCGTGATGTACCAGAAGCCACGCTTTGGGTTGAAGCCGGTGAGACGCGCTTACGGCAGGTGCTGAGTAACTTGCTGGCCAATGCCTTAGATGCACTGGCTGAAAAGCGTTCCCAGCGCTGTATTTGGCTGCAAACGAGCTTAAGTCAGGAATGGCTTTGTTTAACCATTAAAGACAGCGGTACGGGATTTACTGATGAGGCATTAGCGCAAGCTCGTGAACCTTTTTTCACCACTAAAACCAGCGCTCGGGGATTGGGATTGGGCTTGGCCATTTGCGATGCCATTGTTAAAGCATTGGGTGGTCGATTAGAGTTTGCCAATAATCTTGAGGGTGGAGCATGTGTGCGTCTTTACCTTAAACAAATTCCATCAGCGATGAATCTAGACGCGCAAGAGGATCGTTTTGCATGATTGAAATTGCAGCAGATACTGACGTTGTTTTGCTCGATGATGACGAGCATTTACGCACTGCGCTTGAACAAACCTTCGACTTAGCAGGCTTGAAGGTGCAAACGTCGGCGAGTGCTGAGGGTTTGCTTGATGCTTTACCCAAAGAGTGGGCGGGAGTGGTGGTCAGCGATATCCGTATGCCAGGCATTGATGGCGTGCAGTTGTTAGAGCAACTGGCTGCATACGATGCCCAGTTGCCCGTATTGCTGATTACTGGGCATGGTGATGTGCCATTGGCTGTGCAGGCGATGCGCGCCGGAGCCTATGACTTTTTGCAAAAACCCTTTGCCAGTGACTTGTTGCTCGATAGCGTGCGTAGGGCTTTGGCGGTGCGGCAATTAGTGCTAGAAAACCGCAGCTTACGCCTTGCCTTGGCAGATCAGAAGCTGCTGGGTGAGCGCCTTTTAGGGCCGTCAACTCAGGCACAACTGTTGCGCGAACAAATCAGCGCTTTGTCCGGTTTGCAAGCCGATGTGCTTATCCTCGGTGAAACAGGTAGCGGTAAAGAAGTGGTGGCACGTGCGCTGCATGATTTATCCAGTCGTGCGGCAGCACCTTTCGTGGCTATTAATGCGGGTGCTCTAGCAGAGTCAGTGATTGAAAGTGAATTGTTTGGGCATGAGGCAGGAGCTTTTACAGGCGCCCAAAAAAAACGCATTGGTAAGTTTGAGTTTGCTAACGGCGGCACGATTTTTCTCGATGAAATCGAGAGTATGAGCTTGGATGTGCAGGTCAAGTTGTTGCGTTTGTTGCAGGAAAGAGTGGTAGAGCGCGTCGGTTCTAATCAGCTTATTCCACTGGATATCAGGGTGATAGCTGCAACTAAAGAGGATTTGTTGGTTGCGGCAGACGCAGGACGCTTTCGCGCGGATCTGTACTACCGTTTAAATGTGGCGCAAATTCAGATTCCACCCTTGCGCCAACGCGCTGAAGATATTTTGCCGCTATTCCAGCATTTTGTCATACAGGCCTGTGGCAAACACCAAGTCACGCAGGAACCCTTGCTAACCGCAGAGCAGCGCGCTGAGTTATTAAGTCATGACTGGCCGGGTAATGTTAGGGAATTGCAAAATGCGGCAGAACGTTTTGCTTTGGGGTTAGGCTTAGCTGTTACGGAGTCCACCAAAAACCAGCTGCAAGCACTAGTGGGTTTGCCGTTGAGTCAACAAGTGGAAGCGTTTGAGCGTGCCTTGATAGCTGCAGAGTTAGCTAAGTCGCACTCTTCGTTGCGTGAAGTAGCAGAAGCCTTGCAAGTACCGCGGAAAACGCTGCACGATAAAATTCGTAAATATGGCCTGCAGCACAACTAGATGTAAATGTGGCGAGAACCCGCCAAGGAGTCGGGTTCAGTGGCGACAAACCGCCAGTGTTTCTGTGGGGTTAAATGCTATAAAGGTTCTTTTACCTCTTTGTATGCAGCTGTTTCTATTTGAAACAGAAATTTTTGATACTTTGGTATAAGGCTTGCTGTTGCGGAGCGATTTTTGCAATCTATGTAGCAGGTGAGCACTGGTCTCGCTGATGGTGATAATAAAAGTTTCATTCTGGAAACAACCAAAACTATCTGTAAGAGGAATTCTAGATGTTAAAAACAACCGCTAAAGCACTGGTTTGTGCCGTGTCTATCGGCTTGGCTGGCATTGCCCATGCAGCTGATCCAATAGTTATTAAGTTCTCACACGTAGTAGCAGAACACACCCCAAAAGGTCAGGGCGCGCTGCTGTTTAAAAAGCTGGCTGAAGAACGTCTACCCGGCGAAGTAAAGGTTGAGGTGTATCCAAACTCATCCTTGTTTGGTGATGGTAAAGAAATGGAAGCCCTATTAATGGGCGATGTGCAAATTATTGCACCTTCGTTAGCGAAGTTTGAGCACTACTCTAAGGGTATTCAAATTTTTGACTTGCCGTTTTTGTTTGATGACATGGCAGCAGTAGACCGTTTCCAAAAAGGTCCAGTAGGTCAAGAATTGCTGAGCTCAATGGAAGACAAAGGTATTACGGGCCTAGGTTACTGGCATAACGGTTTGAAGCAGCTTTCAGCTAACAAAAAACTGCTTGAACCAAAAGATGCTCGTGGTCTGAAGTTCCGCGTACAAGCATCAGCGGTACTGGAAGAGCAGTTTAAAGCGGTACGTGCAAACCCACGCAAGATGAGCTTTGCTGAGGTGTACCAAGGTCTGCAAACGGGTGTTGTAAACGGTGCAGAAAACCCCTACTCCAACATCTACTCGCAGAAAATGCACGAAGTGCAGAAATACATTACTGAGTCTAACCACGGTTTGCTCGACTATATGGTGATCACCAACACCAAGTTCTGGAACGAGCTGCCTAAGCACGTGAGCAAAGAGCTGCGTGCCATTATGGATGAGGTGACTGTTGAGGTGAACAAGCACGCGCATGAACTGAATATGCGTGATAAGCAGTCAATCATTGATGCCGGTAAAACTGAGATTCTATACCTGACTAAAGAGCAGCGCGAGAAGTGGCGCGAAGTGATGCGTCCGGTTTGGAAGAAGTTTGAAGCAGAAATCGGTGCTGAGCGTATCAAAGCCGCTGAAGCTGCCAACCAAGAGTAAGATGTAACAAATAGCACTAAGGCGGTGGAAGCACTGCCTTAGTGTTTTTTAATAATAGCAGAGGAGTCTGCGAATAATTGGCAGAATAATTATTCAGAGACTCTTAATAAATGGGGAATTTCAATGGGCACAGTAGGCCGAATCTGGGCGCGCTTTGAGGATGGATTTATCGTCTTCTTGCTTGCCGCAATGACATTGGTAACTTTTTTCTATGTGGTTTTCAATAACCTCTATGGAGTTTTTTTCTCCATTGCAGAATGGTTTGAAGAAGACTCTGCCGCCTCAGAGTTTTTTTATGCGGTGGGTGATTTTTTCCTGGATGTGGTGCAAACCATGACGTGGAGTAATGCGCTCACTAAAGCGTTGTTTGCTTGGTTAATATTTTTTGGTATTGCCTACGGTGTTCGGGTGGGGGGGCATATAGGTGTTGATGCACTGGTTAAGCTGGGCTCGCACAGAACGCAAAAAATAATCGGCATCGTGGCCTGCTTGGTCTGTATAGGCTATGCCGTGCTCTTGTCTGTCGCCAGTTACGGCTGGGCTACGACCTTGCTAAAGGCCAATATTGGCGCGGATGATTTAGGTCACTACGGCATCAAACAGTGGCATATCACGCTTATCGTGCCTCTTGGTTTTGCCATGGTGTTTGCCCGATTTTTGGAAATTCTTGTGCGTATTTTAACCAATCAACAAACGGGCTTGGGTTTGGCTGATGAAGCCGCCGATGCGATGAAACTGAGCAGCCAAGAGGAGAGCCAGTAATGACTATTGGGTTTCTATTCGTTGCGCTGTTTGCGCTGATGTTAATTGGCGTTCCGGTTGCTATTTCCTTAGGTTTGGCTGGCTCACTAACGATTATTTTCTTTAGCCCTGACTCCGTCAGCTCACTGGCGATTAAGCTGTTTGAAACCAGTGAACACTACACCCTGTTAGCGATTCCATTTTTCTTGTTGGCTGGCTCTTTTATGACCACCGGTGGGGTGGCGCGCAGATTGATTGATTTTGCCAACGCCTGTGTTGGACATATTCGTGGTGGTTTGGCGATTGGCTCAGTACTGGCCTGCATGTTGTTTGCCGCGCTATCAGGTTCGAGTCCTGCAACGGTTGCTGCAGTAGGTTCGATTGCCATTGCCGGTATGGTGCGCTCTGGTTATCCGCAAGCTTTTGCTGCGGGTATTGTCACCAACGCAGGAACACTTGGTATTTTGATTCCACCGTCGGTGGTGATGGTTGTCTACGCGGCTGCTACGGAAACATCTGTAGGTACGCTGTTTATGGCTGGTGTTGTGCCCGGGTTATTGCTGGGCGTACTACTGATGATAGCTATCTATGTCATTGCCGTAAAAAAGAACCTGCCGGCTATGCCGCGCGCCACAGTACGCCAATGGTTAAGTGCTGCACATAAAGCGGTTTGGGGCTTGCTGCTGATGGTAATTATCCTTGGCGGGATTTATAGCGGGCTGTTTACCCCGACCGAGGCCGCTGCCGTAGCGGCAGTCTATTCAGCCTTTGTTGCGCTGTTTATTTATAAAGACATGACCATTCGTGAGGCGCCAAAAGTGGTGCTAGAGTCAGCCAAACTCAGCATTATGCTGATGTTTATCATTGCCAATGCGATGCTGTTTGCTCACGTCTTAACCACCGAGCAAATCCCACAGCAAATTACCGCCATGGTGTTGGAGGCGGGCTTGCAGCCGTGGATGTTCTTGCTGGTCGTTAATATAGTCTTGCTGGTAGCGGGCGCATTTATGGAACCGTCGGCCATTATTTTAATTTTGGCACCTATTTTGTTCCCAATCGCCATGGAGCTAGGTATCGACCCCATCCACCTAGGCATCATCATGGTGGTCAATATGGAGATCGGCTTAATTACTCCACCGGTAGGGCTCAACCTGTTTGTGACCTCAGCAGTGACAGGGATGCCTGTTACTCAGGTAATTCGCGCTGCCATGCCTTGGTTGATGATGTTATTGGGTTTCTTGGTGATAGTGACTTACGTACCTTCGGTGTCCATGGGCTTGCCACGCTTATTGGGAATGTAAGACCAATAGTACCTACAGCACAAAAGCAAGGCGCACTACGTTTAAAATAAATGGGTGCGCCTTTTTTTATTCCGCCGTATTAGCGTAGCGTTTGCGCACAAAAAAACGGATGTTTTCAGTGACCAAGGGTTCTGCTACGTTAATCCAACACTTATCAATGCTAGGCTTGCCACGAAATAATGAAGGATTGTTGGAAAAACCAACCGGCTCTTTAGGGATGCCGTTGCGTGAGCTATCTAAACGGCCATTGGCATTCATATCTTGAAAAAGCTGCACTGCATACCGCCCCGGGGGCAGACCGGTAAAAACAATAGTTTCTTTTGTGGTCTCCACTGCTCGCAGTGGCTGAGCCTCCCAGTTCGTGCTTGACTGGTCATAGAGTGCCGCATGGATCACAGCGCGCGGTTGTTGTTCAGATAACTCAATGACCAGTGTGGCCGCAAAACTAGGAAAACTTATCCACAACAGCCAAGCTTGGCTTATAATCAGCAAGGTTTTTTTTGCTTTGCCGCGTGGCGGGCAAGTTTTATTCATCGCTTGGTACCTTGAAAATGCGTCATGTTTTAGTGATTCACTATTCACAAAGTGGGCAGTTAAATAAAGTGGTAGATGCTGTTACTGCGCCATTATTGGGGCAGGAGCAAATTCAGGTTGATTATTTAACGCTACAAATGCAAGAGGAGTTTCCTTTTCCTTGGCCATTTTGGCATTTCTTTCATATTTTTCCTGAAACTGTTTTACAGCGTGCGCAGCCTTTGCAGCCCTTTACACTGGATACAGATAAACAATACGATCTGATTATTCTTGCATATCAGGTATGGTTTTTATCTCCATCATTACCTATGGCGAGTTTTTTGGCGACTAAACAAGCACGGCTGCTACTAAAGGATAGGCCTGTTATGACGCTAATTGGCTGCCGAAATATGTGGCTGATGGCGCAAGAAAAAGTAAAATCACGCTTACAGCAGCTGGGTGCCCGTTTAGTGGATAATGCTGTTTTGACCGATGCTTGCGGCAGTGCTGCCAGCTTTTTAGCTACTCCTATGTGGATGTTTACTGGTAAGCGACAAGCCTATGCTTGGCTGCCCAAAGCCGGTATTGCCGAGCAAGATATCAGTGCGGCACAACGCTTTGGTTGGGCTATAAAGACTCGCTTATTAGCTGATACGAAGCCGATAACCGAGCCCATGTTGCGTGGTTTAGCGGCAGTACAGATTAACGAGAAGCTGATAGCCAGTGAGCGCATTGGTAATCGTAGTTTTCAGGTTTGGAGCCGTTTGCTCAGCAAATTGGGACCGCAACTTAGTGTGGCGCGCAGTGTGGGCTTAATGTTTTATGTGATCTTTTTGTTAGTCATGATCATTACAGTCGTACCCATTAGTGCGTTAGTGAGAAAAATACTATCCCCGCTATTGCGCAGAAAAACAGCTGAGCAAAAAGCCTATTTTGCACAACCCTCTGGGGAATAAGGACAAGGAATATCTGTGACACAAGCAGTCTATATCAATCGAGTGAGTGCCTTCCTGCCCCATGAGCCGGTGTGTAACGAACAAATGGAGCAGCGTTTGGGGATGGTTGGTGATAAGCCATCGCGGGCACGTAAAATCATTTTGCGCAGCAATGGTATCCGTTCACGCCATTATGCTATTGATCCAGTGACTTTAGCACCCAGTTACAGCAATGCGCAGCTAAGCGCTGAAGCCATTCGCGGTTTATGTGATGAAGCTATGCCGCTGGAGCAGATTGATTGTTTGGTAGCCAGTAGCTCACAGCCGGATCAGATGATGCCTAATCATGCCGTGATGGTGCACGGAGAGTTGGGTAATCCCGCCTGTGAGGTGGTGGCTACCTCAGGTATTTGTTTATGCGGTATGACCGCTTTGAAATACGCATGGATGAGCGTGGCGTTGGGGCAAAGTGAAGATGCCGTTGCTTGCGGTTCGGAAGTGGCTTCCAATCTCATGCGTGCCAGTAATTTTAGCGCTGAGTATGAGCAGCGAGCCGAGCAGTTGGCCAAGCAGCCAGAGCTGGCTTTTGAAAAAGATTTTTTGCGCTGGATGCTCTCCGATGGAGCCGGCGCGGTGCGTTTGTCTCAGCAGCCTAATCAGACAGGTTTGAGTTTGCGTATCGACTGGCTGGATATTTTGTCGTTTGCCAATGAGTTACCCGCCTGTATGTATGCGGGTGCAGACTATAAAGACGGCAAATTAAAAAGTTGGAGTCGTTATAGCGCACAAGAGCGCAATGCGCGTTCGGTGTTGGCAGTGAAGCAGGATGTAAAACTGCTCAATGAAAATATTGTTAAATATACCGTGGTCAAAGCCTTGCGCAAAATTATGCACAAGCGTGATTTGCAGGCGGATAAAATTGATTATTTTTTACCCCATTACTCTTCCGAGTTTTTCCGTGAACGCTTGGCTGATGGCATGCGTGAGGTGGGTTTGGAAATTCCTTACGAGCGCTGGTTTACCAATTTAACCAGTAAAGGCAATACGGGCTCAGCGTCTATTTTTATTATTTTAGAAGAGTTGTTTAATTCAGACCGTTTACGTGCTGGCGAAACCTTGCTGTGTTATGTGCCAGAAAGTGGACGTTTTTCCAGTGCTTTTATGCAGCTGACGGTGGTTGGTAATGAAGCTTGATGAAGTGCCGCAGGATGCGGAATGCTCTGCTTATGCAGGTCATCAAAAACTGCTGTATGCGGTGGATGAGGAAGGCTGCTACCAAGGCGCACAAAGTGCTGGCTGGGATGCAGAAAACTACGCAACGCAACAGGCCTTAGCTGAGCTGGAAGTGCTTGAGCAGCAGGCAAAGCAGCGTTGGCAGGCGGGCGAGACCTCGGTACTGCCCTATTTGATGTATCGCTACCGGATGGATGAGTTAGCTCTGGCGCAGTGCACAGGCTTGTGGCGCTGGCGTATTCGTCGCCATTTTAAAGTGCCGGTTTATCAACAATTACCTGTGCGGATTTTAACCCGCTACGCCCAAGCGTTTTCACTCCCTGTGGAGCAACTACTCGCGTATCAACAAGGTCAACTGGATGAGCTTTAATCACGAACAAAGTGCCCACTGCGAAAGCGGGGTGATGTCGAGTCTGTTGACCCATGCGGGGTTGCCGATGAGCGAGCCGATGGCGCTAGGCTTATCCTCGGGCATTGCCTTTGCCTATATTCCTTTAGTAAAACTCAGCGGTATGCCATTAATCGCTTACCGCATGCCACCTAAGCATATTATTAAAACGCTAAGCAAACGCCTGGGCTGTCGTTTACACAGCGCAACTTTCAGTAACCCGGCAGCAGGTAAGCAAGCCTTAGATCAAGCACTGGAACAAGGTCGTTTGGTGGGCATGCAGAGTTCGGTGTTTTGGTTGCCCTATTTTCCACCGGAAATGCGTTTTCACTTCAATGCGCATAACTTGCTTGCCTATGGCCGCGAAGGTGAGGAGTACCTACTTAGCGATCCCGTGTTTGAACAACCAGTGCGCTGCGCCAGTGACGATCTACAAAGAGCGCGTTTTGCCAAAGGTGCGCTGGCTGCCAAGGGTTTGCTGTATTGGTTAGAAGATGTGCCCAGTGAAGTTGACTGGGAGAAGTTGATCCGTAGCAGTATTTTATCCACCAGCCGGATTATTGATGGTTTACCACTGCCTTGGATTGGTATTCGTGGCATTGCGTATTTAGCGCGTAAAATTGCAGGCTTGGATGAGCAAGCGAAGAAATACAACCGCCTATATCTGACCCATATAGTGCGTATGCAGGAGGAGATTGGCACCGGGGGAGCTGGTTTTCGCTTTATGTACGCCAGTTTCTTGCAGGAAGCCGGTAGTTTGTTAAATGAGCCGGCTTTATGCGCTGCCTCGCAACAATTAACCGCAATTGGCGATCAGTGGCGTCAGTTTGCGTTGCTCTGTGTGCAGCACAGCCGTGGGAAATCCGAAAAGCCAAGCTTAGCTGAGATAAGCAGTGCTTTGCTGGCAATAGCCCAAGCCGAGCGTGTATTGTTTAAAGAGCTCGCGTGCTGGGCTAAGCGCAAATAATCGCTAGTCTAAAACCAATTGCGTAACAGTAAGCCCGCTACTTAGTTGTGCAAAGCTGTCTGCAGCTAAGAGCTGGTTGTGTTGGTTCTGAACCAGCACTGCTTGTAGTTGTACTTGCTCGTTGCCGCGGCAAACAATCAACAAAGCTTGCTGACAGTTTTTGGCCTGAACATCACAGTAGGCCAATTGCAAGAGTTGCTGCCATACCTGTGGGCCGGCGCTAATAAATAAGTTCGGCCCTTGTACGTCCAGCTGTTTGGCTAGGTAAAAACCTGCGGCGTTGCTGACGCTGTTAACAAACTCAAAGGGTCTGGGTTGTAACTTCTGAATGCACACGCTGTTGAGCAAGCCGGTCATAGTATCCCCAGAGGGGTAGTCAGCAGCTAGATAAATTCCGCAACTAGAAACCAGATGTTGGGTTAAAGGCGCAGCTGTGAGCAGTGCTTGCCAGGCAAGGCGGTCAATGCGGCGGGGCAAACTGCTGAAGTGCTCACGTAAAAGGGTTTTGAGTTGTTTGTCGCTTGTCCGTGTTGAAACCGATAGCTGACTGGCGCTAATGACGTGCATGGTTAGTTTTCCTGCCTAGTGGTTTGCAGAATCAAGCTTGCATTGTTGCCGCCAAAACCAAAAAAATTTGCCAAGATTAGGCTGTCTGATTGAGTCCACTGCGGATTGTGCTGCAGCGCAAAGGTGTCAGTCACATAAGCATGGCGTGGCGTGGGCAGCAAGCCTTGTTGTAAGCAGGCGCTAAGCAGCAGAGTTTCACTGAGTCCGCATGCGCCTAAGCCGTGACCCAGCCATTGCTTTAGTGTGCACAGATTGGGTGCGTTAGCCCGTTGTAAAAAACTCAGTATGCCGTTACGTTCGGCACGATCATTGACTGCAGTGGCGGTGCCGTGCAGTTTGACTAAATCAATGTCCTCAGCCTTACAGCCGGCTTGGTTTAAAGCTTGTTGTATGACGGCATAAATATGACTGCCATCTTCGCACGTGCCGGTAACGCTGGTGGTATCGCAAGCGCTGTAGCCGCCAAGCACTCGACATAGACTGTGTTCTTTCGCTTCGTTGCTTAGCATGGCTGCCGCGTACACTTCGCCTAAAATCAAGCCATCGCTATCAGGGTGGAAAGGGCGATAAAGGCCGCTATGACTGGTTAGTTCCAGAGCTGCGAATCCCTGTTGCACTATGGTGCTGCGCGGCTCGTAGCTTAAAATAGTCACACCAGCGTAAAGTTGATGCTTTATCAAGTAAGCGCCATACAGCAAGGCATTGGCGGCACTGCTGCAGGCCGTATTAATGACAAGACTGGCTTGAAAACCGTATTGTTGTTGAAGCAGGTTTGCAATGCGATTCAGCGGGGTGGAATCGGCCGCACTGAAGCTTGCTTTGGTGCGCGTATTTTGTTCGTGCAGCATAATATCGAGGCTGGAGCTGGCTACAATCAATAGCTGATCGCTAAAATCAGCTTGGTAGTGGCTGATCAACTCTTCGATAATACGCTGCAGGTGCTCAATAGGCTGGCGCTGCTGTTTGAGTGCAAAGTAAGGCATTTCCAGCAAACGTTCGTTTAGCGTGAACGGCTGTGTGTGCGGTGCTTGATTGTTGCGTACCGCAGCAACAGCCTTGGCGAGTGACTCGCCTAGACAGCTGTGCAGAACGGGGCTATGTAGATAACAACTCATGAGTTGTTGCGAATGTAGTCAGCGATAGTGGCGATACTGGTAAGCACGCGTCGACCTTCTTTGGCCCCTTCGATGCGCACGCCATACTGCTGTTGCAGGGCTAGAGAAACCTGCAGGGCATCCAGGCTATCCATTTGAATGCGGCTGTCTTGGCCGAATAAAAGCTCTTGGGTATCGATTTCTTGCCAATCAAAATCATCTTCTTTGTCGCACTCACGCAAAATGAGTTGCTTAAGCTGTTGTTCTAGTTCTGGCTTGTCCATAGGGTGTTTTGTACTCTTCTGTGTAACAAAATAACGCCGGCAGCTCCAGTGCATAGGGCGAAAACGAGCAAATAATAGCACCAGATGGCGATATCTTTGAGTTCTCCCTGGCCGACTAGCAGGGTTAAAAAAGCATCCAGCGCCCAACTCATAGGTGATAGTTCAGCGATGTGCTGCATGCTGATGGGCATCATATTTTTGGGCACCATTATACCGCCAATGGCGGCTAAAATCAGGTTGCTGCCAGCGCTGAGTAGTAGAGCTTGTTCAGTATTTCTGGCAACGGCGGCTACTAATAAGCCAAAACAGCAGCAAGCGCTAGTAATACAAATAGCTAAAGGAAAATAGGCGAGTTCGTTGCCATGGATACTAAGGGCGGGCAAACCCAGCAGGGGTAGCACAAAAAAGCCTAGGCTAAGCAGCAAAATAAACTGCAGCATATTGATCAGGCTATAGGGTATAAGTTTGCTGAGCAACAGGGTGCTTTGCGCCAAAGGTAGCGCGCGCAGGCGTACTAATACGCCAGACTGAAATTCGAGCTGCAAGCTGTTGGACATGGGCAGCACAATAAAAAACATACCGAAAATAAGCCAAGCAGGTACGCTCATTTGACTGGCGCTAGCCCGGTTACCTACAGCGCCACTGCTGAGGATTTGATACTCCTTAAGCTCGCTTTGCGTTTGCAGCTGCACCTGCTGGAGTTGTTCTGCCAAGGGAGCATTGTCACTGATCAGTTCGCTGTCAATTAAGAAATCCCATAGACGGGTTTGCGCTAAAGCGATGGTGACTGCACTGCGTATACGCTGGCGGCTGAGCGTGTCGCTGTTGGCTGGAAACGACAACTTTGGCCCTTGGTGGGGATTGTCGTGCAGTTGTTCGGCAAACGTGGGGCTCAGTGCTATTTGGATGGTGGGGGTGTCAGCTTGTACCTGGCTTTGTGGTAATTGCTTCTCTAATGCAGCGAGAAAAAATGCACTGGCAGGGCTCGGGTTAGGGATATCGACACTAAAATTAACCGCTGGGAGTTCATCTTGATTAATGGCCGACATAGCAAAGGCCATAATCACCAGAAATAGTCCTGGCATAATAAAGAGCGCGCCCAGCGCGTGCCAGTCACGACTGAGCAATAACAGCTCTTTAAAGCTTAATGCCCACAGCCTCATAGCTGACCCCCGCTTACTTGTAAATAAAGCTGTTCCAGGCTCGGTTTGCTGTAATTCATACGAGTGGGTGCGGGCGTGGTGTGACTGATATGTGTGAGCAAGGTTGCCCATTGCGGCTGAGTTAGGGCATGAATAATTAAGCTGTTGTGTTGTTGCTGAAAGTCGAGTTGCTGCTGCTGGCATAGCTTGACTAACTCGATAGGTATCCCAGAGACCCATTCAATCACTAGATTGTGTGCGCTGGGTTGTTCGGCAAGCGCTATATCGAGCTGCACTTTGCCTGCGTTAAGCAAAATAACGCGTTCGGCTATTTGCTCGATTTCGGGTAAATAATGGCTGGTGTAAATGATACTTTTACCGCTCTGTTTAAGTTGCTTAATAGCGTTTAACAGATGTTGGCGGCTGACGCTGTCCACACCAACGGTTACCTCGTCGAATAGAAATAATTGCGCAGGTGCTAAAATACCTAAAGCGAAATTAAGTCGCCGTTGTTGTCCGCCTGATAGTTGACCGGCTTTTTTATGCAGTAGTGATTCCAGCTGCGCCGCTTCGATAGCTAAACTGAGCTGCTGCTGGCGTTGTTGACCCTTAAGCAAGTAAAGATCGGCAAAAAGGTGTAAGTTTTCTTGGCTGCTGAGCTTGGCATAGAAGGCCAGAGTTTGCGGTACAAGCCCTAGACTGGGTTGCTGTTGCCAGCGTAACTGCCCAGCGCTGGGTGTAATAAGCTGTGCGATGAGCGACAGTAGTGTGGTTTTCCCAGCACCGTTAGCACCCAGTAAGCCAATGCACTGCCCCTGCTGTATTTTAAAGTTGATATCGCTCAGCGCATCTTGCTCAGCGCCGGGGTAGCGGTAGTGAAGGTGGCAAAGCTCAAGCATGGTTTAACACCAGTAACAGAGTGCCATCGAGCAGTATCTGCTGCTGTTGTGTAACGGTGAATAGATAAGCAGCGCTGAGTTTGTTGGTAGATTGCAGCGTTGCTTTGACTTGCAGAGTGCCGCCGGTAGACGTGGCCTGTTGATACACCTTGAGTTTACTCAGTTTGCCAATATAGGCTTCAGTGGGCGAGTTGTGCTTGGCATACAATGCGCCATGTGCGGCACAGAGTTGTGCAGCAGCTTCGAAAAAATAAGCACTCTGTAGTTGGGTTAACTGCGCAAGGCAATCCCGGTGGCACTCGCCAAGGATGCTTTGTTGATCATGCTTAATAATTGCAGTTAACCATAGCGCTGTACCGCGATGTGGTAATAAAGCTGTTAGTTCTGGGAGAGCCATAGTTGCTAGGAAAATCTATTAAGTGCGTATGCTGTGCAAGTTGCCGCGGTGTAGGGCTGGCAATTATTGCAAATAATGCGTGATTATAGGGTAGTTTAGAAATAGGGGGCAGTTAAATGATGCAAAACGGGCAGAGGTCAATGGTTTTAGTAACGTTCGCTAGGCGGCAACTTGTCCAGTCATGCAGGTTGGTATTGATGGCTGCGCTCACAGTGGGCTTGCTAGCCTGTGGCAGTAAAGATCCGCAAAATGCGTTAGAAGAAGCTGCGCGCCAGCTGGAGGAAAATATCAAAAACCAACAAACCAGCGCGGTGATGCAGCAGTTGCATACCGATTTTTTAGCGCAGCAACACTATGGCCGACAGGAAATTCGCCAGCAGATGCTGGGACTGTTTATGCGTTATAAGAGCATTAATATTCTAGTGCTTAATCGTGATTGTCAGTTAGATAAGGGCTTTTATGATCGCGGCCTGTGTACGGCGCAAGTTGGCATTACCGGCGCGCAAAGGCTTATTCCAGAGCGGGCTGAACATTATCGAGTCAGCAGTGTGTGGCAGTTAACCGATAAAAAATGGCAGCTGTTGCAGCTGGATTGGCAATAAGCAGCCTAACCTATGCGCGTTTAAAAACCTTATTAGGCTGCAATAAGGATAACTACAACGCGTATTTAATGCGCTTTGCTCGCGTCCTTAACGCATAATTACTCGCGCTAAAAGCCTGAGCTTGCTATACTTGCGCACCCTTTTTCGCGTCCTAAGCGGGTGCGTAACGTTTTGTGTACAGCTATGAAAATCTTCGTTAAGCCCTTTGCTGAGATCACCATTAAAAGCCGCCCGGTGAGGCGTCAGTTTGTTCGCCAGTTGGTGAAAAATATGCGTACGGTGTTGAGTCCGCTTGACCCCGAAGTGGCGGTGAGTGGTGAGTGGGACAATATTGAGGTGCAAAGCAGTCTCGTCGAGCCTGTGGCGCAGCAAGAATTATTTGAGCGGCTCAGCAACACGCCCGGTATCGCACACTCATACCAAGTGCAAGAGTATCCACTGCCAGACTCTATGGAAACCATCGCGCAGTTGTGTGCAGAGCATTACGCACCTTTGTTGCAAGGGAAAACCTTCGCGGTGCGCTGTAAGCGTGTAGGCAAGCATGAGTTTACCTCCATGGATGTTGAACGCACTTTGGGTAGCCTGTTGCGCCGCCAATGCGCGGCAGCTGGAGTAGAGCTAAATCGACCCGAAGTGGAAGTGCGATTAGAAATCCGTCATCAGCGCTTAATGGTTGAGCATGCACGCCATGCAGGTATGGGTGGCTTCCCGTTAGGCTCTATTGAGCAAGCCTTAGTGCTAATGTCTGGCGGCTTTGACTCTACCGTGGCTGCCTATCAGCTCATGCGTCGCGGATTGTTGACCCATTTTTGTTTTTTTAATCTGGGTGGTCGTGCCCATGAATTGGGTGTGATGGAAGTAACCCAGTATTTGTGGGAAAAATACGGTCGCTCCCATAGGGTGCTGTTTATTAGTGTACCCTTTGAAGAAGTGCTGGCTGATATTCTCAATACTGTGGATAACAGCCACATGGGCGTAGTGCTTAAACGCATGATGCTCCGTGCGGCTGAACGTATCGCCGATGGGTTGCATATTGAAACCCTAGCAACAGGTGAGGCCGTTTCACAAGTATCTAGCCAAACGCTCACTAATCTGTCGGTGATTGATAAAGCCATCGAAAAGTTGGTGCTTCGCCCTCTGGTTGCCACGCATAAACAAGAGATTATCGATACGGCTGAAGCCATCGGCACGGCGGATTTTGCTAAAAATATGCCGGAATACTGTGGCGTGATTTCGGTGAATCCGACTACCAAGGCACGATTGGGTCGAGTGATGCGCGAAGAAGAGCGTTTGGATATGAGTATTTTGGACCGTGCGATCAGTCGAGCGCGCTTCATTACCGTGGACAAACTGCTTGAAGAGTTAAGCCAGGATGTGCAGGTAGAAACCGTCAGCCAAGCGTTGCCAGGGCAGATAGTGATTGATATCCGTCATCCGCATGAGTGCGAGGATAAGCCCTTACAGTTGGCTGATATCGAGCTGCTACACATGCCGTTTTATGCGGTAAATAACCGTTTCAAAGAGCTGGACGCTAACCGCCAGTACCTGCTCTATTGTGACAAAGGGGTGATGAGTCGCCTGCATGTGCATCATCTGCTGCATGAGGGTCACACCAATGTGCGGGTGTATCGGCCTTAGCAATCTTTCTGCAATAGAAGCTAAAGCGTATGGACTGGCGCGGCCAAAAAGTCCCAAATTCGATTTAAATGTTAACTACTAGAGACAACTACAGTGATAGATAATTTACGTAATATTGCCATTATTGCCCACGTTGACCACGGCAAGACCACTCTGGTCGATGCTTTGCTGCGAGCCTCAGGGACTTTGGACCGCAAAGAGCTTGAGTCAGACCGTGTGATGGACTCTGATGACCAAGAAAAAGAACGTGGCATTACCATTCTGGCGAAAAACACCGCCATCAAATGGCAAGATTACGCCATTAACATTGTTGATACGCCCGGACACGCCGATTTTGGTGGTGAGGTAGAGCGCGTCATGAGCATGGTTGACTGCGTGCTGCTAGTGGTTGACTCCATCGACGGCCCAATGCCACAAACCCGTTTTGTAACCCAAAAAGCGTTTCAAGCCGGTTTGAACCCTATTGTGGTGGTTAACAAAATTGATCGACCGGGCGCGCGTCCAGATTGGGTGATTGATCAGATTTTTGATCTGTTCGACAACCTCGGCGCGACCGATGAGCAGCTTGATTTCCCTATTGTGTACACCAGTGCGCTGAACGGCATCGCCGGTATGGACCCGAGCGAAATGGCTGAGAATATGGACCCGTTATTCCAAGCAATTATCGATTTTGTTCAGCCGCCTAAAGTGGATGTGGACGGTCCGTTCCAGATGCAAATCTCGGCGCTGGACTACAACAACTTCCTCGGCGTTATCGGCATTGGCCGCATTAGCCGTGGTCGCATTAAAGCTAACTCGCCTGTAACAGCGGTTGACTCCACGGGCAAAAAGCGCAACGGACGTATTCTGAAAATCATGGGCCATCGTGGCTTGCAGCGTGTTGAAGTTGAAACAGCACAAGCCGGTGATATCGTCTGTATCAGTGGTTTTGAGCCGCTGTTTATTTCCGATACTCTTTGCGATCAGCAGCATGTAGAAGCATTACCTCCGCTGACCGTTGATGAGCCTACCGTCAGCATGACTTTTCAGGTGAATGACTCACCTTTTGCCGGTCGAGAAGGCAAGTACGTTACCAGCCGTAACCTCAAAGAGCGTCTGGAAAAAGAGCTGCTGCACAACGTTGCGTTGCGCGTTGAAGAAACAGGTGATCCGGACAAATTCAAAGTATCTGGCCGTGGTGAGCTGCACCTGTCAGTACTGATTGAAAACATGCGCCGCGAAGGTTTTGAGTTGGCGATTTCCCGCCCAGAAGTGATTGTCAAAGAAGTGGACGGCGTCAAACAAGAGCCGTTTGAGTTTGTAATTTTTGATATTGAAGAGCAGCATCAGGGCCCTATTATGGAGCAACTGGGCCTGCGTAAAGGCGACCTAAAAGACATGGTTCCAGACGGTAAAGGCCGTGTGCGTTTGGAGTACGTTATTCCTGCGCGTGGTTTAATTGGTTTTCGTAACCAATTTATGACCATCACTTCAGGCACAGGTATCCTGACCAGTACCTTTAGCCATTATGGCGAAGTGAAGAGTGGTGAAATGGCCGGTCGACTCAACGGCGTGTTGGTTTCGATGGCTACCGGTAAGGCGCTAAGTTACTCGCTGGAAACCCTGCAAGAGCGTGGTAAGTTATTCCTGTCGCCCGGTGAAGAGGTTTACGAAGGTCAGCTTGCGGGCATTAACAGCCGTGATAACGACTTGGCGATTAACCCCACCAAGGCGAAAAAACTCGATAACATGCGTGTATCGGGTAAGGAAGATACCATTCAACTGGTCACTCCGATTCGCTTTACGCTTGAGCAGGCCCTAGAGTTTATTGAGGATGATGAGCTAGTAGAGGTCACGCCGCAATCCATTCGTTTGCGTAAGAAACTACTGACTGAAAACGAGCGCAAGCGCGCCGGTCGCGGTTAGTAAGCAACCCATACTCCGGGCTTGGAGTACTCAATGCATAAGCCGTATGTGTTGGGCTATAGGCAGCAACGGTGGCAAGGATGCAACCGTTACGCTTATAAAAATGAAACCACAGCGCAGGTCGCTATGTGCTTTTCGGGCAGGACGCTAAGAGTCGGCAAAGTTCAATTGTCGCCACGCTTCATAGGCGGCTACTGCTACAGTATTAGATAAATTTAAGCTGCGTGAGTTTTCGCGCATCGGTAGACGCACCAGCTGCTCTGCCGGAATACTGTTACGCACCCAGTCTGGCAAGCCGCGGGTTTCAGGACCAAAAATAAAAGCATCACCAGCCTGATACTGAACATCTGCATAGCTGTGCTGCCCTTTAGTGCTAAAGGCAAGCAGACGTGGTTGGTTAAGTGCCGTTAAACAACTGGCTAGATCCTCATGGAGCTTCACTTCAGCAAACTCTTGGTAATCCAGTCCAGCACGTCGTAAGCGTTTGTCATCAAAAACAAAGCCCAAAGGCTTGATAAGATGTAAGCTGCAGCCAATGTTGGCACACAGACGAATGATGTTGCCGGTGTTTGGTGGGATTTCCGGTTCAAAAAGAATGATGTGAAACATGAGACAGCCTAGACAAAAAATAATTGCTGATTCTACCCTGCCTGAACTGCCGCGACGCAAGTTACGGTTAAAGTTTTTTGCTAGCCTCTGCTTGGTGGCATTTTTGTTGGGGCTGATGCTGGGTGATGTATTTAAAACCCAGCCCGTTCGAATTCACAATCAACTTATCCAGATTACCGTGCAGGAACAGGGATTAAAGCTTTGCTTTGGTGCTGTGCCGCAGGTGCGCAGTGGACAAACACAGGGAATGTACTGGTTAAGTTTTGAGCAGGTGCTTGGCACGCCTGCTAGTGGGCAACTGCTGTTGTCCGACAATGAAGAAAGAGTGAGCTGGCGAGTTACGCCGCAACAAGAGGGGTTGCAGTTAGGGCTGGTTGCGTTACAGCCTTTGCAGGGAACTTGGCAGCAACTCGAAGAACAACCTTGTATAGCGGTACAAGTAACAACAGCGACACAGCAATAATGCAGGTTTAATCACGGCTCTTTAAGCGGCGTAAATCACCGATAACTGATTCTAGGGCGCGGTCAAAGAGCTGTGCATCATCCAGCAACGTCAGAGTTCCGTCTGCAAAAGCTAAAGCAAGCTCGGCGCGGCTTTTCTCCAGTACTTTAAGCCCTCTGCGGTTAACGAAAATATAGCGTCCTGTAGATTTGATAATGGCAGCCAGCTTACAGCGAGTATTTTGCTCATCGGCCTGTGTTAGCTCAAACCAGCTACCGGCATTTAACTTATCTACCAGTGCTAAGGCGGGATGATTTTCATCAACCTCTACTTCAGGCACGGTGTCAGCGGCAGGCTCAGTAAGGGCGATTTTTGCCTTTACCTCAACCATGGCAGGTTCTTCTTGAGCGGGCTCTGTAGACTCAGCTGTTGGTGGTGGCTCTGTAGGAGTATCGCTAGGGGTCGATTGTGCTGGCGTTGCTTTTACAGTCTCAGTAGCAGGTTGGGCGGGCTCTAAGAGTGCGTTGGCACGCTGCATAGCCTGCACATGTAAAACTTCTAGTTTGGTAAACAGTAAAGAGGTAGCGAAAGGATCGAGAGCGGCTTGATTAAAACCTTCGTGCAGTTTTTCGAGCAGTTTTGGGATAAGTAGGCGTAACTTGCGTGCGGTATCCGGCTCTGTATGGGGCGAAACGCTCCATATCAGCTGATCCATGACAGCTAAGCTGCTTTTCCATTGATTGGATTGCTCACCATATTTGAGATGGTTAAGCAGCATGACTTTGCTCCATGAGTCTTGCAGTATCTGTACCACGGTTTCGGCAAGGGTTTTACCCATCAAGCGTTCATTGAGCGCTTCTTCCACCTGTGCGCGCGCATACTCAGAGCGTGCGCGTCCTTCTTCAGCATCACGAACACGTTGTTCTAGAAGCTCGCTGCGGCGACGCTCAGTACGCATGAAGCTGGCAAAATCCGTTAGCAGTTCATTAAAAATACCGGGGTCATCAGAGAAGTCATGCTGTAGACGCTGCACAATGGATTCTATTTTTTGCGATAAGCTATCTTGGTGCTTGGTATCTTGGTCGCTCCAACCCAGTGCAGCAGAGCCAATTTCATTCAACAGGCGGCGTGCAGGGTGATTGGTGTTATCAAAAAAGGATTTGTCTAAAACAGCCAGTTTTAATAGCGGAATTTGCATGCGCCCAATCATGGCTTTTAATGCGCTAGGAATAGAACGATCGTCTAAAATAAAATCAAACAGCATGGAGACGAGATTGATAATGTCGTTATCAATTTCACCTACGACGCGCGTGCGTTTGCTTTGCTGGCTGGCGCGTTGCAGTATGCTGTCGAGTTGTTTGCGGACGATTTGACTGCTTACATGTTGTTCGTTGTTATGTTGCTGTAAGTGAGACAGCAGACGCATTAAATCCTGTGTACTTATGGGTACCGCGTCACTGGGTGCGGGGGTGCTTGCTTGGCTAAGCTTCAAATGCCCCAGTAATGCTTGCAGCTCATCGAAAGCAATGTGTGTGTGAATTGCTTGCGTCACGCCAAAGGAGTGTTGGTCTGCATCAGCTGTATGACTTGTGGCATGCCTTTGTGTAACGGAGGGACGTTTTCGCTCGGTTGTTTGGCTGCTGAGATCGGGCAGAACCCCTTCCTTTATCAACAGCTCATTGCTGGCGTGGTAAAGCGCATGAATATTGTCCAGCACGGCCTTTTCAAACAGCTTCAAGATAATCAGTTTAATCTGGATTTCAAAGCCCAGAATCGTGCAGGATTCGAGAAAAGCAGTGGCCAGTGATTTAGGGCCTAGTGGGTTCTCATCGTTACTGATTTTGCGCTGTAGCAAGTGACCTAGGCGCGTGCTGAGCAGAGTTAGGGGCTGTACTTCAGTCCCCATTACTTTGGCGATCATGGTTTCAAGCGCAACCGATTCTTCAAGCTCGTCATTTTGCACTAAGCTGAGAGTGTCTAGGTTGAGCTTTTCTTCTACTCGGCTGCGGCCTATGGAACGTTGATTCAGCTGATTAAATTTATCAAGTAAGCCATGGAAAAAGCCGCGTTCTAGGCTTTTGCGCTTAAGACGTAAATCGCGCATGGCCTCAAACAGGCTGTTTTGTTCACTATTGCTAGTGGCGCGATCGGCCATTTCAAATAAAATGTCATCCGCTGAGGTAAATAATTCTTGCAGATTTTTTTTGATGTGCAGGGTGGCATTGTCCCGCACTAAAGAGAGGACGGGTGGCAAATTGCCGAGATTCTTTGAGGTGGTACTGTGGCTTATAGGCACAACCTTGGCTTCATTTTGCATAGGCTACCTCCTCTGAGAACAAGCCTGTAGCTTGAGTTTACAAATAACTAATACTAACACCTAGACTAGAAAATGTATGCTGCAAAAAGAGGGTCAGAAATCTGGCGTCAAATTTTTATTGATTATAACCAGCCGCTTTTTAAGTCCAAGCGCAGCCCATCTAAGCTTTGAAGCCAGTCACAGCTATTGTTGGGGGATAGGGGTGTTGGTGTTTCATAATTTAAGCGCGTGGCTCTATAATACTAAATTGTTTTTTTGGAGTGTTGCATGGCGAATTTGACTATCGAGCAACTTGCGGCAGAGGTTCGCGACAATGTGCGGGTTGCTTTAGCAGAAGATGTGGGTACTGGGGATATTACCGCGCAACTTATTCCGGCTGAACAACAAGCCCGTGCTCGGGTAATTACCCGCGAAGATGCCATCATTAGTGGCATGGCCTGGGTGAATGAGGTGTTCCGTCAAGTGGATCCAGCTGTCGAAGTGATTTGGCACGTGGCCGATGGTGAACGGGTGAGCACGAATCAGGTATTGTTTGAGTTGGTGGGCAGTGCGCGTTCGCTATTGACAGGCGAGCGTACCGCGTTGAACTTTATGCAAACGTTATCGGCAGTTGCTACGCGCTGCGGTTATTTTGCCGACAAGGTTAAAGATTTGCCGATCAAGCTATTAGATACGCGCAAAACCATTCCGGGTCTGCGTTTGGCGCAAAAATATGCAGTAACTTGCGGTGGTTGTCATAATCATCGTATTGGGTTGTATGATGTGTTTTTAATCAAAGAGAATCATATTACTGCCTGTGGTGGCATTAAAGAAGCAGTGGAAACTGCACGCCGTATTGCTCCAGAAAAACCCATCGAAGTAGAAGTGGAAAACCTGGATGAGTTTGCTGAAGCGTTAAAAACCAGCGCTGATATTATTATGCTTGATGAGCTATCGTATGAGGATATGCGTACGGCGGTCAAACTCAATGCGGGTCAGGTTAAGTTGGAGGCCTCTGGTGGAATTAACGAACAGACTTTGCGTGCAGTAGCTGAAACGGGAGTGGATTTTATCTCGCTGGGTACGCTGACTAAAAACGTTAAGGCAGTCGACTTGTCGATGCGCTTAAGCCTGTAAATTTATACTGCACCGGCAGAGCTAGCAACGTAGCCCTGCTGGTGTTGGTTTATCTTCTTCTGAGGTTTGCTTCTATTTCTGCATCTAAGTCTGGCGGCAGGAAGTCTTTGTCTGGATCGTAGGCTGGATTCAAGTATGGACTGAGCGCCTGTAAGTTATTAGGGCTGAGACTGCCTGCCACTTGCTGTAAGCGCAAATTGTTCAAAATATAATCGTAACGGGCGTTGTTGTAATTGCGTACTGCAGCAAATAGTTGGCGTTGCGCGTCTAGCACATCTACTATGGTGCGCGTACCCACTTCATAACCAATTTCGGTTGCTTCGACTGCACTCTGGCTGGAAATAATCGTTTGCTTACGCGCCTGAACCTGTTGGATATCCGTGTTAACCGCTCGATGCAGATTGCGCGCATCCTGTATGATCTGACGATGCATACTTTCTTTTAAATATTCGATTTGATTTCTTTGTTGCACGCCCTGACGCACGCTGGCAGAAGTTGCACCGCCGCTGTATAGCGGGATAGTCAGTTGCAAACCAATCACGGTTTGTTCCGCGTGACGATGGTAGGTGGGCATACCCCTATTGATGAAGCCTAGGCTGTCATTGTCACCTTTTTGATGCTGTGCAATGGCGTCGATGGTGGGTGCATGACCGGACTTACGTTTGCGTAAATCATTTTCTGCCGCGGTTACTGCAAAATCCATGGCTTGTAACTGTAGGTTTTCTGCAGTTGCTTTATTGACCCAGGCATTAGCATCGTTGGGCTGGGGCGGCAGGACGGGCAAACTGTGACGTACGCCTTCTAGGGCGTTAAACGTTTGATTGGTTAGGGTGCTGAGTGCTTGAAAGGCGTCCTGCACTTGGTTTTCTGCCACCAAACGGTTCGCGCGAGCTGCGTCATAGGCTGCTTGGGCTTGCAGTACATCCGTCTTATCAGATAAGCCCACATTAAAACGCTCTGAAGCCAAATCGTATTGGCGTTTAAAAGCATCTTCCTCGGCGCGGCTAGCCGCTAGGTTATCCTGTGTGCGTAAAACAGCAAAGTAGGCTTCTGCACTCTGCAAAATAATGCTTTGCTCGGTTGCGGAAAGTTCCAACGCTGCTTGTTCGCTATCTGCCTGTGCCGCTTTGAGTTGGTACCAGCTATCAAGGCGAAACAGGGGTTGGCTAAGCGTGGCTTGATAGCTGTAACTGTTACGCTTGCTGGTTTGCTCACCCAGCTGGCGTGTATCCACTGAGGTGCGGCTGTGGTTGGTGCCGGCACCTGCGCCGAGCTGGGGTAACAAAGCAGCACGAGCCAGGGGAATGTTTTCAGATCGGGCACGGTATGCTGCGTGCGCGGCTGCAAGGTCAGAGTTGTTCTCTACCGCAAGCTGGTACACATCCAGCAAATTAGCCTGTGTAATGGTTTGGGTAGCATAGGCGTTGGTGGTTATAAAAAAACTGGCTGCAATAATAATAGGTAAGGCGCGCATGGTTATGACTCATAAAAATAATACTTAAGACTAAAGTTTGCTGTGGGATGGGTCAAGTGACCATTTAGCACGTGGCGCTGGCTTGTGCTTTTGCGAGCTATCTGTTCTTATGGTGATTGATTCTTGTCGGGGCGCCTGATTTAGGCTGAGATTGGCATATGCCGGATCCCGTTGAACCTGATCGGGTTAATACCCGCGTAGGAAACAAGAGAAGAGGCGTTGTGAGTCTTGGCGCCTCTATTTTTTGTGGACAGGTTCCCCTGACAGTTTTTTGTTCTGTTAACCGGAGAACCTGAACATGACGCAAAAGCTGTCGCAACACCTTAGTGATACCGCCCAAGTGGACGCTCAGTCCATTCAACCCTTTCCTAATTCACGCAAAATCTATGTGCCGGGTTCGCGCCCAGATATACGCGTGCCGATGCGGGAAATCAGTTTAACGCCCACCGTTACTGAGCAAGGCCAAGAAGCCAATGCACCGGTATTGGTGTATGACACCTCAGGTCCCTACACGGACCCTAGCATCAGCATTGATGTGCGTAAAGGCTTGCCCAATGTGCGCAGTGCGTGGATTGCCGAGCGCGGCGATACCGAAGAATTACCCGGGCTTAGCTCAGAGTTTGGTCAGCAGCGCCTCAATGACGCGCAATTAAACGCCATGCGTTTTGCCGCCACCACCAAGCCTAGGCGCGCCAAAGCTGGGCGTAATGTCAGCCAAATGCATTATGCACGGCAGGGCGTGATTACGCCGGAGATGGAGTTTGTCGCCATCCGTGAAAACCTTAAGCTGCAAGAAGCTCGCGAAGCCGGTTTGCTGGATAGCCAGCATCCGGGGCAAAGCTTTGGTGCCAGCATTCCTAAAGAAATTACCGCTGAGTTTGTGCGCAGTGAAATTGCGCGTGGACGGGCGATTATTCCCGCAAACATTAACCATCCTGAATTAGAGCCGATGATTATCGGCCGTAATTTCTTGGTCAAGATCAACGGCAACATTGGTAACTCGGCGCTGGGCTCATCCATTGAAGAAGAAGTCGCTAAGTTGACATGGGGTATTCGCTGGGGTGCGGATACCATCATGGATTTGTCTACGGGCAAAAATATTCACGAAACCCGCGAATGGATTATCCGTAACTCGCCGGTGCCGGTTGGTACGGTACCCATTTATCAGGCGCTGGAAAAAGTCGATGGCATTGCCGAAGAACTGACGTGGGAACTGTTCCGCGACACCCTGATTGAGCAGGCGGAGCAGGGCGTGGATTACTTCACCATTCATGCCGGTGTGTTACTGCGCTATGTGCCGCTGACAGCCAAGCGCGTTACCGGCATTGTCTCGCGTGGCGGCTCGATTATGGCCAAGTGGTGTTTAGCCCATCACCAAGAAAACTTCATCTATACGCATTTTGAAGATATTTGCGAAATTATGAAAGCCTATGATGTGAGTTTCTCGCTGGGTGATGGTTTGCGTCCGGGCTCGATAGCTGATGCGAACGATGCCGCGCAGTTTGCTGAGCTGGAAACGCTCGGCGAGCTGACCAAAGTGGCGTGGGAGCATGATGTGCAAACCATCATCGAAGGGCCGGGGCATGTGCCGATGCATATGATTAAGGAAAATATGGAGAAACAGCTGGAGTGCTGTGATGAGGCGCCTTTTTATACCCTGGGTCCCTTAGTCACTGATATTGCACCGGGCTATGACCACATCACCTCAGGCATGGGGGCGGCAATGATTGGTTGGTACGGCTGTGCGATGCTGTGCTATGTCACGCCTAAAGAGCACTTGGGTTTGCCCAATAAAGACGATGTGAAAACCGGCATTATCACCTACAAGATTGCCGCCCATGCGGCTGACTTGGCAAAAGGCCATCCGGGGGCACAGATTCGTGATGATGCATTGAGTAAAGCGCGTTTTGAGTTCCGTTGGGAGGATCAGTTTAACTTGGCACTCGATCCTGACACGGCGCGGGAGTTTCATGATGAAACCATGCCCAAAGAGTCGGGCAAAGTGGCGCATTTTTGTTCCATGTGTGGACCGAAATTCTGCTCGATGAAAATCACTCAGGATGTGCGTGAGTACGCCAAAGAGCACGGGTTAACGGATGAGCAAAAAGCGATTGAGGCGGGCTTTAAAGAACAGTCGGAACGCTTTCGCCAAGAGGGCTCGATAATTTATAAGCAGGTTTAATTAGCCGGTGGCGAGGTAATGCGGGCAGGGCTGCCCGCATTCTTGTTACGCAAATATCAAAAAACGCTCGGCGTCAGCGATATAGGTTTTTTCGGAAAGCTCGCCTTCGTTGGAGCCAAAAGGCATTTGCGCCCGTAGCGTCCAGTTGCTTGGAATATCCCAGTGCGCAGCGACAGCAGCGTCGATTACTGGATTGTAATGCTGCAGGCTGGCGCCTATATCGGCATTAGCCAGTGCTGTCCAGACGGAAAACTGGGCAATGGCATTGGCATGCTCAGACCAAACTGGAAAGTTATCCGCATAGAGAGCAAAGCGCTCCTGCAATCCTTCCACCACTGTTTGGTCTTCGTAAAATAAAACTGTTCCTGCGCCCGCAGCAAAGCTATTCACCTTGGTTTTGGTGGCAGCAAAGTTATCCGCAGGAACCAAAGGCCGTAAAGACTCTTTGACCAAATCCCACAATGCTTGGTTGTGCTCAGCATAGAGAATTACTGCGCGAGTACTTTGTGAGTTAAACGCTGAAGGCGCCTGCCTAACCGCCTCTTGAATAAGCTCGGTAGTCTCGGCCTGCGACAAGGTGAGGTTTTTACCTAGCGCATACTGACTGCGACGTTTTTTAATGGATTCGATAAATAGATTGTGCATAGGTTGAGTATCCGTTGTTGTATAATTAAGGCTCGACACTGATCAAGCAGGACTGAGCTTGGTTGCTCAGGCCTGCTTGAGGTTAGGCTAAAGCGTTAAAGGCTTGTTCAGCGGCTTCTAACGTGATTTGTAGCTCGGTTTTACCCATGGCTGCAGACACAAAGCCGGCTTCATAAGCACTTGGCGCCAAATAAACGCCGCCGTCAAGCATCAGGTGGAAGAATTTCTTGAACCGTTCAACATCACAGGCGACCGCATCCTTAAAGTTACGGATGTCTTTATTGTCGGTAAAGAATAGGCCAAACATGCCGCCCACTTGCGTGGTTGTGAAGGCAATACCGGCGGCATCAGCACGCTCTTGTAAACCCTGCGTCAGACGCTTGGCATAGCTACTGAGTTGCGCATGAAAATCCGCTTGTTGCACCAGTTTGAGCGTGGCTAAACCTGCGGCCATCGCTAGCGGGTTGCCAGATAGCGTACCGGCTTGGTACACCGGACCTAATGGCGCAATGTGCGACATGATCTCTTTTTTACCGCCAAAGCAGCCTACCGGCATGCCGCCGCCAATTACCTTACCGAAGGTAGACAGATCCGGCTTCACGCCGTAATGTGCCTGTGCTCCACCTAAGGCCACGCGGAAGCCTGTCATGACTTCGTCAAAAATCAACACCACGTCGTGTTTATCACACAGCTGGCGCAAACCTTGCAAGTAGCCATCTACAGGTGGAATACAGTTCATGTTACCCGCTACCGGCTCGATAATAATACAGGCAATGTCTTGGCCTTTTTCTGCCAAGTACTTAGCCACGGCATCTAGGTCGTTATAGGGTAGGGTGATGGTGTGTTTGGCGAAGTCCGCAGGCACGCCGGGCGAGCTTGGCACGCCCAAGGTCAGTGCGCCTGAACCGGCTTTCACCAGCAGACTGTCGGAATGACCGTGGTAGCAGCCTTCAAATTTGATAATGCTGTCACGTCCGGTGTAACCGCGTGCTAAACGGATCGCGCTCATGGTTGCTTCGGTGCCGGAGCTGACCATACGCATCATTTCCATGGAGGGCACTAGCTGGCTAACCAAGTCGGCCATCTCTACTTCCAACGCTGTTGGCGCACCAAATGACAGGCCGTGTTCCAACTGTGCGCGTACTGCATTGAGCACTTCAGGATGACCATGGCCAAGAATCATTGGACCCCACGAGCCGATGTAGTCGACATAGCGTTTGTCGTCCTCATCGGTCACATAAGCGCCTTCGGCGTGCTTGAAAAATAACGGCGTGCCGCCGACACCGGCAAAAGCACGAACAGGAGAGTTTACGCCGCCAGGAATGTGTTGTTGGGCGTTAGCAAATAAAGTGGCTGAACGAGACATGAAAATCCTCTAATTTGTCGCAAAGGGTGGGAAAAGATCGGTAAAGGCACGGGCGCGCCGCTCAACTTCGGCAGCTGTGGACGCGGCAAACAGTGCGTGAATGACCGCTATCATAGCAGCTCCATGGCTGATTAGGGGTGCAGCGCTATCCAGCTCAATGCCGCCAATGGCCACGATAGGGCGCTGCAAAAACTGGGCTTGTTGCAGCAGATCAATATCCGCCAAAACCTCGCCGGGCTTGGTTTGTGAGCTGAAAAAACGTCCAAAAGCAACGTAGCTAGCACCTTGGGCAACTGCCTGTTCGGCCAAGTGTAAATGGTGGTGGCAGGTAGCCCCGATAATGGCGCTTTCAGTTAAGCGTAAACGTGCTTCTGTTAGCGAGCCATCGCCTTGTCCCAAATGCAAACCGCAACCCAGTTGCTCGGCCAATGCTAGTTCGTCATTGATAATCAACTCGGCATTGTAGGCGTGGCACAACTCCAGCAGCGCGCTGGCTTCGTATAAGCGCTGCTTGGTTGAGCTGCTTTTATCACGGTACTGCAGCACACGCGCACCACCTTTAAGCGCTGCTTCGCAGTAAGGTACTAAACGGCCATCCGCAAGCAGTTGGCTGTCAGTGATGGGGTAAAGTCCGTATAGCTTCATAGTGGTCTTATGAAAAATTACAAAGGTAAACGGCGCGGGATATATTGCCCTTTACCCGGAGCTTCTGCGTCACGCAATGTGCGCCATGTATAGTTTAAAGCGCTGTGTACCGCGCTGAGTAAGTTTTCGCCCTGGGCAATTCGACCAGCAAGAGCGCTAGCAAGTGTACAGCCCGAGCCGTGGTATTTTCCGGGTAAGCGTTGTTGGATAATATCGTGGCGACTGCCGTCTTCTAGGTAGAGGCGGTTATGTAGCTCGTTTTCAGGGCCGTGACCGCCGGTGATGAGCAAGTTTTTGCAGTGCCTGAGCAGCACCTCTGCGCATTCGTCCTCAGTACCATAGGGTAGTTCGGCTAGCATCTGCGCTTCTGGCAGATTAGGGGTAACTATATGAGCCAAAGGCAACAGCTCTTCCCTGAGTGTAAAGCCGACATCGCCAGCGCCCAAAGAACCACCGCCTTCGGCGCGCAACACAGGATCGCAGATTACCGGGATGTTTGGGGTCATGTGCATGACCTCAATGGCGGTACGCACCATTTCGCTTGAGCCCAGCATGCCGAGTTTGATAGCTGAAACGCTAACATCGCTAAGAATGGCACGCGCCTGAGCAACAATCCAGTCGTGGTCTAGCACACGAAAATCGCTGACGTTGACCGTGTCCTGAATGGTTAATGCAGTAATAGCAGGCGCAGCGTGGCAGTTTTGTGCTAGCAGGGCTTCGATATCAGCCTGTATGCCAGCGCCGCCTATGGGGTCGTGTCCTGATAGGCATAGTACAATTGGGCGAAAAGAAGGGTTGGTCATTATTAAGCCTTTATTCACAAATAATTAGAGGTGGTTAGGTGTTTCACAGGTAGTAGGTTCATCTAAGCATTTCTGCGCGCTTAACCAGCGCAAAGCGCGCGCTTTAGCTTGTTCGGGGGTATTGGCGAATGATAACTGTCCTCTACGCATACGAACATCGGCGCGGCGCATTTTTCTGCGCACGCGTGCCGAGGTGCCAAGGAAGATAATGCCTATGCCTTGTGCGTGGTAGTCATTTACCACGTTTTGTAAGGCGGCAAGGGCAGTCATGTCTAGCATAGAAACTGCGCTTAAATCGACAATGACAATCTGCAATCCAGGACTGAAGCGACGTAGTGCGCTAAGAGCTTTTTCAGCAGCTCCAAAGAATAAAGGCCCACGGATAGCATACAGAGCAACAGACTCTGGTAGCTCGCCGAGTTCATCAAAATGTTCGCGGCTAATGCTGGTGGTGTCGGTAAGCTCACTCATGCTCTTAATAAATAGACCGGCAGCCAACAGCAGGCCAACTCCAACGGCGAGTACCATGTCGAATAAAACTGTCAAAATAAAGCAGGTTAATAACACCAATACATCATTACGCGGTGAGATTTTTAGTGTGTGAATGACGTGTTTAGGCTCGCTCATGGTCCAAGCTACCATGAGTAGCAGCGCGGCCAGTGCAGCCATAGGGATATAAGTGAACAGCGGCGCCAATACTAAGATGGCGAGTAAAACCACAAATGCGTGAATAATGGCGGAGACTGGTGAGACAGCGCCGGCACGTACGTTTGCAGCGCTGCGGGCAATGGCTGCAGTGGCAGTGATGCCGCCAAACATGGGCGCCACAATATTGCCTATACCTTGGCCAAGCAGCTCACCATTAGGATCGTGTTTGGTGCCTGCCATACCGTCAGCCACTACGGCGCACAACAAAGACTCGATTGCGCCCAACATTGCTATTGCAAAAGCAGGTGCTAATAGTTGACGAAACAGCTCGAAAGACAATACCAGTGGTGCATCATTGGCGCCGGTTAGCTGCCATGGCCAGGTGAAACTGGGTAGAAAAGGCGGAATGCCGGGATGACTAACGCCGTCAACCATATAGCTGAAACGATCACCAATGGTGACAACATCAAGCTCAATAGAATGAAACACAAGACCCAGCAATGTGCCCAAAGTTAAGGCAACCAAGTGGCCGGGGATTTTTGGGAAAAATTTGGGCCAAATAACCAGAGTGCCAAGAGTTAAAGCAGCAACAAGAGTATCGCCCATGCGCATGCTGGGGAGGGCGAGCACTAGGCCTTGTATGCGTTCAATATAGTTGGCTGGAGTATCGATGCCTGTTAAACCAAAAGCGTCCTGTATTTGTAAGGTGGCGATTACCACGCCGATACCAGCGGTAAAGCCGAGTATGACTGGGTAAGGAATAAACTGCAGTAACGCACCGGCACGCAAAAAAGCCATGATGACTAAAATAACGCCTGCCAGCGAAGTACAGAGTAAAAGTCCGCCCAAGCCGAATTGTTGTGTGATGGGCAAAAGAATGACTACGAAAGCTGCGGTAGGACCGGACACGTTAAAACGTGAGCCGCCCAGTAGAGCGATTATAAAGCCACCAACCAATACAGTGTAAAGGCCGTGCTGCGGGGCCGCGCCTACGGCAATAGCTAATGCCATGGCTAGAGGAATAGCAATAATACCCACGGTTAAGCCCGCACTAATATCTCCGCGTAGTGAGTTCACTGAGTAGCCAGCAGCAAAGCTTTGGCGTAAAGCAGAAAATAAAGGGGGAAGATACATCACTGGCTCCAGACGGTTTTTTAGTGGAATTAAGTTGCAATATTCTCTGTAATAGGCATAATTGCCCGACTCTTTTGGACAGTATGCCTAGCTGAACAATTGAATAGACAGGAAGATGCTACGCCTGTCGAGCATGTAAGTTCAAGTAAGCACGAGACCCGAGCCCCCGAAAGTAGTGCTTGCTATGCAGCTTTAAACAGTCAACACCAGACTAATGATTAGGATTTGCCGTTTAAAATAACTGAACGGCTCTGAGGCTATAGCGAATGAAAACTTTTAGTGCAAAACCAGAAACAGTGAAACGCGACTGGTATGTGATCGATGCAGCTGGCCAGACCTTGGGTCGTTTGGCTACTGAAATTGCCACCCGCTTGCGTGGAAAACATAAGCCTGAATACACACCTCACGTTGATACGGGCGACTATATTGTTGTCATCAACGCAGAGCAGGTACGAGTAACAGGAAAGAAAACATCTGATAAGCTCTACTATTCACATACAGGCTACCCAGGTGGAATTAAGTCAATCAGTTTCGAGAAGCTGATTGCGCGTGCACCTGAGCGAGTGCTTGAAGGCGCAGTAAAGGGCATGTTGCCTAACAACCCACTGGGTCGTGCAATGTATCGTAAACTTAAAGTTTACGCAGGTACTGAGCATCCACATGCTGCACAGCAACCCACAGAACTGAAGATTTAACGGGAATAGTAGATTATGTCGGCGAATCAAAATTACGGTACAGGCCGTCGCAAGACTGCAACAGCACGTGTCTTCTTGCGTCCAGGTACTGGCAGTATTTCAATTAATAATCGCAGCATCGACGATTTTTTCGGTCGTGAAACAGCGCGCATGATGGTACGTCAACCGTTAGAGCTCACTGAATCCGCAGAGAAATTCGATGTGTACGTTACTGTGGCAGGTGGTGGTATTACAGGTCAGGCTGGTGCTATTCGTCATGGTATTACGCGTGCACTGATGGAGTACGACGAAACTTTACGTGGTCAATTGCGTAAAGCTGGCTTCGTTACGCGTGATGCTCGTGAAGTTGAACGCAAAAAAGTTGGTTTACGTAAGGCGCGTAAGCGTCCTCAGTACTCCAAGCGTTAAGTGTTTGCGTATACAGAGAACGCCCATATTCTGTTTAGAAATGGGCGTTTTTTGTATCCGTAAAAGGCAAAAAAGCGTGCGACAAATTGTCATGGTTGCATGGGGCTAGCAAAGACAACGCTAAATCTACCGATAGCATAGACTTCCCGTAGATTTAGTTAGCCAAGATCAAGCTTCTGAGTTTTTTCTGCTAGTCAATAATCTTGTCAATTGCACGGCTTTTCTTTACCATTCTATGGATTGAAAAAAACAGTTAGTTTTTTTCTTAATAAAAGGCTTTGTAAAAAAGCCGAATAAGCTGATGGGAGACGACTTAATGAGCAATGACGGCGTGAATGTAGGCCGACGTCGCTTTCTAGTGGCAGCCACAAGTGTTGTGGGTGCTGTAGGAACGGCAGGCGCTGCTATCCCGTTTCTGGGGTCTTGGGCCCCCAGTGCGAAGGCTAAGGCCGCGGGCGCACCAGTGCGAGTAAACATCAGTAAGGTTGAGCCAGGGCAGCAGGTCGTTGCTGAGTGGCGTGGTCAGCCTGTTTTTGTTGTTCATCGCACTCCTGAAATTATGGCTGGATTGGAAAAACTCGAGCCAACCTTGGCGGACCCAGATTCCAAAGAGTCTGACCAGCCTAGTTATGTAGACCCTAAACACCGTTCAATTCGTCCAGAGATATTGATTGTTGTTGGACTCTGTACACACCTTGGATGTGCGCCTACGTTCCGTCCAGAGGTTGCTCCTGCAGACTTGGGTCCAGACTGGATTGGCGGTTATTTTTGTGCTTGTCACGGTTCGCGCTATGACTTGGCAGGCCGTGTATATAAATCCCAGCCAGCACCATTGAATTTGCCAGTGCCTCCATATAGCTATGAGACAGATGATATTGTCATTGTTGGCGTAGATGAGGAGACAGCATAATGAGTAAGTTAATGGAGTGGATCGACGCTCGTTTTCCTGCAACCAAAATGTGGGAAGACCATCTATCCAAATATTATGCGCCGAAGAACTTTAACTTCTACTACTTCTTCGGTTCCTTGGCGTTACTCGTACTGGTCAACCAACTCCTTACCGGTGTTTGGCTAACCATGAGCTATGAGCCATCGGCAGAAGGCGCTTTTGCTTCCGTTGAATACATCATGCGTGATGTTGAGTACGGCTGGATTTTGCGTTACTTGCACTCAACTGGTGCCTCAGCATTCTTTGTCGTAGTTTACCTACACATGTTCCGTGGCCTGCTTTATGGTTCTTACCAGAAGCCACGTGAGCTGGTGTGGATCTTCGGTATGCTGATTTACTTAGCGTTGATGGCAGAAGCCTTTATGGGTTACTTGCTACCTTGGGGCCAAATGTCCTATTGGGGCGCGCAGGTAATTATCTCCCTGTTTGGTGCTATTCCAGTTATTGGTGCTGACCTAACTGAGTGGATTCGTGGTGACTACCTGATCTCAGGCATTACCCTGAACCGCTTCTTTGCGCTGCACGTTGTAGCTGTACCTATTGTGTTGCTGGCTCTGGTTGTATTGCACATCCTAGCACTACACGAAGTGGGTTCTAACAACCCAGACGGTGTGGATATCAAGAAACTGAAAGATGAAAACGGCGTTCCTTTAGACGGTATTCCTTTCCATCCTTACTACACAGTGAAAGATATCGTTGGTGTGGCTGTGTTCTTGTTTGTGTTCTGCTTTGTAGTGTTCTTTATGCCTGAAATGGGCGGCTACTTCCTAGAGCGACCAAACTTTGAACAAGCGAACGCGCTGAAAACCCCCGCTCATATTGCACCTGTTTGGTACTTCACCCCGTTTTACGCGATATTACGTGCCGTACCTGACAAGCTGATGGGTGTTGTCGCGATGGGTGGTGCGATTGCAGTACTGTTTGTCCTGCCATGGTTAGACCGTAGTCCGGTTAAGTCTATGCGTTATAAGGGTTGGATGAGTAAGGTGTGGTTGTGGGTGTTCTGTATTTCCTTCATTATTCTGGGAGTACTGGGTGTGTTAGCACCAACGCCTGAGCGTACGTTATTAGCACGTATCTGTACCATTCTTTATTTCGCGTATTTCATTCTGATGCCTTTCTACACCAGAATGGAAAAAACCAAACCGGTTCCAGAAAGGGTGACAGGCTAATGAAAAAGAAAATTGTTGCATTGATTTTCGCTGCACTGCCAATGTTTGGTTTTGCAGCGAATGGAGCATACCCGCTGGATAAAGTTAACATCGACTTAACTGATAAAGCGGCTATGCAAGATGGTCTAAAAACCTTTGCTAACTACTGCATGGGCTGTCATGGCGCTAAGTTTCAGCGTTATGAGCGAGTGGCTACTGACCTAGGAATTAGCGAAGAGCAAATGATGGAGAACATAGTGTTCACTGATGCAAAAATCGGTGACCACATGAAGTCCGCCATGACTGATGCTCAAGCTAAGCAATGGCTTGGGGTTGCGCCTCCAGACTTGACCATGGTCGCACGTGTACGTGGTGCTGATTGGTTGTATAACTATATGCGCACTTTCTACCAGGATACAACCCGCCCCTATGGTGCTAATAACATGGTATTCAAAGATGTGGGTATGCCTAACGTGTTAGTGTCTTTGCAAGGTAATCAAGTCTGTGCTGATGAGGCTTGTACTACGCTAACCATTGAGCCAGGTACTGGTTCAATGTCAGCTGCTGAGTTTGATGAAACTATTAAGAATCTTGTTACTTTCTTAGAGTATTCAGCTAACCCAGTGAAGCTAAAAAGTCAGCGCATTGGTACTTACGTTCTTATTTTCTTAGTGATTTTCTTTGTATTCGCTTACTTGTTGAAGCGTGAGTACTGGAAAGATATTAAGTAATAATTCGCTATGAATCAGTGAAATGCACGCGGTCCTGTGGTCGCGTGCATTTTGCGTCTCTAAACGAACGTAAGCTTCTGTTGTTTGTTTCACTTAGCTATAAGGAGGGAAGTAATGGCTGCCCCAAACAAATTAGGCTGCTATTCTGATCCTGTATGTCAATATTCGCATCGGATTCGCTTGGTTTTAGCTGAAAAAGGAGTTGCTGCAGATATATTTGATGTGGTCAGTGGCGAGTGTCCTGAGTACTTAGCCGAGGTGAATCCTTACGCTACTGTACCGACCTTAGTTGATCGCGATCTGGCCCTGTATGATACCCGCGTAATTATGGAGTATCTGGATGAGCGTTACCCGCATCCGCCTTTGTTACCTGTATATCCGGTAGCGCGTGCTAATACACGCATGCTAGCCGAACGCGTACAGCGTGACTGGTGTGTGCAAGCAGACACTATTCTGGATGCTAAAGCTAAAGAACCAGCGCGCAATAAAGCGCGTAAAGAGCTGCGTGAGAGTTTAATTGGTGTAGCTCCAGTCTTTGCTAATAAAGAGTACTTTATGAGCGATGAGCTGACACTGGTTGACTGCAGCTTGTTACCCTTACTATGGCGTTTACCTATTTTAGGTATTGAGCTACCAAAAGCAGCTCAACCATTGCTGGATTATATGGAGCGAAATTTTGCTCGTGATGCATTTCAAGCCAGTCTTTCAGAAGCAGAACGCCTTATGCGTGCTTAAGCATAATTATGAAATCAAGCAAACCTTATCTGATACGTGCGCTGTATGAATGGATAGTTGATAATGACTGCACGCCCTATGTGCTAGTAGCTGTTGATTTGCCCAACGTACAAGTACCTGAAGGCTATGGTGAAAATGGTCAGCTGGTGCTTAATTTTTCACCAAGCGCAGTGCGTAATTTAAATATTGATGATGACGCCATTTGCTTTGAAGCGCGTTTTGCTGGTATAGCCCGCCAAATTTATATTCCTATTTATGCGGTGCTAGCTATTTATGCGCAAGAAAATGGTCAAGGTATGTTTTTTGAGGCTGAATTAGGCGATATCAATTCCGTTGCTGACGAAAAGATAGCAGACACAAAACAAGCAAGTTCAGAGGCGGATGAACCAGAGCCGCCTGAGCCACCTACAATGCCTAGTGGTGGCAAACCGAGTCTGCGAATTGTTAAATAGAAAGGTAGCGGGTTGATTGTGGACTTAGCCTACTAAACATAAGGAATAAAAAAGCCTTTTTGCGTTAAGCGAAAAGGCTTTTTTTATGAGTTACGCTGCGATTAATCGACGTATTCAAATAGCCTAACAATTTTTTGTACGCCGCCAACATGGCGAACTGCATCGGTAATGTACTTTGCTTGGTTGTGATCAACGATGCCCAGTAAGTAAACAACGCCATTCTCAGTGATAACTTTCACCCTAGATGCTGGCGCATCAGCATCCCCAATGAGGCGTGCTTTCACCTTAGAAGTTAGTAAGGCATCGTTGCTGCGAATAAGCCCCGTGATTGGCTGCTCTACGGTGATTTCATTATGAACTTTTTTCACGCCATCAACCTGCTGTGCGGCAGTCATTGCGCGCTGCTTAAGCTCAGCCGTGGGTGTTTGACCTACCAGCAGCACAACACCATTGTAGCTGGTTAGTGAGATCACAGAGGTGGGACGGTTTAGATCCACGTGTGCTTCTTTAATTGCAGCGGTTACTGCGGGGGCAATAAATTGATCATCGAGTTTGTTACCTAGGCTACGACCACTGCATGCGCTGAGGACGGCTAGGCTAGCGACTAAAATAATAAGTTTACGTATCATTCTTCACACCCAAAAAGATGGTTATCAATCAGATCACATAGGCAGTGTATGGCCAGCAAGTGGACTTCTTGCACGCGTGCAGTGACGTTTGAAGGTACGCGTATTTCAACGTCATCAGGCAATAATAAAGGCGCTATGTTGCCACCGTCACGCCCAGTAAGCGCTACCACCTGCATATTGCGGTCGTGCGCTGCGTGAATGGCTTGAATAACGTTAGCCGAGTTGCCACTGGTGGAAATAGCCAGCAGTACATCACCGTCACGGCCTAGTGCACGAATTTGTTTGGAAAAAATCTCTTCATAGCTGTAATCGTTGGCAATAGAGGTAATGGTTGAGCTGTCAGTAGTTAATGCAATGGCAGGCAAGCTTGGGCGTTCACGCTCAAACCTATTAAGCAGCTCGGATGAAAAATGCTGCGAATCACCCGCTGAACCACCGTTACCGCAGGCAAGTATTTTGCCTTCATTGAGTAACGAGTTGACCATGAGAATGCTGGCTTGCTCAATGGAATCAGGCAAAACGTCTAAGGCTTTTTGCTTGGTTTCAATGCTGGCTTTAAACATTTGTTGGATACGGTTTTGCATGTTGATTACTTCTTCTAAAAATAATGAATTGCGAGCGCTATCTATATCGAGCTATAGGGCTTCAAAAGCATGCTGCACCCAATCGAAACTGTATGTTTGATTGCTGCTCTTGGCGGCTACCACATCGAATCGACAATCATGCTCTTGCCAGCTGCTGTTTTTTTGTAAAAACGCGTGGGCTGTAGCGATAATTCTTTGCTGTTTGGCTCGGTTAACGCTCTCAAGTGGTTCAGCAAAGGTGGTGCTTTTTCTATAGCGAACTTCAACGAATACTAGGGTAGCACGATCCAGCATGATCAGATCAATCTCGCCGTAACGGCAACGCCAGTTGCGTTCAACGAGCTTGAGACCTTGGTCAATGAGAAAACGCGTGGCGTAATGCTCGGCGTGTTTGCCAACGAGTATCGTGCTATTCATCTTCCAAAACGGGAACTGCTTTTCCTTGTTTTATTTTCGCCCAATATAAAGTTCTTTCGATTTGCTGTTGCTGATTAAGTTGCAATGAGCCGGTATAACCCTCGGTTTTGCTGTTGGGCAATGCTTTGAGCTGTTGTAATTGCAAAGCAAGCTGGTAAGCGTCCGCTCCCATAGCGTAAAAACGGCCCATGAACGCATCAGCTTCTGGCCAGCGAGTAATAATTTGCTGGCGCAGGGGATCATCAGTATTAAACAGCCAAGGGATTTCGGTTAGGAATATACCTTCAAGATCTTGTTGAATACCGCTGTCTTGTGAGCTGGGGTTAAGAGAAGACGTGGCGTAAATGGGCAGATCGCCCGCATATTGAAATCTTAGCGTGGGTTGGATCTGCCGTGCCTGCAAAGGGCTGGCGGCTAGGAAGATAAAATCAACATCGCGGCGGCGGCTGGGATTGGAGAATAACTTGGTACCTAGTAGATTCTGCAGTCTTTTACTGCGTGCCTCGCTGTCGCGTAGCTGCAACAGTGTGCCGATTTGCTGTGCCAGCTCAATGGGCTGTCCAATGGCTTGTGAGCCTGCCACTTGTCCACCAAGGGAGAGCCAGCGTTGGTTAAATGCATTCTGTACGCGCCGGCCCCACTCACCTGACTGGACTAAAATAATGACATTGCGTTTGCCGTCAGCCCATGCGCGATCGGCAGCCATGCGTGCCTCGTCTTCAGCTGCTAGACCAAACTGAAATAACTCATTGGGAGGGCTTTGCTCGGAGGTTTCTGCGTAGTTTAGCGCGAGCGTTGTAACAGGTAGACGCTTTTGTGCTGCTAATCGCTTTACGGTGTCTTTTTCCCAAGGGCCAATCAGCAGGTCAATGTTTTTGCTTTGTAAATCGCTGTATAACTGGCCCAAAGAGGTCTGCTCACTGCTGTTATAAAAGAACAGCTCAGGTACTGTTTTGCCAGTCTCTTGAGCGTGGTAATAGGCGCTGAGCAGTCCGTTACGAATAGCGTTGACTACGTTTTGGTTGGCATCTGCTGTGGGCAACAGGATGGCAATTCGCTTAATGGGTTGCACGGTAAGTTGTTGCAGCGCTTGTAGTGCCTGCGGGAGTTGAATGGCTGCAGGGTGTTTGGCATGAGTTTCAACCCAGTATTGGATCTCCTGCTGCTTTTGTTCTAGTGAGCCGGTGCTTTTGGTCACTTTGGCTAACTCTATCCAGCCGTCAAGGTCAGGTTCGTTTTGTATTTGATAGTGGGTGCTCGGTAATTGGCTAATGAGCTGCCAGATGTGCTCATGGTTTGTATTGGCTTGTTCGCCCGTTAAATAGGGCGCTGTAAAAATACGTTCCCGAGCGGCGGCTAAAGGGCGGCCTGTATCTTCTAAGGCTTGAGCGCGGGCAAGTTGGCTACGAGCTTGTTGTTTGAGCGGTAATTCGGTAAGACGCTGAAATTCAGGCTTGTTTAAAATTTGTAATGCCAGTTCAGGTTGCTTGCGGGCTATGGCTAACTCCGCCGTCAGGGTATAGGCAAAAATTAACTGTGCGGGGGAGGCTTCGCTTAAATTAATTGCCTCTAACAGGGTTCTTGCTTTAAGTGTGTCGCCTTGTTGCCAAGCGAGATCGACCGCCGAGAGGTAGAGGTTTATCGCTTCGGAGCCTTTTTTCTTTTCGGCCAGCATTAGCGTTTTATCAACGTCGTCATACTTTTGGCTTGGCAATGTGCCAATATGATTGTCGGGCGTTCCGGCACATGCTGCTAACAAGACAGTGCAGATTAAAGTAAGAGGTAAAGGTGCACGATTAAACATAGCTAGAATCCACAGCAAACAAGAGGTATGAAAGGTGCACATTGTACCTAAGCAAAGGCCAAGCTGCGATGCTTAGTGCACATTCAAGTTATAATCTCCTTCTAAACCTATTATTGGAAAAACAAATGCAAGACGAAGCCCTTAATAATGCTGCTGGCTGCTTATATGTGGTGGCTACCCCCATAGGTAATCTAGATGATATTACTGCGCGAGCATTGCGTGTTTTGGCTGAGGTGCAGCTGATAGCAGCAGAGGATACGCGCCACTCAAGCCGCTTGCTGCAACACTTCTCGATTAGCACGCCTTTGGTGGCCTGTCATGACCACAATGAACGTGCGCAAAGCAGCAGTTTGCTTCAGCGCATAGAGCAGGGCGCCAATGTGGCTTTAATCAGTGACGCGGGCACACCGCTGATATCCGACCCTGGCTACCACTTAGTGGCACAAGCGCATGCGGCGGGCATTAAAGTGGTACCAGTGCCAGGCGTGAGTGCTGCGATCACTGCTTTATCGGCTGCCGGACTGCCTTGTGATCGTTTTGCGTTTGAAGGGTTTTTACCTGCTAAAGAAGGTGCACGGCAAAAATACTTACAACGTTTGACGCAAGAAAGCCGCACCATGATTTTCTACGAAGCACCGCACCGTGTACTGGGCTCAGTTAGAGCAATGGCCGAAGTCTTTGGTGGTGAGCGTCAAGCGGTGTTGGCTCGCGAGCTGACTAAAACCTTTGAGACTATCAAAAGAGCAAGTTTGGCTGACTTGGCGCAGTGGATTGGCGCGGATACTAACCAGCAACGTGGTGAGTGCGTGTTGTTAGTGAAAGGTGTTGATACAAAAGCAGCAACCGATGAAATAAGCGTCGATACACAAAGCATTCTTAAGCTGCTGTGCAATGAATTGCCGTTAAAAAAAGCCGCGGCCATGACCGCACAGATTACGGGTGTACGCAAAAACCTGCTTTATCAGTGGGGGCTGGATAACTTAGCGTCTAGTTAAGGGCAGTTGTTCAAAAGCAACGGCGTTGAGCCCTGTTAATAACAGTTGGCGGATATTTTGATGTTCTTGTCCGACTGGGTTGGCTAGTACATGGCGGTAATGCTCACCAAAAGCTAACAGGGCTTCTTCTGTACTTAAGCCTTCCAGAAGAGCTAGCCCCAGTATTTTACAGGAACCCTGATTTTCGCCTGCTAGGTTAGTAATGCTACCGTTAAGAAAAGCTTGCGGCTGGTAATGATAATGTTGCTCAATAAACGCCAAGCTGTCGGCAAACAAATGCGTGGGTAGCTGTAGGCGTAGTTTGAAATGAGCCAGTATTTTATGCATGACGCTGTGCGGTTAGGGTAATGGAGACGGACTCAGAAAAGCGCAGCGCATGGGGTTTGTCGATCTCGACTTCAGCAAACTCAACTCGCTCAAAATTCATCACGCAGTCGAGCACTTCTTGGGTGAGGCGTTCCAGAAGTGCAAAGCTCTTGCTTTCAACCAGCGCAATAACCGTTTTGCAAATGCTGCGGTAATTTAACGCGTCTTCTATGTTGTTGCTGATTACCGCATCTTTAGCGCGGTACACTAGGGTGATATTAATGAGTACATCCTGTTTGTTGCGGATTTCATCATCATTAATGCCAATGTAGGTACGCAAGCGCAGATTTTTGATGCGAATTTTAGCCAGACCCGGCTTTAAATCAAGCATGTTCAGTGATTCCGAATAAGCTGTAAAAACTCTTGTCGGGTGTTGCCTGAGCGGCGAAAGCTGCCGAGCATGGCGGAGGTGGTCATGACGGAGTTTTGCTTTTCTACGCCGCGCATCATCATGCACATGTGTTTAGCTTCGATAACCACGCCCACCCCTGCTGCTCCGGTTACGGATTGCACCGCTTCTGCCACTTGGCGGGTGAGGTTTTCTTGAATTTGCAGACGCCGGGCATACATATCTACGATGCGAGCTATCTTAGACAGGCCAAGAACTTTGCCAGTCGGTATATAGGCAACATGAGCCTTACCAATAAAAGGCAGCAAGTGGTGTTCGCATAGAGAATACAGCTCGATATCGCGCACGATGACCATTTCTTCGCTGCTGGATTCAAACAGCGCATTGTTGACGATTTCGTCGAGACTTTTTTCATAGCCGTTACACAGGTATTGCATGGCCTTGGCCGCGCGCATAGGAGTGTCGCGTAAACCTTCACGCTCCGGATCTTCCCCTAGGCCGAGCAAGATTTGTTGATAGTGTTTTGCAAGATCGTTACACACAGAGTGTCTCCTTGTTATAGCAGGTGGCGACCGCCGTTTAGGGTTAAGGTCGTGCCGGTAGTATAGGGGCAGTCAAGTAAGTATTTTATTGTTTGGTAGACCACATTGGGGCCGGGAATGGTTTGCATGACAGATTTGTTTTTTGCCTGTTGTAAATACGGCTCAGCATCGCTGGGGTGCTGCATGATCAATGCGGGGGCGATAGTATTTACTTTAATCTTTGGTGCAAAGCGTGCGGCAAAGGAAAGGGTCATATTGTCCATTCCTGCTTTAGTGGCGCTGTAAGCGATACGCTTGCTGCTGCCTCTGCGGGTTACATCGTCGCTGATGTGAATAATGTCGGCGATAGGGCTTTGTTCTAACAACGGCGCACAAGCGAGATTAATCATGTAAGGCGCAAGCATGTGGACATGGAATAATTGGCTAAGCGGTTGCGACGCAGAAGGATGGTTGTCAGCTTGCCACATCGAGGCGTTATGAATAATAGCGCGCAGATTAGAGGTATGACGCTTTATTTGTTCAATAAATACAAGAATGCTTGCTTCGCAGGAAAAATCTGCTTGGATGCAGGTTACACCCAGTTGGGTCAGCTGTTCTAGCTGTTCGTGTTCACTGCGGTAACTGATAATGACTGAGTAACCGTCGGCGACCAAACGCTTGGCGCAATGAAGGCCAATACGTTGTGCGGCGCCTGTGATGAGAATAGGGGCGGCTTGTTGCATAATACTCAAAACCTATAATGGGTTAAGCAGTCTGCCATACTTGGTCGACTATTTGTATGTGGCGCTGCTGTTTAACCAGCTACGCAGGCATGCAGTAAAGAAACTTAAAGTTATTTTGTCAAATACAGAATAAGTAAAGAGAGGGAAGACAGTGAAGTTAGTCGTTATTTCAGGAACCGTTTTTGGTACCTCAGAAGAGGTGGCTTATCACGCAGTGGAGCTGCTGCTTAAAGCAGGAATCGAGGTGGAGTATAAGCAACAATGGCAGTTGGATGAGTTGGTAGCAGCGGATCCACAGGCTTTGCTGTTTATCAGTTCAACCACAGGTATGGGCGAGATGCCGCCGGCATTACAGCTTTTGACTGTTCAGTTAGAAGATCGCTTGCCGAGCTGGGCAGGTCGTCCTGCAGGTATTATTGCTTTGGGTGATTCCAGTTATGGTGAAACCTTTTGTGCTGCAGGTGAGCAATTGCATGAGCTGTGTGGGCTTTTAGGCTTGGTTGAACTGCAGGAGATGTTACGTTTGGATGCCAGTGAAACTGTAACCCAAGCGCAGGACTCCGAGCCTTGGGTTGAACGTTTTGCTGCTGAGCTAACTGCTTGGGAATCGGTGTGAAGGATAGATGCAATAGAAAAGCTGTGGTCGGCGCTGGTAAAGCAAAACGAAGGTTAACGCGCCAAGAAGCTGCTGTATTGATAGCGTTTAATAAACCCTATGGTGTGTTGACACAATTTACGGATGAGCAAGGGCGACCAACGCTAAAGGATTTTATTGATGTGGCTAATGTGTATCCAGCAGGACGACTGGATCGTGACAGTGAAGGATTGCTGTTGCTGACCAATGACGGTGCATTACAAGCGCGTATCGCCGAGCCCAAATACAAACTCAGTAAAACCTATTGGGTGCAAGTGGAAGGTGTGCCGCAACCGGAACAGCTAGCGCAGCTGGCGGCCGGTGTTGAGCTAAAAGATGGACTGACCCTACCTGCTCAAGTGCGTTTAATAGATGAGCCTGATTTATGGCCGCGCAATCCGCCGGTACGTTTTCGTCAGAGTATTCCAACGCACTGGCTGGAGCTAACTATTTGTGAAGGCAAAAACCGTCAGGTTAGACGAATGACCGCAGCGGTAGGGCTGCCTACCTTGCGTTTGGTAAGGGTGCGAATTGGACAGTGGTCATTGGCGGGTTTAGCGTTGGGGCAGTGGCGGCATGAATCTGTGAGTCGCTAGGTTTTACAGATCCAATACGGCCATCAGTACGGTTTTAATAATAAAACCAAGTACACCTAGGCCGAGGGCGAAAAATAATACCGCGGTGCCAAAACGACCGGCTTTAGATTTCTTTGCCAAATCCCAAACAATAAACGCCATAAATAAAATCAACCCAGAGACTAAAAACGTCACCATGAGTTCTTCAAATACCTCGGTTTCCATTAGAATTACTCGCTCTTTTGTCGGAAAAAATAAGAGAGAAAAAGTTGAGCAGCCAGCCTACTGCTAGCCCTTCAAACCGTTAAGTTAGAAATAAACCAGCCTACCGAACGAGGCAATAGGATTAAAGCTGCATATTTCGCTAATCCTGATTGCGTAAAGTTTAAAAGTTTTTTAAGTGTTCGAGCGGTAGCTGGGTGGTGGATTGTATGTGATCTAGCACAAAGCTGGAACGTACACTGGTAACGCCTTCGATGCGCGTAAGTTTTTCCAGCAAGAATTTCTGGTAGTGGTCCATGTCGGGCACTATTACCTTGAGTTGGTAATCAGCTTCCATGCCCGTAATTAAGCTGCATTCGAGCACTTCGGGACATTGGCTAATTTTTTTTTGAAAGTTGGCAAAGCGTTCAGGCGTATGGCGATCCATGCCTATCAGTACATAGGCTGTTAGGGTGAGACCTAGTTTTTTGCGATCCAGAATAGCGACTTGGCGTTGAATGTAACCGCTTTCTTCCAGCTGTTTCACTCGTCTAGAGCAAGGGGAGGGAGATAAGCTAATAAGGTCGGCCAACTCTTGATTGGAGATGCTGGAATCCTTTTGTAGCGCAGCAAGGATGAGAATGTCGTATCTGTCTAGTTTTTCCATAATAAATGCCGAGGACTGATGTGCTTGTGGGATTATATTGCGTTATTTGTTGTGTTTGTGCAATTGGTTGTTGCTAAGGGTGTTTTTTTTGCACACTAAGCAATAATTAACCTGTGCAATTAATCTATACTAGCCTCATGTTCAGGGCATGCTCAGCCAGATGAGAAATCCTTTACCGAGGGTTTAGACATTAAGCGGTTTACCCAATCACTTAATTGGCGCGCAACAGCTTACCTAGCAGTTGTAGACAGGCAGCAACACACATTGTTTACCGCCGAACACAGATTAAAGGAGCCTTAAGGCTCCTTTTCTGTTTCTAGGATGTGCAGCCCTGATTGGGCCAGGTGGGCGTCAATGGCTTGCATGATGCTGTGCGCGTGTGGGGTTTGTTTAGATAAAATAAAGCTTAAAGGGATTTTCTGCAGCACTATAAAAGGGAGTTGCAGGCTTTCAATGCCAAGAGCTTGTCGGGTGAAAGACATAGGTTCCTGGTAACTGAGCAAAAAGTCTCCGCGCTTTTTAAGTAGCATTGCAATGGCAGAGGTGTGTGATGAGGCTTGAATAACCTTGATGTTGAGATCTTTGTCGTTGAGCCAAGTATTCACTTTCCAGTAGCTAAAGCCTTTAATGGTAATGATTTTTTTATTCTTTAAGTCGTAAGGTAAGTTTGGTGTCACTTGTTCTAAAGGGTAGTAAAGAGCAAGGTTTATTTGCTCAATGCTGTAACGGCTTTCTAGTATGTGGTTTTTTAATTCGGATTTGCCCAGAGCGCCCATCCAAATATTGACTTTGCCACTGATAAGCTCCTTATATAAGCGAGCAGAAGGCAGGGCGCGAAACTTAACCCTGTAACCCAATTCTTCAAGCACTTGTTGCGCGTAATTGAGCGCAGTACCTTGGCTTTGGCCCTGCTCATCGACGTAAGTGATAGGTGGGAAATCATCAAATCCAATGATCAGCTCTTTAGGCTGTTGTGCGTGAGTTAAAGAGGTCAAACAACTGAAGATCAGTGCAGCAGAGTACAAAAACACCTTCTTCATTATTGAGCCTCTGTTATCCAGTGGGTTGTTTAACCTGCTTCAGCAACGCGAAGCAATCAGGCACGTATAAGTCAGTGAGCTTAGGCCAAAGATTGGTTGGCGTGTTTACTAAAATGCTGCGTGCGCCTGCGTGTTTGGCGCTGGTTAAGTCGAAATGAAAGTCGCCAACCATAATAAGCTTACTGGGGCAGACCTGCCAGTTTCGTGCGATCTTTAGCATACCATCAGGGCTGGGCTTAGGTTGTGCCTGTTCGCGGCCATAAATATTTTGTGGTTGAAAGAACGGCTTCAAACCAATGGCCTCCAGCGTCACTTCAACAAGGCTGTGTGCGTTGCGGGTTAATATAGCCAGTTGGCGGCCTTCCTGATGTAATTGGGTTACCAGTTCGTGTGCCCCTGGTGCCGGCTGCGAATTAGCAGCCAGTTCATGCTCGTGCTCTAGTAGCCATGCATGCTTAGCCTGTGCTTCAGCTGTGGGCAAGCTGGCTAGGTGTTCTAAGATATCGGCAGTCGGCGGGATGTCTAGCTGCTGGCGGATGTGTTCAAAGTCATGCACGGCAAGGGTCAGGGTGCCGTCCATATCAAATACCCAGTGTTGGCACTGTTGTAGAAAATCTTTCATATTTTACTCCGCACAGCTTTTGTTGAGCCAGTCGTTACGTACGCGAACAAGACCCTCTTGCGCAACCGAGGCTACCAGCTTGCCGTCACGGGTGAAAATACTGCCGCGTGAAAAGCCTCTAGCGCCTCCAGTCCAAGGACTGTCCGTTGAGTAGAGCAGCCAGTCATCGAGACGCACTTCTTCGTGAAACCAGATGGCGTGGTCGAGGCTGGCAACCTGCATTTGCGGCTGCCAAATCGATGCACCGTGTGGCAGTAGCGAGGTAGTCAATAGACCAAAATCAGAAGCGTAAGCCAGCAGGTATTTGTGCAGCGCTGGGTCATCGGGCAATGCACCGTTGGCTTTAAACCAGACTTGCTTAATAGGGTCGCTTTTTTCTGGGTGCAACGGGTCAAGTACTTGAACTGCACGCGTTTCAATGGGCTTGTCGCGCAACATTTTGATTTGCTTTTCTTCGCTCAGCGCCTGCGCTAACTGTGGTGCTAAGTCTTGCTCGGGAATGAGCTCTTCTGGGGGCGGGACATCAGGCATGCAGGTCTGGTGGCGGAAACCTTCTTCATGGATATGAAAAGATGCGCTGCAAGCGAAAATAGGCTGACCATTTTGAATGCCCATTACACGCCTTGTACTAAAGGTTGCGCCATCGCGCACCCGTTCTACTTGGTAGACCACCGGTTTGTTTGGATCGCCGGCACGTAAAAAATAGCCATGTAATGAGTTGGCTTGCCGTGCTGAGTCGACTGTCTTACTGGCCGCCGAAAGGGCTTGACCTAAAACTTGGCCGCCAAATAACTGGCGAAAACCCAGATCTTGGCTAGCGCCGCGAAAGAGGTTTTCTTCGATGGTTTCCATATTTAGCAAACTGACTAAGGTATTGAGGATTGCATTCATGCGATGGGCTCTCCGAGCGCAAAAAAACGTATTGTTGAGTCAGACACGGCATGCATGAAAAGCTGGGTAAAGTGAAATATTACTGAAGCCTTTATTAGGCTAGCTGGCGCAGGGTGCATGCGTGCTTGTTATTATAGGTATGTGTTATTGATATAGGTTGCGCAAAAAGCAAAGGAATCGTACCCTTGCGCAGCAGAGTCAGTCAAACAGTCGCTGTTTCTTTATCTTTGATAAAGGAAGGGAGGAAAGTCCGGGCTCCATAGGGCAAAGCGCCAGGTAACACCTGGGAGACGCGAGTCTACGGAAAGTGCCACAGAAAATACCGCCTAAGCACGCAAGTGCCGGTAAGGGTGAAAAGGTGCGGTAAGAGCGCACCGCACGGCTGGTAACAGTCCGTGGCTAGGTAAACCCCGCTGGGAGCAAGACCAAATAGGAATCCATCGGCGTGGCCCGCGCTGGATTCGGGTAGGTTGCTTGAGGCAGTCGGTGACGGCTGTCCTAGAGGAATGACTGTTCACGACAGAACCCGGCTTATCGACTGACTCTGCTTTCTTCTTTTCTTAACGTGAGTTGCCCTGACGTTTACGTTAAAAACGCCTCTCTTGATAATTCACTTTAACTTGCGATGCTAGCGTGTTGAGCTGCAATGGCTTGGCAAAATGAGAGCTGGTTCGCATTCAGTGACACATAAGCAAAAACTCCTAAGTTACCGCCAGTTAAGGGTTTTTCGCCTGTTTTAACTTGACGCTCTACCCTTTTGATTCATATAGTGTGCGGAAGTGGCGCAAAGTGGGAAAAAGTGGGTTTTTTCCAAATTCGCCAAACCTTCTAAGGGTAAAAACAGTGTTTCGAGGAACCAGCGCAATCAATTTAGACGCTAAAGGGCGCCTTGCGATGCCGAGTCGGTATCGTGAAGAGCTTGATGAGCGTAGTGAGGGTCAATTGGTGATAACCATTGATCTCGCTGACCCTTGCCTGTGTATCTACCCTTTAAATGAGTGGGAACGAATCGAACAAGAATTGAGTCGTATGCCGTCGTTGCGCCCTGAAACTCGCCGTTTAAACCGTTTACTGATAGGTAGCGCGGTGGATTTAGACCTAGACAGCAACGGTCGTTTGTTAATACCAACGCGTTTGCGCGAACACGCCCAGCTGGAAAAACGGGTGATCCTAGTGGGTCAGCTGCATAAGTTTCAGCTTTGGGATGAAGACACATGGAATGAGTTGCTAGAAAGCGATTTGGCAGCTATTCAAGAGCCAGATTACTTACCTGATGACTTAATGAACTTGGTTTTGTAATCATGACGAGTCCATATAACCACATCACTGTACTGCTGAATGAGGCTGTTGCAGCACTTAATGTGCAGCCCAGCGGATGCTATGTGGATGGCACATTTGGTCGTGGTGGTCACAGCCGACTGATTCTACAAAAATTAGCGGAACAAGGCCGCTTGTTGGGCTTTGATAAGGATCCGCAAGCCATTGCTTCAGGTGTTGAGTTAGCGCAGCAGGATGCACGCTTTGCCATTGTGCAACGTAGTTTTGCACAGATGGATGATGAGCTGGCTGAGCGCGGGTTGAAAGGTCAGGTTGATGGCGTTTTGCTGGACTTGGGTGTCTCTTCACCGCAGCTGGACGATGCTGAGCGTGGATTTAGCTTTAACCAAGACGGTCCTTTAGATATGCGCATGGACCCCAGTCAGGGCATGAGCGCAGCCCAATGGATTGCAGCGGCGAGCGTAGAGGACATTGCGCGGGTTTTTAGAGAGTACGGCGAAGAGCGCTTTGCCAAACGTATGGCTAGCGCGGTAGTTAAACGTCGTGAAGAAAAACCCTTTACCCACACTGCAGATTTAGCAGAAGTACTTAGCGTAGCCAATCCCGCATGGGAAAAAGGTAAGCATCCAGCAACGCGTACTTTTCAGGCGTTGCGTATTCAGGTTAATAACGAGCTAGGTGATTTGGAGCAGGGGCTGCAAGCGGCCGTGGATAGTTTGGCGATAGGTGGACGCTTAGTTGTCATTAGCTTTCATTCCTTAGAAGACCGTATTGTTAAAAATTTTATGCGTCGCTTAGTTAAAGGCGAGCCCGATAACTTGCCCAGACACCTGCCTGTGATGCCGGAAAAGTTTGAACCACAATTAAAATTGTTGGGTAAACCAAGCTATGCCAGCGAAGCAGAGATTCGCGCAAACCCAAGGTCACGCAGTGCGGTCATGCGTGTGGCGGAGAAATTACGATGAGTATGCCTCTATATCGCCACACATCCCTAGCCGCTGTAGCTGTGCTGGTACTGTTTGTCGCCGTAATTTCAACGGCAGTGTTGGTGGCTTATGCGGCTAATGAAAGTCGCAATATGCTCAATGCCTTGTTTGTAGAAATGAGCAAGCGAGACAAGTTGCAAGCCGACTGGGGTCGACTGGTGTTGGAACACAGTACTTGGACTGCACATAACCGCATTGAAAGTTTGGCGGTTGAGCACTTGAATATGATTATTCCTGAGCCTGGGGCAGTAAGGGTGGTGACGCCATGACCAAGCTAAAAGGGTTCGGGTTCAAGCGCTATCATTTAATCCTGCTGGGCTTTGTTACCTTGGCGAGCATAGCGACGGCGCGTATTGTGCAGCTGCATATTTATCAGCATGAGTTTTTGTCTGAGCAGGGCGATGCGCGTAGTGTGCGCAACATACCGATTTCTGCCCATCGCGGCACTATTACAGACCGCAACGGTGAGCCGTTAGCGGTAAGTACGCCGGTAGTGACTCTATGGGCCAACCCCAAGGTACTGATTAATCAAAAATCGCGCTGGTCTGAGCTGGCTAAAGTGCTGGGCGAGAGTGAAAAAAGCCTTGCCGAGCGGATTGAAAAAAACGCTCAGCGTGAGTTTATGTACTTAGAGCGCTCTATGACACCTGAGCGCGGGCAAGCAGCGCAGGATTTACGTATTCCTGGCATTCATGTGCGCGAAGACTTTCGTCGTTACTACCCTGCTGGTGAAGTAACGGCGCACTTGGTGGGCATTACGGATATTGATGAACAGGGCCGTGAAGGGTTAGAGCTAGCCTATAACGAGTGGTTGGCAGGAGTGCCGGGTAAGCGTCAGGTATTGAAAAATTTACGCGGTGATGTGATTCGCGATGTGCAGGTTTTACAAAATGCTAAGCCGGGTCAGTCCTTGGCGTTATCCATTGATTTGCGCTTGCAATATTTGGCCCATCGAGAGCTGCGTAACGCGCTGCAGGAATTTAAAGCTAAAGCCGGATCGCTGGTGATTGTGGACGTTAAAACCGGTGAAATATTAGCCTTGGTAAATCATCCTACCTATAACCCTAACAACCGCAGTACTTACAGCGCAGAAGCGATTCGTAACCGTGCGCTGGTGGATGTGTTTGAACCGGGTTCAACAGTAAAGCCTTTTACTATTGCCGCCGCATTAGGTACGGGACGCTGGCAACCGCAGTCCACGGTGGATGTGGGTAATGGAGTGATGAAAGTAGGTCGCTACACAATTCGTGATGTATCGCGAGGCGGTGTGCTGGATCTGACGAACGTGCTGAAAAAATCCAGCAACGTGGGGGTCAGTAAAATTGCTTTGGATATAGGCGCTGAGCCTATTTATACCATGATGCAGCAGGTGGGCTTCAGCACGGATACGGGGCTGGGTTTTCCGGGCGAAAGCCTAGGTTACTTCCCTGCTTACAGACGTTGGGGCTCGGCAGAAATTGCAGCCATGTCCTATGGCTATGGTTTTTCTATTACCGCCGTGCAGCTAGCGCATGCTTATGCCATCTTGGGTAATAACGGTCAAAGCAGCCAGCTGACATTTTTACAGCAAGAAAAACAAGGTCCTTCGATTCCCATTATCGAGCCTGACATTAGTCACACAGTGATGGAAATGTTGCGCTCCGTAGTGGAAGACGAAGGCGGCGGTGGCGTGCGCGCACGCGTACCTGGTTACCATGTGGCAGGAAAAAGCGGTACTGCCAAAAAACAAGCAGCCAGCGGTGGTTACACCAAGGATAGCTATCGTTCTTTATTTGCCGGCGTCGGTCCAGTGAGTGAGCCGCGCATAGCAGTGGCGGTTGTTATTGATGAGCCACGAGAAGGTGGTTTTTACGGTGGCGTTGTCGCTGCTCCAGTGTTTAGCCGCGTGATGGCGGGCTCTTTACGCCTGCTCAATGTGCGCCCTGATAACCTTGCGCAGCAAGTTGTTAAGCAAGGTCAGGTTGTTCGTGGAGGGCGCAGCTAATGCCAATGCCCTTAAATCAATTATTACCACAAGCACCCAGCAGCGTGCTTATTCGTGAGCTGACCCTAGACAGCAGGCAGGTCAAGCCCGGGGACTTGTTTTTGGCCGTGCCGGGAGCGCAGGCTGATGGACGCTTGTATATCACCGATGCGATTGCCCGTGGTGCAGCAGCGGTGGCCTATGAAAGTGAAGGCGCACCGGATATTCAAGACAGTGCTGCTATGTTGCTGCCCGTTAAAGATTTACAAGGACAGCTATCGGCCATAGCCGGACGTTTTTACGGTGAGCCTAGCCGAGCTTTGACCATGGTTGGAGTGACGGGCACTAACGGCAAAACCACAGTGAGTCAGTTGCTGGCGCAAGCACTAGAGGCGCTGGGCGAAAAATGTGCGGTGATTGGCACGTTAGGCAATGGTTTTTTAGGCGCATTAAAAGCAGGTGTACACACCACGCCCGATCCTATTCAGCTGCAAGCTGCCTTGGCTGATATCCAGCTTGCCGGCGCCGGCGCTGTGGCTATGGAGGTATCTTCCCATGGTTTGCAGCAACAACGTTTAGCGGCTGTGGATATGGATGTGGCGGTGCTGACCAATTTAACCCGCGACCACCTTGATTATCACGGCAGCATGCGAGCCTATGCACAGGCTAAAGCACAGTTGTTTGCATGGCCTAACTTGCGCGCCCGCGTCCTTAATTTAGATGATGCGTTTGGTGCAGAGCTGGCGCAGCAATATGCCAAGCAAGGGCTGACAACCTACAGTATTGAGAACACTGACGCGCATGTGCATTGCAGCCAATTTACGTTTGGCATGGATGGCATTCAAGCCTATGTGGTGACCACTCAGGGTGAGGCTTGGTTACGCAGTTCATTGCTGGGCCGTTTTAACCTAAGCAATTTATTGGCGGTGGTGGCTACGCTGTCCTCCATGGGATATGCCATGGGTGAAATTTTATCGGTGATGCCTAAGTTGCGCGCCCCAGCAGGTCGTATGCAGGCGTTAGCCCATGAAGGTCAACCGCTAGTTGTCGTGGATTATGCGCATACCCCTGATGCATTACAGCAAGTGCTACTCGCCATTCGTCCGCACGTGGCGCAAGGCGGACGCTTGTGGGTGGTGTTTGGTTGTGGCGGTGATCGTGATAAAGGCAAGCGACCCTTAATGGCGCAGGTAGCGCAGACTCACGCCGATGTGCTGGTGGTGACGGATGATAATCCACGTACTGAAGCAGCAGCGGTAATTCGCCAAGAGATTTTAGCAGGGTTAACTGCCGAAATTGCAGTCAGCGAAATAGCTGAGCGTGCCCAAGCGATCGCTTATGCCATCGGCGAAGCTCAGCCGGGGGATGTGGTAGTCATTGCCGGCAAAGGCCATGAGGATTATCAAGAAATTAACGGCGTGCGTACGCACTTCTCCGATCTAGAACAGGCGCAGCACGCGTTACAAGCCAAGGAGGTGACCGATGTTTAAGCCGTGGTCACTGACTGAATTACAAGCCCCTTTGGCTGCCGACTTGCTGGGCGCAGATGTTCAGGTTCAGCGCGTGCACACCGATAGCCGAACCTTGCAGACCGGTGATTTATTTGTCGCACTGCAAGGTGAGAATTTTGATGGTCACGAGTATTTAGCCGCTGCTGAGCAGGCAGGTGCTGTTGCGGCAGTGGTTGACACCTGGCAAGAAGATAGTGATTTATCCCAGCTAATAGTCGCCGATACGCGCTTGGCTTTGGGGCAGCTTGGCGCACTTAATCGCCAAGCCTTTAAGGGCAAGCTGGTTGCGCTGACAGGATCCAGCGGTAAAACCACAGTTAAAGAAATGCTCGCCAGTATCGGTCGTGTCGCTGTGGGTGAAGCGGCTGTATTAGCGACGCGCGGCAATTTAAACAATGACTTAGGCGTGCCTATGACCTTGCTGGAATTAGCACCGCAACATCAGTGGGCAGTGATTGAGCTGGGTGCATCACGCTTGGGCGAGATTGCTTATACCCGCGCATTGGCTCAGCCACAGGTAGTGCTCATCAATAACGCTGGCATGGCGCATGCCGGTGAGTTCGGCGGGCCTGAGCAAATTGTTAAGGCTAAAGGTGAAATCCTAGACGGTTTGGATGCCAGTGCAACAGCCATTTTAAACAAAGATGATGCCGCCTTTACGCAGTGGGCCGCGCGCAGTAGTGCGGATCATGTGCTGAGCTTTGCTAAAGAAGACAGTCAGGCCGATGTGTACGCCAAAGATTTAACCAAGCATGTCAGCGGTTGCTATGGCTTTGTGCTCTGCACACCTGCGGGTGATATAGAGGTGCAGTTAACTGTGCCCGGTGAGCATAACGTCAGTAACGCTTTGGCAGCTGCTGCCACAGCAATTGCGCTGGATTGTGATTTGCCAACAATTGCCCAAGGTTTGCAGCAGATGCAGCCGGTAGCTGGACGTTGCATGGTGCATGCGTTGAGTGATGGCTGCTATGTCATTGATGATAGTTATAACGCCAATCCTGCTTCTATGCGTGCCGCAATGGACGTGCTGGCAGAAATGCCGGGTGAGCGCATTTTATTGTTAGGTGATATGGGTGAGTTGGGCGAGTGGGCTGAACAAGAGCATCGACAGCTGGGTGTGTATGCCCAGGGTAAAGCGGATGCGCTTTATGGTGTAGGTCAGCACGTTCAACAAGCCGTGAACGCTTTTAAAGGCGAAGCAAAACATTTTTCCAGCCAGCAGGAGTTGTTGGCTTTCCTATCAGCTAAAACGCCGGCTTTGGCTAGCTATTTAGTTAAGGGCTCTCGCAGTGCTGCCATGGAAAACGTGGTTGCTGCGCTAATAAATAAAAAAGAAGGTGGGTACTGATGTTGTTACTCATTGCTGAATATTTACAGCAATACCATAAAGGCTTTGCGGTGTTCCAGTACCTGACTTTGCGCGGGATTCTGGGCATTTTAACCGCACTGGTGATGTCACTGTGGCTGGGGCCTTGGATGATTCGCACGCTGCGTAGTTTGCAGATCGGTCAGTCGGTACGTACCGATGGTCCGCAGAGTCATTTGTCCAAGTCGGGTACGCCCACCATGGGGGGCGCACTGATTTTGGCCTGTATTGCTATCAGTACTTTGTTGTGGGGCGATTTGGGCAACCACTATGTGTGGATAGTTTTGGTGACCACCTTGCTCTTTGGCGCGATTGGTTGGGTAGATGATTACCGTAAAGTGATCGAAAAAGACTCGCGTGGCTTACCCGGAAAGTGGAAGTACTTTTGGCAGTCGGTATTTGGTTTGGGCGCGGCCATTATGCTTTATAGCTTAGCTGAGTTACCGGCGGAGACGGCGTTGATTTTCCCGTTTTTAAAGGACGTGAGCCTACAGCTCGGGATTGGTTTTGTCGTACTGACTTATTTTGTGATTGTCGGCTCCAGTAATGCGGTCAACCTAACCGATGGCTTAGATGGGTTGGCGATTTTACCTACGGTGTTAGTGGGCGGTGCGTTGGGCGTCTTTGCCTATTTGTCTGGTCACGTAACCTTTGCTAATTATTTGTTTATTCCCTATATCCCGGGCGTGGGTGAGTTGATTGTCTTCTGCGGTGCTTTAGTGGGCGCAGGATTGGGTTTTTTATGGTTTAACACCTATCCCGCGCAGGTGTTTATGGGCGATGTAGGTGCGCTGGCGCTAGGCGCGGCTTTGGGTTTAGTGGCAGTGATGGTGCGTCAAGAAATCGTGCTGTTCATTATGGGCGGCGTGTTTGTCGTGGAAACCCTGTCGGTGGTGATCCAAGTGGCTTCGTTTAAGTTGCGCGGTAAACGTGTGTTTCGCATGGCGCCTATTCATCACCATTTTGAGTTACAGGGCTGGCCCGAGCCGCGCGTGATTGTGCGCTTTTGGATTGTCACCGTGGTGCTGGTGTTGATTGGTTTAGCCACCTTGAAACTGAGGTAAGACATAAAAATGAATAAGCAGCTACAGGTCGTCGTCGGCCTTGGGAAAACAGGAGTGTCTCTGGTGCGTTTTTTAACGCGTCAGGGCTTGCCTGTGGCTGCTGTAGATACCCGCGAACAGCCGCCAGAGTTGGCTGTGTTGCAAGCTGAGTTCCCACAGGTAGAGCTGCACTGCGGCTCACTGGCAACTCCTTTATTGGCACAGGCACAGACACTCTACGTCAGTCCGGGTTTGGCTTTGGCGCAACCTGAACTTCAGGCTGCACTGGCGCAAGGCGCTCAGTTATCCGGTGATGTGGATCTGTTCTTACAGCACGTGCAAGCGCCAGTGATTGCCATTACTGGTTCGAACGCCAAAAGCACGGTGACAACTCTAGTGGGTGAGATGGCGCAGGCAGCTGGAGTGCGCGTTGCGATGGGCGGCAATATTGGCACGCCCATACTGGATTTGCTCAGTAATGACATTGAGCTCTATGTGCTGGAGCTGTCCAGTTTTCAGTTAGAAACCATTAGCCATTTACAGGCTGATGTGGCGGTATGCTTGAACATCAGCGCGGATCATCTGGATCGCTACCGTGATTTGGCTCATTACACCGAGGTGAAGTTGCAGGTGTATGCGCAGGCAAAAAAGGCAGTGATCAACCGTGATGATACAGCCGCGCAGCCGTTGCAGTTGCCCGAGTCGACGCTGAGTTTTGGTCTGACTGAAGCAGCGACAGGGCAGTTTGGTTTGCGCCGTTTGAACAATGAGCTGTATTTGGCTCAGGGTGATACACAGTTACTGGCGGTATCCGAGTTAAAAATACGTGGCACGCATAATTACAGCAATGCATTGGCGGCACTGGCTATTGGTCAAGCGGCTGGCTTGCCGATGGCGGCAATGCTGCAAGCACTGCGTGCCTTCCCAGGCTTGGCGCACCGCTGTCAGTGGGTGGCGCAAACGCAGGGGGTACAGTGGTATAACGACTCTAAAGCCACCAACATTGGCGCGACCTTAGCAGCCATCGAAGGGCTGGCCCAGCCAGAGCACAAGCTAGTCTTGATTGCCGGTGGTGATGGCAAGGGTGCGGATTTTAGTGAGTTGGCAGCAGCGGTTGGGGCGCATTGCCGTGCCGTCATTGTGCTGGGGCAAGATGCGCAACGGATTGCACGCGCATTAAGTGCTACCGGCGTACAGATCGAGCCTGTTAGCAGCATTGAACAGGCAGTAGCGCAGGCTGCTAAAGTCGCACAAGCCGGCGATAGCGTTTTGCTTGCGCCCGCCTGTGCCAGCTGGGACATGTTTGAAAATTTCGAACAGCGCGGTGACATGTTCGTACAGGCAGTGGAGGCATTAGCATGAAAGAGTTGCTGAGCATACTGCTACAACGAATCCCCAAGTCACCTTGGCTCAACCAGTACAGACGTGTGGACCTTGATTACTGGTTGCTAGGGAGCTGCTTGGCCTTGCTTGGTTTAGGGCTGGTGATGAATGCATCCGCGTCCTCTGCCGTGGCGATGGAGCACCATAAGGATTTGTATTACTACTTCTCACGTCACTTGGCTTTCGTGGTGATTGGCTTGCTGGCCGGAGCGGTGGTTTTACTGCTACCCATAAAGTTTTGGTTGAAAATGAGCTGGCCGCTCATGTTGCTAGGTTTTGTGTTATTGGTTTTAGTTTTTGTGCCTGGTATCGGTCATGAAGTAAATGGTTCCAAGCGATGGCTTAATTTGGGCTTTATCAAGCTGCAGTCATCTGAGTTGGCCAAACTCTTTATCGTGTTTTTTATCGCTGGATATTTAGTACGTCATAAAAAAGAACTGCAGGAAAAGCTGCTGGCATTTCTGAAGCCGCTGCTATTTTTACTGCTGTTTGGCGTCCTGCTTTATAAAGAGCCGGATTTTGGCGCAACGACCGTGATGGCGAGCAGCATTGTGCTGATGATTTTTCTGGCTAATGCGAGCTTAAGGGTGGCGATACCGCTACTGCTTATTGTGGTGGGTCTCGGTGGTTGGTATGTAACGGCTGAAAATTACCGTTTAGCGCGCATTACGAGCATTGCCGATCCTTGGCAGGATCAGTTCGGCACAGGTTATCAGTTGACCCAAGCACTTATTGCCTTTGGTCGTGGCGAGTGGTTTGGCACCGGGCTGGGTAACAGCATTCAAAAGCAGTTTTATTTACCTGAAGCGCATACCGACTTTGTTTTTGCCGTCATGGCTGAGGAGTTGGGAATTTTTGGCTCGTTGCTGACCTTAGCTGTGTTTGTGTTTATTTGCGTGCGTGCGCTGCAAATAGGACGCAGAGCAGAAGGCGTCAAGCATTACTTTGCCGCCTACAGTGCTTACGGTATCGCGATGATTTGGGGTGCGCAAAGTTTTATCAATATTGGTGTCAATCTGGGTTTGTTACCCACCAAGGGCCTCACTTTGCCTTTTGTAAGCTATGGCGGTAGCTCGTTGGTGGTGTGCTGTGTAGAGCTAGCGATTTTGTTACGTATCGAATGGGAAATAAGACAAAGCCTTATCCGTCAGCAAGGTGGAGCCATTATGTCAGTGCGTGAGCTGACCTCTTTAGCTAAAGGAGTGGGTTATGCGCGCTAATATTTTGATTATGGCCGCTGGGACGGGTGGACATGTATTCCCTGCATTAGCCTGTGCACAGGAGTTTGTAGCGCGTGGATATCAGGTGCACTGGCTTGGTGCTGGTCGTGGTATTGAATGTCGTGTTGTCCCTGAGGCTGGCTTTGCTTTGCACAATGTGTCTGCAACAGGCTTGCGTGGTAAAGGATTGGTTAAATTAATTAAAGCGCCATTTCAGTTATTGCGCGCTTTATGGCAATCCTACCGACTGATTAAACAACTTAAGCCGGTTTGTGTATTGGGCATGGGTGGCTATGTCACGGGTCCGGGTGGATTGGCTGCGCGCCTTTGTGGCGTGCCGTTGATTATTCATGAACAAAATGCGGTTGCCGGTACTGCCAATCGCAGCCTTGCCAAATGGGCGGCGCGCATCTGCCAAGCGTTTCCAGATACCTTCCCGGCACAGAAGAACGTCTTAACCACGGGCAATCCAGTGCGCAGCGCTGTACTACAGGCCGCTAGTGACAAAAACGCCATCAGCCAACCTGCTCGGTTATTAGTGTTAGGCGGCAGTTTGGGCGCTGAAGCGCTTAATCAATTAGTACCGCAAGCCATAGCTTTATTGCCTCAGGAAATACGTCCAGAGATTTGGCATCAAGCGGGTGAGGGGCATGCACAGCGTACCCAAGAACGTTATCAGTCAGTGGCTCTGGACGCCCAGGTAGTACCTTTTATTGATGATGTAGCTCAAGCCTATGCTTGGGCTGATCTGGTGGTGTGCCGTGCGGGTGCTTTAACGGTAAGCGAGTTAGCTGTGATGGGGCGAGCCGCATTCTTGCTGCCATTGCCGCACGCCATAGATGACCACCAAACGAAAAACGCAGAATTTTTAGCGCAGCACCAAGCCGCCGTTGTTTTGCCACAGCGCACAACCACAGCACAAGACTTGGCTGCACAACTAACCGAGGTTTTTATGCATAGCCATAAGCTCATAGAGATGGCGCAGCAGGCGCGCAACGTTGCCCAGCCTAACGCAACACAGCAGGTCGTGAATGCCTGTTTGGAGGTGGTTCATGGTTGAGACATTACAGACCACAGCAGCGCAAACACGCCGCATGCGCCGTATTAAGCGTGTGCACTTTGTCGGTATTGGCGGCACAGGTATGTGCGGTATTGCTGAGGTGATCCGCAATTTGGGCTATGAGGTGTCAGGCTCTGATATCAAAGCCAGTGCAGTAACCGACCGTTTGCAAAGTTTAGGCATTCAGCTGAGCTTTGAGCACCGAGCGGAAAACGTTGATGAAGCCGATGTGCTGGTGGTTTCCAGCGCGATCAATACTGAAAACCCAGAAGTGGCGCGCGCACTAGAGCGCCGTATTCCTGTAGTGCCTAGAGCTGAAATGTTGGCAGAAATCATGCGCTACCGCCACGGCATCGCTGTTGCAGGTACGCATGGCAAAACCACCACCACCAGTTTGTTAGCCTCTGTATTTGCCGCCGCTAACCTTGACCCGACCTTTGTGATTGGCGGGCGTCTGACTGCAGCAGGTGCTAATGCTCAGTTAGGTGAGGGCTGTTATTTAATTGCTGAAGCCGATGAAAGTGATGCCAGTTTCTTGCATTTGCAACCCATGGTGTCTGTGGTCACCAATATAGATGTTGACCATATGAGCACTTACGGCGGTGACTTTAATAAGCTCAAACAAACCTTTGTCGATTTTTTACATAACCTGCCCTTTTACGGTTTGGCCGTACTTTGCGTCGATGACCCAGCAGTGCGCGATATTGTGCCGCGGGTGAAAAGGCCCATGCTGACCTACGGATTCTCAGAAGACGCTGACGTGCGCGCAATTGATGTGCAGCAGCAAGCCATGCTGACCTGCTTTACCGTGCTGCGTAAAGGGCGTGAACCCATGCCTGTGTGCTTGAATTTGCCGGGTCGCCATAACGTGCTTAATGCATTGGCGGTGATTGCCGTGGCAACCGATGAAGGTTTGGACGATGAAGCCATTTTAACGGGATTGTCTGGGTTTCAGGGAGTGGGTCGCCGTTTTCAGGTGTATAGCGATTTGCCCGTAACCGATGGCTCAGTGATGTTGATCGATGACTATGGTCACCATCCGCGCGAAGTGGCTGCTGTGGTTAAAGCCATTCGTGATGGTTGGCCCGAGCGTCGTTTGGTGATGATTTACCAACCACATCGCTATACCCGTACACGTGATTTGTACGAGGATTTCGTGCAGGTGTTGGGAGAGGCCAACGTCTTGCTCTTGTTAGAAGTGTTTCCTGCTGGCGAAGAACCTATTCCCGGTGCAGATAGCCGTCAGTTGTGCCATAGCATTCGTCAACGTGGACGCTTAGATCCTCTGTATGTGGAGCGTGGTACTGACATTGCCCCCTTAGTACAGCCGCTGCTGCGTGCGGGAGATATTTTACTCTGCCAAGGCGCGGGAGATATTGGTGCTATTGCGCCACAACTTATTAAACACCCCTTGTTTCAGCAGTCTGGGAGTGAGCAGGTATGACAACAGCATTGGATGTAAAGAAATTTGGCCGTGTGGCGGTGCTCTATGGCGGTCACAGTGCAGAGCGTGAAGTTTCACTCAAGTCGGGTGCAGCCGTGCTATCGGCTTTGCAACAGGCGGGTGTGGATGCGCAAGGTATTGATGTAGGCAAAGATTTTCTTAAATTGCTCACTACAGAGTCCTTTGATCGTGCGTTTATTTTATTGCACGGTCGCGGCGGTGAAGACGGCGTGATTCAGGGTGTGCTTGAACACGCAGGCATCCCTTATACCGGCAGTGGTGTGCTGGCTTCAGCTTTGGCGATGGATAAGTTACGCGCCAAACAAGTCTGGTGTACTCAGGGCTTACCCACACCAAAACACAGCAGCTTGCAAGATGAACACGATTGTCATGTAGCCGCTGAATCATTGGGTTTTCCGCTGATGGTTAAACCCAGTCAGGAAGGCTCCAGTATTGGCATGGCAAAAGTAAATAGCTTAGCTGAGCTATTGACCGCTTGGAAAAATGCTCAAGAGTACGACAGTAATGTACTGGTAGAGCAGTGGATTGCGGGACCTGAATTTACCGTAGCCATGCTCGATGGTGAGATTTTACCGCCGATTCGTTTAGGCACCAGTCATGACTTTTATGACTACGAGGCTAAATATTTAGCTAACGATACTCAGTACCAAATTCCTTGCGGCCTGAGCGAAGAGAAAGAACAAGAGTTACGCGAATTAACCCGCCAAGCCTGCGCTGCACTAGGCGTTACGGGTTGGGCTCGCGCTGACATGATGCAAGATGCTCAGGGTAAATTTTGGCTGCTGGAAGTAAATACCGTACCTGGCATGACTGACCACAGTTTAGTACCTATGGCCGCTCAAGCCGCGGGTATGAATTTCCAGCAATTGGTTGTAGCTATTTTGGCTACCACCCTAGTTGATAAAAAGTAGGCGACGAACACATGAATAGCATGAGTGCATTACCCAGCAAACAGGCGCAGCGTATAGCTGTTGAGCCTGTGCGCCGTGGTGCAACTCGTGCACCGGCGTCCAACTCAGCTAAGCCTAAGCGTAACTGGCCGCAAATAAACTGGTTGGTTGTACGCCGTGTGTTGTACGTCTTTGCGGCGGTGATTGCGCTGGGTGGTTTGATGGAAGGCTGGCGCTATGCACAGCCTTATATTAATCAGCCGATTGCGCGCATCGTGGTGAAGGGGAATTTGACGGAATTTAACCAGCGTGTGCTGGAGCAGCGTGTTGAGCCCTTTGTCAATGCTAAGTTTTTTGCTGTGGATATTGCCGGAATACAGGATGCGTTAGGGCAAGTGGCATGGATCAGTAAGGCGAACATCAGCCGGGTTTGGCCGGATCAGCTTGTGATCGATGTGGTTGAGCAAAAGCCTGTGGCGCACTGGGGCGAAGATAACTTGTTGAATGTTAAGGCGCATGTATTTAGTAAACAGGGCATGCAGGGGTATCAAAAGCTGCCCTATTTGGCCGGACCCGAAAACAGCCAAGACGCGGTTATGGAGCAGTATGGTTTTCTGAGTAATGCGCTACGTCCTTTGGGCTACTCAATAGATAAGTTAGAAATGCGTGAGCGTGGTAGCTGGTTCATTACCACTCAAGATGGTTTGGAATTGTTATTAGGGCGTGAACAGGTGATGGAAAAAATGCGCCGTTTTGTAACCATTTACGAGAAAGAACTTAAAGAGCAAATTAATCAGATAGCACGTATAGATTTGCGCTATGCCAACGGTTTGGCTGTGACTTGGCGTGCAGCTGCTAATGATGCAGTAGTGCAATAAAGAGGAAGACTACGAATGTCGCTTGAAGAAAATGCCAATTTAATTGTTGGTTTAGATGTCGGGACCTCCAAGGTGGTCGCCTTGGTGGCTGAGGTAATGCCTGATCAAGACATACGCATTATTGGTGTGGGTACACATCCGTCACACGGTTTGAAAAAAGGGGTGGTGGTTAATATTGAGTCAACGGTGCAGGCCATACAGCAGGCGATTAATGAAGCGCAGCAAATGACTGAGTGCCATATTCACTCCGTATATGTCGGATTGGCGGGTAGCCATATCCGTAGTTTGAACTCCGATGGCATTGTGGCGATTCATTCCGGCGAAGTAAGCCGTATGGATTTGGAGCGAGTATTAGACGCGGCGCAAGCGGTCGCAATTCCAGCGGATCAGCGAGTACTGCATACCTTGGCGCAAGATTATGTGATTGATAAACAAGAAGGTATTCGTGAGCCCTTGGGTATGTCAGGTGTGCGTCTTGAGGCGCGCGTGCACGTGGTTACCTGTGCCATTAATGCGGCGCAAAACGTGGAGAAATGCGTCAGCCGCTGTGGCTTAAAAGTGGAAGGCACTATTTTAGAGCAGTTGGCCTCCGCTAATGCGGTACTGACCGAGGATGAAAAGGAACTGGGTGTGTGCTTGGTCGATATAGGCAGTGGCACGACTGACATCGCCATTTTTACCGAAGGTGCAATACGCCACACCGCCGTGATTCCGATTGCTGGGGATCAGGTCACCAATGATATTGCTATGGCGTTACGCACGCCAACTCAGTACGCCGAAGAAATTAAAATACGCTACGCCTGTGCGCTGGCTAAGCTGGCACGTGCCGATGAAACCATCAAGGTGCCCAGCGTCGGTGAGCGACCACCTAGAGAGCTGTCGCGTCAGTCGTTAGCCAATGTGGTTGAGCCGCGTTATGAAGAACTGTTTCACTTGATTTTATCTGAGCTTAGACGCAGCGGTTATGAAGACTTAATACCGGCAGGCATCGTACTCACAGGCGGTACAGCTAAGATGGAAGGTGCGGTAGAGCTGGCCGAGGAGATTTTCCATATGCCGGTGCGTTTAGGCATGCCGCAAGGTATTAAGGGTATGACGGATGTTGTGCGTAATCCTATTTATTCAACAGCGGTAGGGTTGTTGCTGTATGGCATGCAACAAGAAATGGAAAATGAATTGTCCGAACGTCTGCAGGAAGAGGCAACGATTGAAAAACCATCAAAGTTAGTACTGATTAAACGCTGGATTCAAAATAATTTTTAATGCAACACCGGCACAGCCGGAATAACTTATAAATAAAGAGAGAAGGAAGGAGAACGCTATGTTTGATTTAGTAGACCAAACAGCACAGAGTGCAGTTATCAAGGTAATAGGCGTTGGCGGCGGTGGCGGTAACGCTGTTAACCACATGATTAACAGTAATCTTGAAGGGGTGGAGTTTATTTGTGCCAACACCGATGCCCAAGCGTTAAAGGGCGTAGCGGCACGGACTATTTTACAATTAGGTACGGCTGTCACGAAGGGTTTAGGTGCTGGTACTAATCCTGAGATTGGTCGTAAAGCTGCCGAAGAAGACCGCGAGCGTATTATCGAGGTGCTGCAAGGCACGGACATGGTGTTTATCGCTACAGGTATGGGCGGCGGTACCGGTACAGGCGCTGCACCGATCATTGCTCAAGTAGCCAAAGAAATGGGCATTTTGACCGTTGCTATTGTCACCAAGCCATTCCCGTTTGAAGGCCGCCGTCGATTAGCCGTCGCGGATGAAGGCATTAGCATGCTGTCTGAGCATGTGGATTCGTTGATCACGATCCCTAATGAAAAACTACTAACCATTTTGGGTAAAGACGCCAGTTTGCTGTCAGCCTTTGCTAAAGCCGATGATGTGTTGGCCGGTGCAGTACGTGGTATTTCGGACATTATTAAACGCCCAGGTACTATTAACGTTGACTTTGCTGACGTTAGAACAGTGATGAGTGAAATGGGTATGGCAGTGATGGGCACTGGTCGTGCCAGCGGTCCTAATCGTGCGCGTGAAGCAACTGAAGAAGCGATTCGCAACCCACTGCTGGAAGATGTAAACCTACAGGGTGCACGTGGCATTTTGGTTAATATCACTTCAGGCCCAGATTTAGGTATGGGTGAGTTTTACGAGGTAGGACAAATCATAGAGACCTTTGCGTCTGAAGATGCAATGGTGAAAATCGGTACGGCTATTGATCCTGATATGGAAGATGAGCTGCAGGTTACTGTGGTGGTGACTGGTATCGGCCAGCGTGTGGAAAAGCCGGTAAAGGTCATTGATAATACAATCAATACTCAAGCGAACGCTGCAGTTATGCCAACAGCTATGGCTGTAGGCGATGATGTAACGCAGCCAGAGGATTATCACCGCTATGATCGACCCGCTTCGTTACGTGCTAATCAAAATAAACCAGCGACCTCCAGTTTTGCTGATAGCCAAGAGGAATTGAAGTACTTAGACATTCCGGCTTTTTTACGTAAGCAGGCTGATTAATCTGAAAGCTTTTGTTGCAGACTAATTTCTTTATTGTTGTTGCATCTGTTAATATGCACGCCAATTGAAAACTATTCGCAATCAAAGCGTCAGTGATTTAACTTATGATTAAACAGCGTACCTTAAAAAACACTATCCGAGCTACGGGCATCGGTTTGCATTCAGGCGAAAAAGTGTATCTAACCCTGAAGCCAGCGCCGGTTAATACCGGCATTGTATTTCGTCGCATGGATTTGGATCCTGCAGTCGAGATACTGGCATCAGCTGTAAACGTAGGTGAAACTACCATGTCGACTACCCTAGTAAAGGGTGATGTTAAAGTGGATACGGTAGAGCACCTGCTTTCAGCGATGGCGGGCTTGGGTATTGATAATGCTTATGTTGAAATTTCAGCACCTGAAGTACCGATCATGGATGGCAGCGCAGGACCTTTTGTGTTCTTGATTGAGTCTGCCGGTTTGGAAGAGCAAGACGAGCCCAAGCAATTTATTCGTGTTTTACGCGAAGTAACGGTCACTGATGGTGAGAAGAAAGCAACCTTCTTGCCGTTTGAAGGGTTTAAAGTCAGTTTTGAAATTGACTTTAACCATCCGGTTTTTGCTGGGCGGACGCAAACAGCCTCTGTAGATTTTTCCAGTACTTCTTTTGTTAAAGAAGTCAGTCGTGCCAGAACCTTTGGTTTTATGCGCGACATCGAATACCTACGCGCTAATAATTTAGCGCTCGGCGGTAGCGTAGATAACGCCATTGTAGTAGACGAGGATACTGTACTGAACGAAGACGGCTTGCGTTATGAAGACGAATTCGTGAAGCACAAAATACTGGATGCTATCGGTGATCTATACCTGTTAGGTAAGAGTTTAATCGGTGAGTTTAGAGGTTATAAATCAGGGCATGGGTTGAATAATCAGTTGCTACGCGCTTTATTGGAGCAGCCTGATGCCTGGGAAATAGTAACCTTTGATGATGCAAGTGCGGCGCCCATTTCATATATGAAACCTGCTGCTGCATTCTAGTAAAACCTTCTCTTTTTTTTAAGCCACCTATTACGGGTGGCTTTTTTTTTGATACTATAAATTCACATAAAATGATGCTGCCAAAGTAAGTAACGGCTGTGCTTTAACTTGAGATGTTAGCCAATTAAACAGCAAAATGAACGCAGCAGTTATATAAGGGGTTTGCTATGAGCGATGAATTACAGGTAACGCATAACGAGCAAGAACAATGCTTTGAGATGCATGTGGACGGCTTTCGTGCTCACTTAGATTACCGTCCGCTGGGTGATAATAAACTGGATTATTACCACACCTTTGTACCCAATGAACTGCGTGGACGTGGCATAGCCGCCATTTTAACCAAGGCGGCTATCGAGTATGCACAGGAGCGTGGCTTGGAAGTGCTGCCAAGCTGCAGCTATGTGGAAGTTTTTTTGCAGCGCCAGAAAAATAAAAGCTAAACGGTTAAATTTTAAACTGTGTTAGCAACTGACTGAGCTCATGCGCTAGCGACTTTAACTGCTCGCTGGCTTGCGTTGAGCTCTGAGCTGCGCCGGTTGTGTCGTGGGATAGCCCGGCAACGCGAGTAACATTCTGGTTAATTTCTTCTGCTGCGTGCGATTGTTGCAGAGTGCTACTGGCAATGGAGGTGTTAAGGTCATTTAGCACCTCTAAGGCTTGTGTAATAGCTAAGAAGTTTTCACCGGCTATTTGTGCTTGTACTACTGTTTGTTGCGCGGATTCGTTGCTGCCTTGAATGGCGACTACGGCAGCTTGTGACTTGCTTTGTAGGCTTTCAATCATGCTGTGTACTTCATCGGTAGATTGCTGGGTGCGCTGAGCCAAAGAGCGCACTTCATCGGCAACCACGGCAAAACCCCGTCCTTGCTCGCCTGCTCGAGCGGCTTCAATAGCAGCGTTTAAAGCCAGTAAGTTGGTTTGCTCGGCAATGGAGCGAATAACATCTAACACGCTTTCAATTTGATTACTTTGCTCAGCTAGGCTTTGCATAACGCTCACAGCTTGGCGAATACTTTGGCTTAAGCTGTCAGCTTGTTGCAGGCTGTGTTGGATGCTTTGTTGGCCGGTACTGGCTTGTTCGTTAGCATCGTTGACGGCCTGAGCTGCTTGATTGGCATGCTGTGCAACATCCTGCACGGCGTAAGTGACTTCATTAATGGCGGCAGCGATTTGTTCGGTTTCTGCCAGCTGGCTTTGGCTGTAGTTTAGGGTGCCGTGTGCCGTTTTTCCAAGCGCGTCTGCAGACGTGCTTAGCGCATTCGCACTGGCTAAAAGCTGCTCGATAATGTTACGAAGTTTGCTGGTAAACAGATTGAAGTTATTGCTAAGTTTGGCCAGCTCATCTGTGCCTTGCTCCGCCAGTTGAATGGTTAAGTCTCCGTCACCACTGGCAATCAATGTTTTTTAGGGCATGTACGGCTTCATCAAGGGGTTGCGTAATGCTGCGAATGATGGCTGCAACTAGCAAGCCTAGAATTACTAGAATTAAAAAGCTTGCCAACGCTCCCTGTTTAATAGAGTTATGAAATTCCGCTTGGATATCGTCTAGATAGACCCCAGTGCCTAGCACCCAGCCCCAAGGTTTAAACAGTTTTACGTAATTGATTTTATCTACGGGTTCTTGTGCGCCAGGCTTGGGCCATAAATATTCCACAAATCCATGGCCTTGCTGTCTGGCGATTTGGGCAAACTCAACGAATACGGTTTTACCGTTCGGGTCTTTGAAGTTGGATAAGTCCTTAGCATCCAATGCAGGATTCATTGGGTGCATGATCATTTTTGGACTTAGGTCGTGGATAAAAAAGTAGTCGTTATCATCGTATCTTAGCTGTTTAATAAAAATGATAGCCTGCTGCTGCGCTTGTTCGCGGGTAAGTGTGCCGGCCTGTTCTTGGGCATAAAGCTGCTCGAAAATCCCCGTGGTAGTTTCCACCAGATGCTGTGTTTTAATTTTTTTGCCGTTCAGCAGTGACTGATAATTTTGCTTGATGGCCAAACTACCCACGGCAAGCAACATAAAAATGGCGATCAGCAAAATGAACCACAGTCTTTTGCTAATGGAAATATTACGAAACATGAATGAGTAGTCCCTGAATAACTAGTTGCTTAGGAAGCTATTAGTCGGCTAATGGTTTGCAAACTTTAACATTAAATAACGAAAGTGTATTCAGGCAGACGTTGGTTTAGCAGTAAGGTGTTTTTTGCGGGAGAGTGAGGGCTGCAGAAGTAAAGGATTGCGCTCGTTGTGGTGCACGAGCGCATAAGGTTTGCGGTTAATGCTGGATGCTATATCAATGTGCGTTGACGCAGCAGTTGTAGCACCTGTTCCACGCTGTCTTCGACGCTCAGCTCTTGGGTGTTGAGGGTTAAGTCTGCGTCCTGTGGGATATCGTAAGGGAAGGACTCGCCGGGGATGTTGTCTTCACCCGCGGCATACAAGCCTTGCGGATCGCGTTCGCGGCATACTTGCGGTGAGGCTTGGACGTATACCGTGATGAGCCGCTCTTTGCCAATAATGGCTTTGGCTTGTTCGCGGCCTTCGCTATCCGGAGCTACAAAAGCACAGAGGCTGATCAGTCCGGCTTCGTTAAACTGTCGCGCGACCTGTGCCGCTCGACGCCAGTTTTGTGCTCGTCCAGCGCGGTCTGGGGCTAACCCTTTATTTAGGTCGTGGCGAAGGTTTTGTCCGTCCAGTACATACACGGCGCGACCGGTGTCAAAAAGTTTGCGTTCTACTGCGTAAGCTAGGGTGCTTTTGCCTGCGCCGGATAGTCCACTAAACAATACGGTGACTGGTTGTTGGCCAAAGCGCAGTTGGCGTTCACGATGGTTAACACGGCCTTGTCCCAGTAGTGTATCTGTTTGGTTTGCACTGCTTGAGGTTTGTATCATGCCCGCGCCGACGGTGATATTGCTGAGGCGGTCAATCACGATAAATGCACCGGTGGTGCGGTTATCGAGGTAGTTGTCGAGTGCCAGTGGTGCATCCAGGCTAAGGGTGACTTCAGCCACTTCGTTAAGCTGCAGTTGGCTGGCGGGGCTTTTTTCCAGTGTATTGACATCAATGCGCTGGTCAATTTGGGTAATGTTGCCGGGCACGTAGGTGGTGGCGCGTTTAATGTCGTAGCGTTTGCCCGGCTGTAGTGGTTCTTCGCCGAGCCAAACCAGCGTTGCTTGAAAGCGGTCGTTGACCACTGGGGCGCTGCTGGGGTGGATAATCAAATCACCACGGGAAATATCAATTTCATCTTCCAGTGTTAGGGTAATGGCTTGTCCGGCAGTGGCGCGATCCAGCTCGCCATCGAAGGTGACTATGGATTTAACCTTGCTTTGCGTGCCGGCGGGCAGCACTTTAATGGGGTCGCCTTTGCGGATTTGGCCGGAGGCCAGCGTGCCAGAAAAACCGCGAAAGTTGAGGTTGGGGCGGTTCACGTATTGCACCGGAAAGCGCATGGCTGATTGTTTGGGGGCGCTGTGAATATCAACGCTTTCCAGCAGCTCCATTAGCGTTTGGCCGTTATACCAAGGCATTTGTGCGCTGCGATTAACCACGTTGTCGCCTTTGAGTGCTGATAGGGGGACAAAATGCAGTTGTGCAGCATCGAGCTGTAGCTTGTCGGCAAAGGCGAGGTAGTCCTCACGAATGGCGTTGAAGGTGTCTTGGTTGTAGTCGATTAAGTCCATTTTGTTGATGGCGACGACTAGGTGGCGAATGCCCAGCAGTGAGGCGATATAGCTGTGGCGGCGGGTTTGGTTTTGCATGCCTTTGCGTGCGTCGACCAGAATAATGGCCAGATCGCAGGTGGAGGCGCCAGTGGCCATGTTGCGGGTGTATTGTTCGTGGCCTGGGGTGTCGGCGATGATGAATTTACGTTTGGCGGTGCTGAAGTAACGGTAGGCGACATCGATGGTGATGCCTTGTTCGCGTTCGGCTTGTAGGCCGTCCACTAGTAAGGCTAGGTCGATGTCATCGCCGGTTGTGCCAACGCGTTTGGAGTCTTGGGTGATGGCTTCGAGGTGATCTTCGTAGATCATTTTTGAGTCGTGTAATAGCCGACCAATTAAGGTGCTTTTGCCGTCGTCGACGTTGCCGCAGGTGAGGAAGCGGAGCAGTTCTTTGCGTTCGTGTTGGGCCAGATAGCTGAGAATATCTTGGCTGATTAACTCGGATTGGTGGCTCATGGGTGGGTTCTCTTTTTCTTTATTCTGTGGTGTTTGGTTGTGTGTCGGTGTTAGGCACAGCTCTGCAAAGTCGCCGTGAATACATCCCTGTAGGCTCTATAGCGTCATCCTTGGCGCTACAAGCTTTGCAGTTCTGTGCCTAACATCTTGTTCCATGTTTGTGTTGGGTTTGGATTGTGGTGCCATGTTTTGTAAGTGTTGCTCTATTTTGTTTCATGTGTTTGGTTGTGTGTCGGTGTTAGGCACAGCTCTGCAAAGTCGCCGTGAATACATCCCTGTAGGCTCTATAGCGTC